>JAMFSL010000208.1 GCA_026225275.1 Puia dinghuensis
ATGACCTGGGCCCACGAACCCGTCAGACTCGATACGATCGGTGTAGATGGTATCGCCGCTTTGGTCCGCAACCCGACGAACAAGCTGCGGCTCATTAATCTGTGGGCTACCTGGTGCGTACCCTGTGTGCAGGAATTTCCCGAGCTGGTGACGCTCCATCGCATGTACCGCGACCGAGGCTTCGAGCTCGTCAGCATCAGCACCGATGACAGCGCCGCCCGTACCAAGGCCCTCCGGTTCCTGGAAAAACAAGAATCGTCCTCCCCGAATTACATCTTTACCGGGGATGACAAATACAAGTTGATCGAGACCATCGATCCCAAATGGCAGGGCGCCTTACCCTATAGCCTGCTCATCGACCCCGGGGGTAAGATCGTCTATGCCCACGAAGGAGCCATCGATCCCGAACAACTGAAAAAAATCATTTTCGACGACCCCAATATGGGTCGTATATATAAGTAAGTAAGATAGATTGCCTGCCGCAAATCCAAAACAATTGTAAAATGAGAAATTCTATCTTCTTCATTACCGTCTTTTCCATCTTATTCGCCACAACCGCCTCCGCCCAGTCCTATCCGCTCGACCCCCTAACCGCTCCCGAAATGCAAAAGGTCGTGCAGATCCTCAAAGCCAATCAACTCATCACCGGCAGTGATTACTTCAATATCATCAACCTGAAAGAGCCGCCGAAAAAAGAAGTCCTGGCTTATAAAAGCGGCGATACATTTCGCCGCCAGGCCTACGCCAGCTACTACGACTATTCCAAACCCGGAATGACGGAAGCCATCGTCGACCTCAACACCGGCAAAGTCATCTCGGTAAAAAACATTCCCAATGTCATCGGCATGGGACTGGAGGCGGACTCGATCGCAGCCGAAAAAATTGTCCGGAAAGACCCTGCCTGGGCCGCCGCATTACAAAAAAGAGGCATCTCGATCGATTCAGTCGTCCACCGGACGATCTTCCCAGGCGACCTCGGTATCGCCCCATTAGGCCATCGCGAACAACTCGTCATCCCACACCGCAAAGGCACCAGGGTCGATATCGAAGGCCTCCTGGCCTACGTCGACTTTACTACCGGTAAGATCCTGAAGATCGTCGACGAGCCCACCCGCTTCAGCGATCACGTCGATCTCAACTATTTTGATGAAGACGTCGTCCGCGACACCAGCCACAGACCAGGTCCCAAACCCATTCGCATCACCCAGCCGGAAGGCAGCTCGATCACGATCAATGGCCAGGAGATTGCCTGGCAGAACTGGCGTCTCCGCTACGGCATCGACAACCGCGAAGGGCTTGTCATCTATAATGTACGGTATGTAGACAATGGAAAAGAACGCCCGGTAATGTACAAAGGATCGATGCCCGAAATGGTCGTGCCCTATGGCGCACCCAGCCTCCTGCAGGCCGCCTACAATTTCTTCGATGCCGGCGAATACCGCCTCGGGCAGGGCATCGCCAGACCGATGACCCCGGGCTCGGATGCGCCGGAGAATGCGGTATATGAACCGGCTGTCCTGCACCGCGAGAATGGCGAACCCTATCAGCTGGATAAAGCTGTTGCTATCTTCGAAGAATACGGTGGCACCTTATGGCGCCACGGAACGGTATCTCTCCAAGCCACTAATCTCGCGATCAAATATTATACGCAGATCGAGAATTACGATTATGGATTTACATGGCGGTTCAAAGAAGATGGAACGATTGACGTCGATATCGAACTCACCGGCATCGTCGAAGTGCAGGGGGTCAACCGCACCGATGCCATGGACACACCCGATAAGAACGATCTGTCCTACAACGGTATGCCATTCGGTACACTCGTCAAACCTCATGTCGAAGCCATCAATCACCAGCACTTCTTCGTCTTCCGCCTCGATATGGACGTGGACGGCAGCCAGAACAACGGCGTCATGGAAATGAATAGCCAGCTCGTCCCTGTCGGTAAAGACAACCCATATGGCAATGCATTCACCGTCGGTCACACCCACCTCATGACCGAACAGCAGGCGCAACGCGACGTCAATTATGAGAGCGCCAGGTGCTGGCACATCATGAACACCAATGCGCACAATGCCCTTGGCCAGCATACCGGCTACATGCTCATGCCCGGCAGCCAGGCAAAACCTTTCATGCCTGCCGGCTCTGTCGTCAGAAAGAAGGCCGGCTTCCTCGATCACCAGTTCTGGGTCACCCAATACAGCGACGACGAAGAATATCCCGCCGGCATCTACCCCGCCAGTAATAAGGTCTATGACGGATTGAAACAGTGGTCGGCTAAGAACCGGGATATCGGCAACAATGATGTCGTCCTCTGGTATGTCGCCGGTATCACCCATATCGTTCGCCCCGAAGAATGGCCCGTGATGCCCTGCCATCATATGGGCTTCTCTCTGATGCCGTTCGGTTTCTTCTCGGAGAACCCGACGATGGGACAGGTCAACCCTAAATAAACCTCAACCTCCTTGCAAAAAAGGCCGCATCAGCGGCCTTTTTTCGTTGGCAAGATATTTGCAAAGATCAATTCGTCCCCCAAAATTCTATACACAGAAACACTGAGAAAGTTTCAAGGCTACAAAAGGTGAACTTTTGTACAAGAACGGAAACGCGAAGCTTAAATCCAATGCACATTAGTGATTGCTAACTCTTAACATAATCGGCTGCTCATGATACCTCTATCAGCTAACGGGATCTCTATGCTCAAAAAAGCAGGATTAATAGTTTCTTGCGCATTCTTGTTTCATTTGTCCTCCTTTGCCCAGGATACCACGCGCCCCATTATTAACCGCGACACCGTCCCGGTCAAACCCACTCCAGCCAGAGACACCACCGCCGCAAAAGATTCAGCCTCCCATGACACAACGCAGCCCCGCCGCACCGCCGCGAACGACACCCTGGTCTCCGACACCAGCGGCGGTAAATTGAAAATCACCGGAACAGTCAATCTCGGTGCGACAACCGACATGTCAGGATCCAGCGTGGAGGTCAAAGGCACCGGCCATACCATCCCTACCGATTCCGCCGGCCACTATGTTATCAGCGCCCCGCCTTTTTCCGTCCTCATCTTCAGCCATATCGGCTATCAGACCATGGAACAGAGCGTTAACGGACGAACCTCCATTGACATAAGACTCAGCCGCGAAGCTAACACCCTCGAACAGGTCACCGTCAGCTATGGCAAACTGCTCAAACGTGATATTACCGCCGCCGTTAGTATGGTCAGCGGCACCGCCGTTCAGGATGTCACCGCCTCGGAATTCGGCCAGAAATTGCAAGGCCAGGTCGCGGGCCTCGAAGTGCAGCAAACCAGCGGTATCCCCGGCCAGGCTATCGTCTTCCAGGTCAGAGGATCTGCCTCCCTTAACGCAGGCAACCAACCGCTGATCGTCGTCGATGGTCAACCTATCAACAATGATGTCACGGGAGGTACCGGCGATATCAATCTCATCAGCCCGGACGAAATAGAATCTTACAGCGTCCTCAAAGATGCCGCTGCCTCATCCCTCTACGGCAGCCGTGCCTCCAGTGGCGTCATCCTCATCACGACTAAAACTGCTAAAATCGGCCAGACCAGCGTAACCGCCAATGTCTACTACGGCGTGCAATCCGTACCCATGCGCGGCCGCCCGAACCTCATGGACGCGCAGCAGTTCGCCACGTTCATGAACGGCTACTACCAGGACAAGATCACTTACGAAAACTATATCAATCCTACCACCGGCACAGCCACTATACCCGCTGACTATGCTAACCCCGCCCAGTATGGGAAGGGAACGGATTGGTATGGCGCATTGATTCATACCGCCCCAATGGAAAACTATTCGGTCAATATGTCCTTCGGTACGGCCAAAACCTCTTCCAGTACGACAATGAACTATTTCAACCAACAGGGCGTCCTCTACAATACAGGCATGCAGCGTTACGCCTTCCGCTCTAATAACGAATACCGGCCGGTTGAAAGAATCAAAATAGGGCTCAACCTCGCACCGGCCTATCAGATCGATCACAATACCCGCGGTGGAAACCTCCCGCTGAATGGCAACCGGGCAATAGTAAGCGGAGCGGATCTTAGCTCACCGCTGATTTCACCCTGGGCATCGAAAGGCGTATATAATCTGTCGACCGCATCCTTCGGGATGTACGCACTACCCAATTACCTGCAGCAGGAAAAGATCATGAATGACAACCAAACGGATTTCTCCTTCCTGGGTAACGCTTATCTCGATATCGAGATCATCCCTGGACTGCACGCAAAGACCACAATAAATGGGGATATTCTTGCCCAGGATTATAATGCTTACTACGGAACTCAATTCGGCGAATTCGGCCTCGTGCCTCCTCAGCCGCCGGCTTCATCCACTGCTATTAATAATTCTAATAATACTTACTCCTGGTTGAATGAGAATACACTCGATTGGAATGCAAAATTTGGCAACCACTCGCTGGACGTTCTTGCAGGATACACCGCTCAGAAATGGTATGAGAGCCTTCGCTCCATCACTGGTACCGGCTTCGCCACCGATGCGACACCCTTGATAGCCGCCGCGTCCACGACCACCGGTACCTCCAATAGCAGCTCCTGGACGCTGGTATCGGCGCTGGCAAGGGTCAACTACGACTTCGCAAAACGATATTATATTTCCGCCACTATCCGCAACGACGGTAGCTCCCGGTTCGGCGCCAATAAAAAATACGGCACCTTCCCATCCGTCTCCGGCGCCTGGGTGCTCAGCGATGAAAAATTCTTCCCCAAATGGAATGCACTGTCCTTTGTAAAATTCAGAGGCAGCTACGGCCTGACAGGGAATAATAACATCGGCAACTATACGCAGACATCATTGCTCAGCCCCTCCAACTATGTGCTCAATGGATCAACAACTCTGGGCGAGGCCATCACCGTCCTCGGTAACCCCAACCTGACCTGGGAGACCTCCAAACAACTGGACATCGGCGGTGACTTCACCCTCTTCCACGGCAGGATCAATATCAGCTATGATTATTACCGGAAAGTGACCGATGGCATGCTGAACCCATTACCCATTCCTTATGCCTCCGGCTATGGCACCATTGAATACAATGAAGGCACTTTCCGCATCTGGGGCCACGATATATCGATCAGCAGTGAAAATATCAAACAGAAGAACTTCACATGGTCTACCAATTTCAATATCGGATTCAATGACAACAAAGTGATATCTCTCGTCAATGGTACGCCTATCGGCGGCGTCAACCAATATGACGACTACAATCGGACTGCCGTCGGTCATCGGATCGGTGAATTTTACGGCTATGTATTCCAGGGAGTATACATGAATGCCCAGCAGTTCGCAGAATATCCCAAGTATTCTACATCCACCATCGGGACCGCCCGTATGAAAGACACCAACGGCGACGACACTATCACCATCGCTGACCGTACCTTCATCGGCAGGACAAACCCCAAATTCATCTATGGATTCACCAATACCTTCACCTTCAAAAAGTTTGATCTTAATATCATTGCCGCCGGTCAGGTAGGTAACAAGATCATGAACACCAATCTGCAGAATATCCAGAACCTCGACGGTGTCTTCAATATCGAAAAAAGCATGCAGTACCGCTGGCGGTCTCTGGAAGATCCGGGCAATGGTAAGGTCCCTCGTACCCTTACCAATACAACCGATCTGTATCGTGAGGTGAATTCCAACTGGGTATTCAGCGGTGACTACCTCGCCATCAAGAACATTACGCTTGGCTACACCTTCGGTAAGAATACGCTCCGTTACATCAAGGGAATCAGGATATACTGCAGTGTTCAGAATGCTTTCATGTTCACGAAATATCCCGGCCAGAATCCGGAAGTTAACGATACGAAAGACAATCAAACCCAGGCGGGTCTGGACAACGGTTCTTATCCCATACCAAGGGTCGTCATGTTCGGAGCCAACGTCTCTTTCCTGTAATGCCTAAAGAAAATGAAAATGAAACAGCTTATATACTTATTTTTCCTGGCCGGCCTCACCATCATTGCCGGCTCCTGCAGCAAGAGCTTCGTGACGTTGAATCCCGAAGGCCAGGTTAACGAAGCGAATTTCTTCCAAACCACCACCGAATTTGAAGAGGCCCTCGTCGGCTGCTATACCCCCCTCCGCACCGCTGCCAATATGGCCTTTTATATGGAAGAGATGCGGGCCGATAATACCTTTTTCGACTATAACGAGAAGGATAGAGGTGGCGTCAATAATGAACAGCTGGCCGAATACCAGGACGGCTCTGACAACACCAACATTGTCATCCTGTGGACAGCCGATTTCCAGGGTATCCAAAGTACCGACGTGGTCCTGGACAAAATTCAGCAAAGCCCTCCCGCGGATATGACCGATTCGGAAAAGAACCAGATTATCGGCCAGGCGGAGGCCTTGCGCGCACACTATTATTTTGAGCTGGTCCGCTGCTTCGGAGCAGTGCCCCTGTATCTCCATGAAGTGACCAATGCCCAGAACGCATTCGTCAACCAGTCGCCCGTCGACAGCGTATACTACCAGATCATCAGCGACCTCACCGATGCCATCAGCAAACTGTCTCCCCCCTCTTCTTTTCCGCAGTCTGGCAATGTAACCAAAGGAATGGCTGCAACCGAACTGGGGCTGGTTTATCTTACACAGCAACAGTATGCGCAGGCGACCCCCTTATTTCAGTCTGTGACCCAGATGGGCTATAGCCTGCTGCCCAATTATGCGGATGTATTCAAGACAGCCAATAAGAATAGTACGGAATCTATTTTCGAAATCCAGTATAAATCCGGCACCGACGGTCAGGCCAGCCAGTTCATCTATTACTGGATTCCCGTGACACCGAGTACCGGCGCTATCCTGGGATCGGGTACAAATTACAATAATACCGAGGGTAGTTGGAATGTTCCCACCCAGGACATCGTCAATGCCTACTATCCGGGCGACACCCGACTCGATGCCAGCATTGCTGTCACGAAAGGCCATCTCGACGCTACAACGGACTTCATCCCCGACACCGTGATCAGCATCTTGAATAATTTGGATACTGCAGGACTGGGAATGGGCTACACCACCTCGACAACTCACCGCTTCATCAAAAAACAATACAATCCTCCCTATACGACGGCACTCGAATATAATACCGATGACGACTGGCCCGTATACCGCTATTCCGATGTGCTGTTGATGCTGGCCGAATCGCTCAACGAACAGGGTCAGTCGGCCGCTGCCTTACCTTATCTCAACCAGGTCCGGCAAAGAGCTGGCGTGCCGCCGGCAATGATCACCAGCCAGTCGATGCTGCGGGATACGATCGCGCACGAACGTCGCGTGGAGCTGGCCTTTGAAAATCATCGCTGGTTCGATCTCCTCCGCACCGGCCAGGCCATCCCCGTCATGACAGCTTACGGTAACCTTCAAAAGGCGGCATGGCCCTTTCTGTTGTCAAACACTTATGACATCACACCTAATAAGATGATCTATGCTATTCCTTTCCGCGAGATCGAGACCAATCCGGCCCTGACCCAGAACCCAGGATACTAACGCGCTTTGGCCGCTTTCGCCGACGTCAGAATAAACTTTTGTATGTCCTGCACGTCCTTCTCGCTTAACCGGTCACCGAACCGCGGCATACCGAACGGCAGATATGCCCCCCTGTAAACGATCGCAAGAAAACTCTGATGCGTGACGGCAGACGCATAGGCCAGATCGGGCGCCAGCCCGCCACCCCCATGCGCAATGACATGACACGTCGAACAATAACCGCGAAACAGCTCTTTCCCATGCGCAACTTCCTGCGGCGTAGCCGTAAAAGGAATATCGGGAATGGTCGGCACGACGGCTTGCTGCAAAGGCACCGGCATCACCGCAGCACCCCCCAGCGCAAACGTATAGATCCTGCCCGGTTGCAAGGGGGCTCCTTTGAACTTCATCCCTACGCCGCCGCCCCATCCGGCCACCAGCGTGACATACTGCTTGCCATCCACCATATAGGTTACCGGAGGAGCGATTACCCCGCCACCGATAGTTACTTTCCATAACACCGCGCCGGTCGACGCATCATACGCGATAAAATAGCCATCTTCCGTTCCCTGAAAGACGATATCCCCGGCAGTAGCCAGTAGCCCGCCATTCCAGTTACTCCCTTGGTCGACCCGCCACACTTCCTTGCGCCGGACAGGATCCCACGCGATCAACATGCCTTTGGGATCTGCCTTCTCGGCCGCAGTGTCCCGGTGTGTAGGTTTCGACGAATCGTACCCGATAGCGACATTCCAGCCATTTCCCGTTCCGCCTCCCCGCTTATTGTAGATCCAGGACGCGTCATGACCATACATGCCGACATTTTCCCTGGCCGGAATATACACCAGCCCGGTTTTCGGATTGTACGCCATCGGGTGCCAGTTGTGACCGCCATCATAATTCGGAGCGACATCGCTGTTCTGCCCCGTGTAACGGGCAAAATCATTTTCTATCGGCCGGCCCGTCACCGAATCGACACCTTTCGCCCAGTTCACATATACATAAGGATCGGCTGAGATGAAAGCCCCATTGGTCCGGTCCAGCACATAAAAGAATCCATTTTTGGGTGCCTGCATCAGCACCTTCCTTGGTTGCCCTTTGATGATAAGGTCGGCCAGGACGATCGGCTGCGTCGCCGTGAAATCCCACGACTCCCCGGGCGTCTCCTGGAAATACCAGACGAGTTCTCCGGTCGCCGGATTCAATGCCACGATGGAAGACAGGTACAGGTTATCGCCGCCGCCGGGGCTGCGGTATTGCCTGTTCCAGGGCGAACCATTTCCCGTGCCGATATACAGCAGCTTCAGCGCCGGATCATATGCCATCGCATCCCAGCAGGTGCCGCCGCCGCCATACTTCCACCATTCTCCGGTCCACGTTTTGGCGGCAGTTTCCATCGCTTTCGATTCGAAAGGTTTCGAAGGATCGCCGGGGACGGTATAAAAGCGCCATACCTGTTGACCAGTGTTGGCATCATAAGCGGTGACATAACCGCGCACACCGAATTCCGCCCCGCCGTTGCCGATGATCACCTTGCCGTCGACGATCCGCGGTGCGCCGGTGATGGCATAAGGCTTTGTGGTATCTACCGTCATCACGCTCCAGATCGGTGAGCCGGTGGCCGCATCCAGCGCAATCAATCGACCGTCCAATGCGCCCACATATACCTTGCCTTTGTAAAGCGCCGCGCCCCTGTTCACTACATCACAGCATGTCTTTTCACCATGTTCACGCGGTACCTTCGGGTCATAGGTCCAGATCATAGTCCCTTTACGAACGTCGATCGCAAAAACCACGCTCCATGGACCCGTCACGAACATAATACCGTCGTCTACCAGGGCCGTCGCCTCCAGCCCGCGCTGCGTACCCAGCGGCAGCGACCACTCTAACCCAAGCGTTTTAATATTATCCTTATTGATCTGTTCGAGTGAGCTGTAGCGATCCTCCTGGTAATCCAATCCGTAAGTCAGCCAGTCACCTTGCCGCTCTCCGGCATGCGTCAGCACACTATCGTCGATCCCTCCGGTAACTTCTCTGATATGCTCCGGCGACCCCGGCCGCGGTTTTTCATGACACGCCCACAGAAAGCAGGCTAATAGAGCGAGGTACAAAAATCTATTCATGACAAGCAATTTAGACCACATCCCTCATCCATTCTTCTCCTTCTGCTCCGCCTTCCAAATCGAAAGATCAATCCCCGACAACCCAGGCGGCGGCTCCGCAGCCGCACCCTCCTTTTTTTGACTTGCTTTCTTTTTTGCAGAAGGCACAGATGCCGCCACAGTAGCAGCCTCAGGTACCCCCACAGCCGGAGCCGCAGCTGCCACCACCGCAGACCCTAAAAAATCCCCTTTGGCCGGCCGGTTATTCTCCCAAAAATTCGTCAGAAAATTTAACGCCTGCTGAGGCGTGTCTATCTTTTCTTCCTCCTTCAAAACTTCCAGTAACTTCAAATTAAATCTTACCGGAACGGGTTTATTCTTTTCTTTGGCCATATCGACACAAATTAGTTTTTTTATTCTGTCAGCCCTCATCTCCCCTTCACTCCGCTTGCCCCCGGTCCCCCGCATCATGCCCCCCCGCCGCGCCATCCACCGCCGGCCCTCCTGTCGCCTCAATCAAAAAGTCATACAAATTCGTCTCCGTTGACAGCCCCAGCTTTTTCCGTACCCGATACCGACTCACCTCTATTCCCTTCAGAGAAATATTCAGGATGTGCGCAATCTCCTTCGAACTGAGATTCAATCGAAGATAAGCACATAATTTAAGGTCCGTAGGACTAAGTTGAGGAAACTTCGTTTTCAGCGTCGTCAGAAAGTTATTGTGGACCTGATCAAAGTATATTGAAAAGCGATCCCAGTCCTCATTGCTTTTCTCCGTATCCGAGATCATCTTGAAAATTCCGCGAAGCTCATACGCCAGGCTTGGGATACCCATTTTCTTGATGACGCCCAATAACGCTTCCTTCATATTCGACAGTAATCCCCCTCTTTCTACTAGGTACATTGTCACCGTCGCCAGCTCCTTGGTCTTGAATTGCAGCTCTCCTTCCAGCTTGGCATTCTGCAGCGCGATCAGCCCCTTCTCTTTTCGATCCAGCTCCAGGCTATGCAGATAGCTCAGCCTTTCCTGCTCTTCCTGGTGTCGTTTCTGATGCAAGGCCAGCCTCCGCTGCCATCGAACCCGTACCCCATAAAGCATCGCGCCCGCCAGCAGGATGTACAACAACCACGCCCAGGCCGTCTGGTACCACGCCGGATCGACGATAAAGGTAAAAGAAACCGGTGCAGAGATGTTCCCGAGATTATCCCTGGCCCGGACATTGAACGTATATTTGCCATAGGAAAGATTCGTATAATCTTTTTCCGTCCGCGACGACCAGCCCGACCAGTCTTTGTCGAAGCCAGCCAGCTGATAGCTGAACTCGACATCACTCTGCGGAGCGTATGACGGCGAAGAATATTCGAAATGAAACGAATTCCAGTGAATCGGCAACTGCACTGCCGACTTCGGACAGGCCGCATAACCGCCATAAATGAGACTGTCTTTTTCCGCAATGGCCTTCACCCCGCCCAGCAGGACGGTTATCTTGTTGTCGGAACGAATATACTGGCCGAAATTCAAATGAAAGACCCCGTTGTTCGACCCGATAAATATATTGTCCCGGTTATAGGGATAGATAAAACTCGCACCTTGCACCGTTTCTCCCGTCAGCTCCGGAAAATAGATCACGGCATAGGGATGAGTACCCGACCGTTTGCTGTAGTCGATCACGCCTACCCGCTGGTTGCTGACAAACCAGATATTCCCTTCCTTATCCGGCGTCAGGTATTCGACGCTGTTGTCATGAAAGATGGGCTGGAACATAGCAGAAGGCAGGAATCGATCCGTTGTCTCGTCGTATTCATACACCCCCTTTTCCGTCGCCACGATGACCTTCCCATCGATCACCTGTACAAAATCGCTGAGCGCGGAAGGCAATCCTTCCTTCGGACCATAGTTTTTATAATGACGAGGCTTTCCATCTTTCCCCGGCAAAGGGTTTTTATACACCCCGCGATAAGGATGCGATGCCCATACCGTCCCTTGCGGATCCACGGCTATGACCGGCAGAGATTCATATAGATCATTTAGCTTGTCGCCTTCGCTGAATTGCCCTTTTTCATCGTCGATCCAACGCAGCCCGGTATACGTCCCCGCAATAATCCCCGGCACCGATCCCCCCGCACGACCTCCACCCGCACTCGGTCCCACACCCCCGCGAGGATCCTCCTTCACATCCCATACCCCCTGCCGCGTCAGCACCGGCACGGCCTTCCCATCCCTGATCATAAAGCCTCCATCCTGATGCCCCATCACCAAATCATGATTAATCTCCTCCAGGCTCCAAACCTGCCCCTTCGTATTGCCCACCTCACTAAAAGCACCCTTCAGTTGGCTGATATCGGGTATCGTCGCATCAAGCGGGATACTATAGAGGCCATTCGATGTCCCGATAAACAACTTCTGATCAAAGACCTTCACCACATCACTCAGCAATTGATTGTCTTTGACCGGCCGGATCAGCTTGACGGACGTATTATAATGGATAAAAGCGATACCGTTGTCCAGACCCAGCCACAGATTCGCATCCTGATCCGACATGATGCTCTGGATATTATTGTTTTGTAGCCCCTCCGCCGAAGAAAACCGCTGGATCAGCCTGCCCTGTCCATCCAGGATCACCAGTCCGCCCGTGGCAGTGCCCATCGCAAACCGGTCCTCGCCGATCTTTTTAGCGCGGTTGATCAGGTCATTCATCAGCAAAGGATCCGCCTCCGTCGGCTTGCGGACCAGCCCCGCCCCCCCCAACGCCATCCCCTCCGCTCCCCCCAGCACATACAGCCCGTTCTTCAGCGTCGTAATCAGCAGGCTATCCTTTTTATAGGACATGATACCCGTAACATGCAAACCCGCCGTACCGGGACAGATCGACTGCCATTGTTCGTCCCTGAAGACAAATAATCCTTTTGTTTTGTCTGCAGCATAGAGCTGACCATCGATTTTCGTCATCAATTGCCAGCCGCCCGGAGCATCATAGGTCCTCATCGTATCGCCATCATACCTAAAGATCGTTTCAATCGTCCTGAAAAAGACCTCCTTTCCCATAGGCACGATATTCCAGATATCGGCAAATTGCCTGGCGATAGTAGGCAGCTTTTCCTTCAGCGAATGAAAATTCAGAATGCCATTATGGTCGGGAGAAAAATAGCCAACCTCGTCCTGTCCGCCTACATAGATCCTGCCGGCCGAATCGATCGCCAGGGCTTTACTGGCCGCCTTCCTGGGTAGAGGATAGCGCTTCCAGTACGTGCCGTCGAATGTCAGCAGCCCGTCGACATTGGTAAAATAAAGCACACCCCGCTTATCCTGGCCAATATCAGAAATGTTGGTCGCCGCATGATAGTCGGTATTTCTGTAATTTCGGATAGCTGGCAGGCCAATCGTCGACTGACTAAACGCAAGTATTGATTGCGCCAGGCAAATAAGGCTAAAAAGTAGGAGTTTCCACATGCGACGACAATTTAAAAAGGTTTGGTAAAAACGAAGGATATTTTTAGCAACCCGGGTCATTTAACCTCCAAAATGCTGAAAAACAGTTCATGTAGTACCATTGTAGTGGTGATCAACTTGCTGGTCCGGCATGCAGACTTGATATTTGTACAACAATGAAGAAGTTACACCTAAACCCACTACTCCCCGGCTTAATCCTGTTAGTCATTCTTCTGGTCGGCACGGACGTGGGACGGGGACAAAAAGATCCTGCCTCCGGGCCGCCGGCCGGCGCTGCACCCTCTGCCCCGACCCGTACTCCCGCAGACGCCTCCCGCACAGATGCTCCCCCCGGAGACGCCCCTTCCCGTGTCCTCGTCATGGCCTCCCGCGTCCAGGATCACGCGAAAATGATCGCCGCCGCCCGAGCGTATTTGGAACAAATCGCCCCCCGCTATCATTTTACCCTCGACTTCACCGACGATACCAGCCTGCTCAATGACGCCAACCTCACGCATTACCAGGTCTTCGTCATGCTCCAGCTGGCCCCGTTCGATATGTCCTACAGCCAGCAGGAAGCCCTGCAGAAATTCGCCGAGGAAGGCAAAGGTTTCGTCGTCATCCATGCCTCCGGCCTGACCGGCACCTCCTTCCTCGGTCCGCATACCCGATATTGGAAATGGTTTGAGGACTTCATGGGCGGCGTCGTCTACTCCCCGCATCCGCCCCTCCAAAAGGCCACCGTCGTGATCGAAGACCATAAACATCCCGTTACGCGCCACCTCCCCGTCACCTTCTCCCTCTCGGATGAATGGTACGAGTTCGATCACAGCCCCAGGAACAATGTTCACGTCCTGGCCAGCGTCGACGAATCCTCCTACCATCCCAACAAGTCCATGGGCGACCACCCCGTCGTCTGGACGAATGGAGCCTATCGCCGCATGATCTATATCAGCATGGGCGCTTACCCGACCATCCTGGCCGATACCAATTATCAGATCCTTCTAAGGGACGCCATCCGCTGGGCCGCTTCCCCATCTAATTATATTCCCCCCGTCTCCACCCGGAACGGTAAGGTGTACTATCAAAAGAATTATTCCTATGATCTATCACTACCAAAATCAGAAGCGTATCGCCGGGCACTTCAATGGTTCGAACAAACCTTCCCCAACGCAGACAAGACAGTAGAAATCGCCGATCCCGAAGCAGGCATCATCGGCGGAACAGTCCGATTCGACATCCTCACCGGCGGACTCTCTCCCGATGGCCACCCGGTTCCTGTAGCGATCGCCGGCCCGGAAGGCTTTACCGGCGGATCTTCCAATCATTACCAGGTGCAATGCCGCCTCGAGATCCAGGTCACGGACACCGGCTATGTGATGACCGCCTCCCATTTCGCAGACCGCGCATTGGACAAAGGCATTACCAATGACTTTACAAAGGTCGAATACCGCTGGTGGGACTACCATAGCGGCAATCCCTGGTCCGCCGCCGACCTGCCCCTGTTCGAAGGTCTTCATGCTCACACGCAGCAGCTGATGGAGTCTTTTAAGGAAGATATAGCCGTCACGACCGGCCGGCCTTCCCGTTTCCGCGTCCTCGCCCTCTACGAGAATGGCGGACATCATGTCGAATACTCCGCCAGAGCCAGGAAATGGCTCGACAACCTGGCGCTCGACAGCAATTTTCGCATTGACTATATCACCAACACAGACAGTATCAATGATGCCTTCCTTTCCCGCTATCAATTAATCATTCAGCTCGACTATGCCCCCTATGCCTGGAAGCCCGCTGCCGTCCTGGCTTTCCAGCATTATATAGAGGAAGGTAGGGGAGGATGGGTCGGCTTCCATCACGCCAGCCTGCTCGGAGAATTTGACGGCTATCCCATGTGGCAATGGTTTTCCGATTTCATGGGCGGTATCCGCTGGAAAGACTATATCGCCCGTTTTGCCAAAGCAACCGTCCACGTCGAAAACCACGATAACCCCGTCATGAAGGGTGTGCCCGATTCCTTTACGGTGCAGAAAGAAGAATGGTATACCTATGACAAGAGCCCGCGACCGAATGTCAATGTCCTTGCTCACGTCGACGAGTCATCCTACTTCCCCGATACCGCCATTAAAATGGGCGATCATCCCGTGATCTGGACGAACCCACGCGTCAAAGCCCGAAACGTATATCTTTTCATGGGCCATGACCCCATCCTCTTCGACGATTCCGTATATACGCATATTTTCCGCAACGCTATTTTCTGGGCTGCGGCGACCCGACCGCTGCCTGCCCCTCGTTTCAAAGCGTTGGCCTTCTATACGACGACGGTGGAGACCGATCACGTTGAATTCGCTTATGATGCCATTCGCTTCTATAGTCGTTTGGCGGCAGAAGGCGGCAATTTCATCCTCGATACGACCTCCGATTGGAATATGCTGTCGCCCGAAAAACTTCGGTCATACCAGGTCGTTCTCTGGCTCAACGACTTTCCGCATAATGCAGCCCAGCGGACGGCCTTTGAACAATATATCGAAAGCGGCGGAGCCTGGTTGGGCTTCCACGTTTCCGCGTACAATGATTCCTATACCCACTGGCCCTGGTTCGTCCACTTCCTGGGTGGGGCCATCTTCAAAGACAATAGCTGGCCTCCAATGCCTGCCCGGCTGCTGGTCGATGATACCCTGCATCCCGTGACCCTCGGCCTTCCCGGAAAATATATAGGTCCGGTGAATGAATGGTATCGGTGGGACCCCAATCCCCGCCTCGATAAGAACGTAAAGGTCCTCGTCACCCTCGATCCCGGCCAGTACCCTCTCGGTAAAAAGGACCGTATCCGCAGTGGCGATGTCCCCGTCGTCTGGACGAATACCCGGTATAAAATGTTGTACCTCAACATGGGGCACGGCGATCA
>JAMFSL010000209.1 GCA_026225275.1 Puia dinghuensis
CGGAGATCATCAAGCTGTTTCCTGCGAATATGCTGGGACCGGAATTCGTTCATTCGATCCGCGATCTTTTCCCCGGTCAGCTGTTCATCCCTACGGGTGGAGTAGAGATCGATGAGGACAATATCCGCGGCTGGTTCAAGTCTGGGGTATGTGCGGTTGGGATGGGGAGCAGGCTGATCAGCAAGGAAGTGCTGGCGGGAGAAAAATATGAATTATTATATGACAATACGCTGTTGGCGCTGCAAATAGCCAAGACTGTCCTGAATGAGAACAAGACTGTCCTGAATGAGAACAAGACTGTCCTGAATGAGAACAAGACTGTCATGAACGAAAAAAAGTCCAAATGATCAACTTATCAAAAGACAACCTGGTGTCAATCCGGACGACCGGACTGATAAAACCCGCGGAAGCCATTTTTTCGCTGCCGGAGAAAGTCCTGCAATTTGGGACTGGCGTCCTGTTGAGGGGGCTACCGGATTATTTTATCGACAAGGCCAACCGCCAGGGGCTTTTTAATGGCAGGGTCGTGCTTGTCAAGTCGACTGAGTCCGGTGATGCCGGCGCCTTCGACCGGCAGGATGGGCTTTATACTTTGTGCATCCGGGGGATTGAGGAAGGGAAAAAGGTGGAAGAAAATATTATCTGTTCGGCGATCAGCCGGGTCATGTCGGCGAGGGACCAGTGGGAGGAAATCCTGCAACTGGCGCACCGGCCGGAGATGCAGATCATTATCAGCAATACGACCGAAGTGGGTATCCAACTGGTGGAGGACGATATCCGCCGCCGGCCGCCGGTTTCTTTTCCCGGCAAGCTACTCGGATTTTTATACGAGCGTTGGCAGGCTTTTGGCGGCAGTGCGGAGAGCGGTATGGTCATCGTTCCTACCGAATTGATAGTCGACAATGGGAAGAAGCTGGCGGGCATCGTCAAGGAGCTGGCGCAGATCAGTCAGCTGCCGGCTGACTTTATCCTATGGATGGAACAGCATTGTCGTTTTTGCAGTTCACTGGTAGATAGGATCGTGCCGGGTAAGCCTGACGCGGCTAGCCTGAAACAATTGGAACACGATCTGGGTTATACAGATGAGCTGTTGTCGATTTCGGAAGTTTACCGGTTGTGGGCAATTGAGGGGAATGAGAAGGTACGTGCGGTGTTGTCCTTTGCCGCAGCGGATCCGGGCGTGGTCATCGCGCCGGATATAGAGATCTACCGGGAACTGAAGCTGCGGCTGCTGAATGGCACGCATACGCTGAGCTGCGGGCTGGCGGTGCTGGCCGGGTTCGGGACGGTGAAAAATGCGATGGACGACCCTGCGTTTGCCGCTTTTGTATCGCACCTGATGTTGAAGGAGATTGCACCTTCCATTCCTTATCAACTGCCGATAGAGGAGGCGCGGGAATTTGGTTTGCGGGTGCTGGACCGGTTCCGGAATCCGAATCTTCAGCATCAGTGGATGAGTATTACGATGCAATATTCTTTGAAGATGAAGAGCCGGGTTATTCCGGTGCTGCTGGAACACTATAAACATCATGACGGGCCGCCGCCGCATTTAGCGCTGGGTTTTGCAGCCTATCTATTATTTATGCGGGCTGATAAGAAAGAGGGATGGGATGAAGAAGTGACGAGGGCGCTGCAAGACGAGTCCCTATGGGGTGCGGACCTGACGCGGCTGCCGGGGTTTGCGGATGGGGTACGGGAGCAGCTGGATATATTGATGAATAAAGGTGCAGCGACGGCGCTGGCCAAAGTTTCAACTCAAAAAAGTAGTTTATGAGCGAACAAGCAACTGTATTGAAAGTCCATCCGGCAGATAATGTGCTGGTGGCGCTGACCAATTTGGAGAAAGGTTCTGTCGTAGAATTTGAAGGGCAGAAGTATACGATCCAGGAAAACACGAAGGCCAAGCATAAATTTGCTATCGTCGACCTGGCGGCTGGTGACTCGATCACCATGTATGGGGTGTTGGTGGGTAAGGCGCAGGTAGCGATTCCGAAAGGCGGCCTGATCAGCACGAGCACTGTCAAGCATGCCGCCAATGATTTTACTGTCGGCGAACGGCATACGGATTGGGTGATGCCCGATGTCTCTGCCTTTACGGGTAGAACCTTTCAGGGGTATCACCGGGCGGATGGCAGTGTGGGAACGGCTAATTATTGGGTGGTGATCCCGATGGTCTTCTGTGAGAACAGGAATTTAGATGTGTTGCAGCAGGCGCTAGTGACCGATTTGGGCTATGGCCGTAACCGGTCGTATCAGCTGCAGTCACAGCAATTGATAGAGTTGTATAAAACGGGGAAGAGCGTGGAGGAGATACTGGGGGCCGATCTGCATGCCGATTATGGTCAGCATGCGAACAAGCGCCTGTTCCCGAATATTGACGGGATCAAATTTTTGACGCATGATGGCGGATGCGGCGGAACGCGGCAGGATGCGCAGGCATTGTGTGGCTTACTGGCAGGTTATATCACGCATCCGAATGTGGCGGGAGCGACCGTGCTGAGTCTGGGATGCCAGAATGCGCAGGTCAGTATTCTGGAGGAGGAGATCCGGCGTCGGACGCCTGAATTTTCGAAGCCGTTGTATATTCTGGAGCAGCAGAAGGTAGGCACTGAATCCGACTTTCTGTCACTGGCGATCAAGCAGACTTTTGCCGGGCTGATAGTGGCAAACCAGCAGGAAAGGCAGGCGGCGCCGCTGAGTAAACTATGTATCGGGCTGGAATGTGGCGGCTCGGATGGTTTTTCGGGGATTTCCGCCAATCCGGCGATAGGCTATACGTCCGATCTGCTGGTTGCGTTAGGCGGGTCGGTGATCTTATCGGAATTTCCGGAGCTGTGCGGGGTGGAGCAGAACCTTAGCGACCGGTGTGTGGATGTTCCGACGGCGGAGAGATTTTCTTCTTTGATGCGGACTTATAATGAGCGGGCCAAGGCGGTAGGTTCGGGATTCGATATGAATCCTTCGCCGGGCAATATCCGTGACGGGCTGATCACGGATGCGATCAAGTCGGCGGGGGCTGCCAAGAAGGGGGGCACGTCGCCGGTCACGGCGGTACTGGATTATCCTGAGAAGGTAAGTAAGCCGGGATTGAATTTATTGTGCACGCCGGGTAATGACGTGGAGTCGACGACGGCGGAGGTGGCTGCGGGGGCGAATATCGTTTTGTTTACGACGGGATTGGGGACGCCGACGGGGAATCCGGTGGCGCCGGTGGTGAAGATTGCGAGCAATGGCGCTTTGTTCGAGCGGATGCGAGATATAATTGATATCAATACCGGTACGATCATCGAGGGGAAAGAGACGATCAAGCAGGCGGGTGAGCGGATACTGGACTATGTGATCGGGGTGGCCAGCGGGGAGATCGAGATCGCTTCGGTGCGGCATGTGCAGGATGATTTTATTCCATGGAAGAGGGGAGTGTCGTTGTAGTGGCTGGCGGCGCGCACCGTGTACCCGAGCCTCGAAGGGTACGACCGAGGAGGAGCAAGGGGCGACGCTCCGACGAAGGTCTCCGCCCCGCCGCAGAAGTATCTGGCGGCGCGCACCGCGTAGCGCCGCCCCGCCCCGCACGTAGTAGGGGCGGCCCACCATTTTTTCCACGGAACATGTGTTTTTTGATTTTTTTTTATTTGAGTAGTCAAATAGGGAGTGAGTTTATCCACATTTCCCCCCGGATGGATAGGCGAAGGGTACGCTTCCCGGATGTTAGGGACACCGATGTGATTCATGAACAATAAGTTAGATAAAGAGCTTTACTGAAGAAGTTTTCTATTTGAGTAGTCAAATATGGGGTGGGTTTATCCACGTGTTCACTGCGACATAAGTACACTGCGCTTAAAAACTTCTTTGAAGAGAATTTCATTTGAGTAGTCAAGTCCAATTTTTTATTTTTATGCTGTCTCCAGCATTTACGCTGTCTGATTAAATGGTGAATATGGAACCGGTGAAAACGAGATTAAAGGCCATCGATAGCGTATATGCGAACTCCCTTTATTTTTCGAGCGGCCTTCTTGCGCGGCAGGTGGATAAACTGGCGACGGAAGTCTGGAAGCCTTCGGGCCTGCCGCCCGCCCAGGGTTATTTGTTGTTGCATGTCCTGAATGATCATCTTTATCCATTCCCTAACGTTATTTCGAATCGTCTTCTTTTAAGCCCGAGTGCTATCACCCATCTGGTGGAAAAATTAGAAAAAAAGGAATTGGTCTGGCGATACTACGAATCGAACTGGATGTATATCGCAGCCACCCAAAAAGCGACGGACCTGAAACCCGTGCTGATAGAATGTGAGCGCCATTTTATTGAACGGTGCGATGCGTTATTGGGAGCAGACGCCGGTGTGCTGACGTCTTTGATGAACCGGACGGCGGACCAATTATACGAATCAAGGGAAAAACGATAGACTATTGCCTGGCGCCAGAGGGGCAAGGGGCCTCTATGTATGATTTAATCTTTTGATTAAATCATTTGATTAATATGATTTTTGTTTTTACATTTGCAGTGTCCACCACAAAACGGATACGGGAATGGAAGAACAAATAAAGGGGGGGGAGGGTCTTTCCACAGAAGAAAAATTCAAGGAGGCGGCGCGTATCGTCTTTACCAAAAAGGGCTATGCAGCTACAAAAACCCGTGATATTGCCGAGCAGGCCGGTCTTAACCTGGCGTTGTTGAATTACTATTTCCGCAGTAAAGAAAGGCTTTTCGAGATTGTCATGATCGAAAAGGTGCAGCAGCTTTTTGCGTTTATGGCACCTGTCCTAAACGATCCTGAAACTTCATTGTATGAAAAAATAGATTTGATACCGGTCAGTTATATTGACATGCTGCTCAAAAATCCGGACCTGCCGTTGTTTGTGCTGAGCGAGATCAAAAACAACCCCGGGCGTTTCGGGAAGATGATACAGGCAAACGGCAATATTTTGCAGTCGAGTTTTGTGCGGCAACTTGCAGAGAAAAAGAAGGATGTTAACCCGATACAGCTGTTCCTGAATTTTATAGGGATGATGGTTTTTCCGTTTATCGTTCAGCCGGTTTTGCAGGCTGTAGTCCCCATGAGCGAGGGCGACTATATTCAGTTGCTGGAGCAGCGGAAAATGCTGATACCTCAGTGGATGAAAATGATGCTCGCGGGAGAATGATGCTTGCGTGAGCGCGATGCCCGAGGGGGGATTTTTTTTGCCTTCAATTTAATCAAATGATTAAATCAAAATATCAAACAAATTGATTAACCATGAAAAAGAAATTATCATTCCTTGTATTCTTGTTAGCCGCGGCTTTTATGTGCAGGGCGCAATCTACCGATCAATTAACGCTGAATGATTGTTACAGGCTGGCCCTACAAAATTATCCGGAGGTAAAACAGCGGGAACTGATAGCCAAGACGGCTGATTATACCATCGAAAATATACAAAAGGGTTATCTGCCGCAGCTGAACATCAATGGGCAGGCCTCCTATCAATCGGCGGTCATTGCCCTCCCCTTTAAAGTACCGGGTGTCAACTTTCCCACTTATAGCAAGGATCAGTATAAGCTATACGGCGAAGTTGACCAGACATTGTATGACGGCGGCGAAATAAAGCAACAAAAACAACTGCAAAAGACCACTGAAGCTATTAATCAGCAACAGTTGGAAGCAGACCTGTATCAGTTAAAGGACAGGATCAACCAGTTGTTTTTCGGGGTATTGTTAGTTGACGAGCAAATAAAACAAAATGACCTGGTCATCAAAGATGTGCAATTAGGCCATGACAAGATACGGGCCTCGATCAGGAACGGGACTGCTTTCAGAAGTAACGGTGACGTATTAGAAGCCCAGGTGCTGCAGGATGAACAGCAGTCTGTTAATCTCCGGGCATCCCGAAAAGCATATATGGACATGCTGAGTCTTTTTATCGGTAAAACGGTGGATGAAAACACCCTGCTGGTAAAACCACCATCGGTCAATGTGATGCATGCCATTAACCGGCCCGAATTGCTGGTTTACGATCTTCAGGGTAAAAACCTGGATGCGCAGAATAAGCTGCTTACCGTCCAGACTCTTCCCAAACTGAGCCTGTTTTTACAGGGTGGTTTTGCCCGCCCCGGATTAGACTTGCTCAGCAATAATTTTGCCGGTTACTATATCGGGGGCATTAAACTGGCATGGTCGCCGTCCATATTTTACACGCTTAAAAATAGCAGGGCTTTGATTGACATCAGCCGCAAAAATCTCGTTGTGGAGAAGGAAACATTTCTCTTTAATACCAATTTGACGGTAAAACAACAGGATGCCGATATAGGCAAGTACGAGCAACTATTAGCATCGGATGACAGGATCATCGAGCTACGCACCAAAGTTAAAAACACGGCTATGGCGCAACTGGAGAACGGCGTGATCACCAGCAACGACTTTTTGATCGACGTCAATGATGAAAACCAGGCGCGTCAAAATAAAATATTGCACGAAGTACAACTCCTGATGACACAATATAATCAGCAAACTACAACCGGTAATCAACAATAAAACTAACATGAAAAAAATATCGTTACCATTGGCCATACTGTTGACAGGGCTGGTCTCCTGTAAACAAAGTGAAAATAAATACGATGCGTCCGGCACCTTTGAAGCGGTTGAAACGATTGTTTCGGCCCAGGGGGCCGGCGCTATAAAGGAGCTTAATCTTGAAGAGGGGCAAATATTAAAGGTTGGGCAAGTGGTAGGCTATATCGATAGTATCCAGCTGTATTTAAAAAAGAAACAACTGGAAGCTCAGATAAGAGCTACTTTAAGTGGAAAGCCCGACATCGCTGCCCAGACTGCCTCATTGGAAGAACAATTGCGTCAGGCCAAACGCGAACAATTGCGTAATGAAAACCTGCTAAAGGACGATGCCGCTACAAAAAAACAGCTTGATGACGCCAATACACAGGTGGATGTCATCAACAAGCAGATCGCTGCCCTGCAGTCATCCTTAAGCATTACCACGGCCAACTTAAATGATCAGTCCAGGCCATTAAGTGTGCAAATTGAGCAGACGAACGATCTGCTCGACAAGTGCAGGATCATCAATGAAGTAAATGGTACCGTATTGACCAAATACGCCGAAGCGAGTGAAGTAACCGACGTAGGCAAACCGATCTATAAAATAGCGGAGCTGAGTACGATCATCCTGCGTGCCTATATCACGGGTGACCAGATTCCGCAGGTGAAAATAGGCCAGGAGGTGAAGGTTTTGGTGGATAGCACAAAGGATACTTATAAAAATTATACAGGTGTCGTCGAATGGGTGAGCGATAAAGCGGAGTTCACTCCCAAGACCATTCAAACGAAGGACGAACGGGCCGACCTGGTGTATGCCGTTAAGATAAGGGTCAGGAACGACGGGTTTCTGAAAATAGGCATGTACGGAGAAATTAAATTATAAGCCATGGAACAAAACGGGCGCGCTGAAAACGCGGTTGTCGTAAGAAATCTGGTCAAGGTTTATGGAAAGGAAAAAACCGCGGTTGATCATGTTTCTTTTTCCGTAAAGCCCGGAGAGATATTCGGATTGATCGGTCCGGACGGCGCCGGAAAGACCAGTATATTCCGAGTGCTCACCACCCTTCTGCTGCCGGATGGAGGCTCGGCTACGGTCGACGGATTGGACGTGGTAAAGGATTATAAACAGATCAGGAACAGGGTAGGGTATATGCCGGGAAAATTTTCCTTATACCAGGACCTGAGCGTCGAAGAGAACCTGAATTTCTTTGCCACTGTATTTGATACTACAGTAGAAGCCAATTATCATTTGATCAAGGAGATTTATGACCAGCTGGAACCTTTTAAAAAGCGAAGGGCGGGCAAGTTGTCCGGCGGGATGAAACAAAAACTGGCCTTATGTTGTGCGTTGATCCATAAACCTGTTGTCTTGTTTTTGGATGAACCGACCACCGGCGTCGATCCTGTATCCCGAAAGGAGTTTTGGGAGATGCTTAAGCAACTGAAGACACAGAATATTACGATCGTCGTATCCACTCCTTATATGGATGAGGCCAATATGTGTGACGAGATCGCTTTGATCCAATCTGGCAGGCTTTTATCGGTGGATACGCCCGGGAATATCGTCAAATCCTATCCCGAACAGCTATATGCAGTCAAGGCGGATAATATGCATAAGCTTTTGAAGCTATTGCGCAGTTATGACAAGGTGATGAACAGCTATGCTTTTGGTGAGTTTGCGCATGTGTCTTTTAAGGACCCGCAGGTGAATATAAGCGAGGTGACTGATTATTTGAAGCAGGAGGGACTTGCAGACATCGAGTTGAGGACAACAGCAGTTACGATTGAAGACAGTTTTATTAAATTATTATAACCATGAGCGAAGCCGTCATAACAACTGATAAACTAACCAAACGATTTGGGGATTTTGTTGCCGTGAGTGAGATCTCTTTCGAGGTGGATAAAGGCGAAATATTTGGTTTCCTGGGGGCTAATGGCGCGGGGAAAACCACTGCTATGCGTATGTTATGCGGGCTTTCTATTCCATCATCCGGAAAAGCTACGATCGCGGGTTTCGATGTATATAAGCAAACCGAGCAGATCAAAAAGAATATTGGCTATATGAGCCAGAAATTTTCACTATACGAAGACCTTACCGTGTTGGAGAATATTAGATTTTTCGGGGGCATCTATGGGTTGACGGATAAGCAGATCAAAACAAAAAGCGACCAACTGATCAACCAGCTGGGCTTGCAGCAGGAGGTGAAAAAGCTGGTGGTATCGCTGCCTCTGGGATGGAAACAAAAGCTGTCTTTTTCCGTCGCGGTGCTGCACGAACCAAAAATAGTTTTTTTAGATGAACCAACCGGCGGGGTGGATCCGGTAACCCGCAGACAGTTCTGGGATCTGATCTATGACGCAGCCGACAGGGGGGTAACCATTTTTGTCACTACCCATTACATGGATGAGGCGGAATACTGCAATCGGATATCCATTATGGTCGACGGCGTTATAAAAGCGCTCGATACACCCCGAAAGCTAAAGGACAATTTTCACGCGGCAAATATGGACGAAGTATTTTATGAACTGGCCCGCGGCGCCAAACGCAGTGAATAAACTAACAAGTATGAAACAGTTTGTCATATTTATCCGAAAAGAATTTGCGCATGTGCTGCGCGATCGTAAAACGCTGCTGATCCTATTCGGGATGCCGGTAGTGCAGATCCTGATATTTGGTTTTGCGCTGACCAGTGAGGTGAAGGATGCCAGGATAGTCATCATGGACCAGGCCCGGGACGCTGCTTCCCGACAGATCATTTCCAAAATAGAAGCCAGCAGGTATTTCGAGGTGGATAAAACCGTAAGGAGCAATCAGGAGATGAAAGAAGCGTTGAAGCAGGGCGATATCAGGCTGGCCGTTATCTTTCCGGCTAATTTCAATTATGACCTGGTGCATCAGAATGATGCCCGGATACAGGTCATTGCGGACGCCACGGATCCGAATAACGCGACTACCTTAATCAGCTATATTAACGCCATTATCCAGGATTACGAGGCAGACTTCAATAAAACCAATAATGTACCCTACCGGATATTGCCCGAGATCAGGTTTTTATATAACCCGGAACTAAAGGGGGCGCCCAATTACGTACCGGGGGTAATGGCATTGGTGTTAATGCTGGTTTGCGTAATGATGACTGCCGTTTCCATCGTAAAAGAAAAAGAAACCGGTACCATGGAGATCCTGTTGGTTTCTCCGTTTAGCCCGCTGAAGATCATTGTAGCGAAAGCGGTGCCGTATTTGATATTGTCCCTGGTTAATGTAGTCACCATTTTACTGTTAAGTGTTTTTGTGCTTGACCTGCCTGTCAATGGCAATATTTTCCTGCTCTTTGCGGAAAGCACCTTGTTTATCATCACCTGTCTTGTCATTGGGATCTTTATTTCGGTCAAAACGAATACCATGCAGGTAGCCATGCTGATCTCTTTAATGGGCATGATGTTGCCGACTATCCTGTTCAGCGGTTTTATGTTCCCGATCGAAAATATGCCCTTGCCGCTGCAGCTGATTTCTAACGTTATCCCCGCCAAATGGTATTATATAATAGTAAAGGACATCATGATCAAGGGTCTCGGTCTAGGTGCGATTTGGAAGGAGACGCTTATTTTGGCGGGGATTACTATATTCATGCTTGTCATCAGTCTAAAAAGTTTCAAAATCCGCTTATCATGAGGACCATCAAATTTTTACTGCAAAAAGAGTTCAGGCAGATCTTTCGCAACCGGGCCATTGTGGCAATGGTCATTGCTATGCCGGTCATCCAGCTGATTATTTTGCCGCTGGCCGCGAATTATGAGGTAAAAAATGTCAACGTTGCCGTTATCGATAAGGATCATTCCTCTTATTCACAAAAATTGATCAATAAAATAATAGCATCGGGCTACTTCAAATTAACCGGCTATGATTTTTCATTTAAGCAGGCCTATCGGCTGATCGAGTCCGATGCAGCGGATCTTATACTGGAGATTCCCCAGGGTTTTGAGCGAAATTTGATACGCGAAAATGAGCAGAAACTGTTTGTGGCGGTAAATGCTATAAATGGTACAAAAGCAAATCTTGGGAGTGCCTATCTCCTGACAGTGATTCAGGATTTCAATAGGGATGTCAGGTTGCAATTCATTCAGCCTGGCAATTTTAACCAGCAGCCGACTATTGATGTCGCTTCGTCCAACTGGTATAACCCTTTGCTAGATTATCATATGTACATGGTACCGGGTATACTGGCTATACTGGTCACGATGATAGGTGGCTTCTTAACTGCGCTGAATATCGTTAAAGAAAAGGAGGTGGGTACTATCGAGCAGATCAATGTAACCCCGATTAAAAAATACCACTTTATTTTAGGCAAGCTTATCCCCTTCTGGATATTGGGAAATGTGGTATTTACGCTTGGCCTCCTTGTCGCCCGGCTCGTCTATGGCATCATACCAGTGGGCAGTCTTTTCCTTATGTATGGATTTATAGCTGTCTACCTGCTCGCCGTTTTGGGGCTTGGTTTGCTGATTTCCACCTTTTGCGAAACGCAGCAGCAGGCTATGTTCGTCATGTTCTTTTTTGTGATGATCTTCGTGCTGATGGGCGGCCTGTTTACTTCGATTGACAGCATGCCCGACTGGGCGAAAACCGTTACTAAGTTTAACCCTGTCAGTTACCTGATCGAGGTGATGCGGATGATCATGCTGAAAGGAAGCAGCCTTAAAAACATATTACCACAGTTGGGCATTATAGCCGTATTTGCGCTGGTACTTAACAGTTTAGCTATTTTTAATTATAAGAAGACCAGTTAATAAGCATCTATTGCATATTCGGGAATGTGCAATGTGTTGTATCTTCAACGGAGGGAGTATTTTTGCTATGAGCAGCTATCGGCGATTGTCCTTTTTTGTTGGAGCCATTGTTTGTTTTATTGTTCTTTTTTCCCGATGTATGCAGCCGGCGCCGGCAAAGAATGTGGATCCGCGAGGCGCAGGTTATGCGGGGATGGCTGCGTGTATGGATTGTCATAAGGGCATTGGCGGGACGTATGTGCATGCGGCGCATGCGATGACTTCACGGATAGCGAATATACATACGGTGGATGGGCCGTTTGGGCGGGGAACGGGGAGCGGGGCTTCCGCGGCTGGGGCGACCCGGGATAACGAATTTATTTATGATGCGGGTCACAAAGTGATCATGGAGCAGCGGGACAGTGGGCTTTACCAGGTGGCTGTCACGGAACGGGTGCGGGAAGCGCATCGATTCGATATTGCGGTTGGATCTGGGCGTAAGGCGCAGACCTATTTGTATTGGAAGGGGGATGGCGTTTTTCAATTACCTGTCTCCTATTTTGTTACCGAACACAGCTGGGCTAACAGTCCCTATTACCCGCCGGACAGCATTTGGTTTGACCGGGCGGTCAATGTAGGATGTTTTGAGTGTCACAGTTCCTATATCGGGACGAAGGCGATGCTGCATACCAATTTTTTCGAGGGTACGCCGCAGTATGACCGGGCGACGGTCGTCTATGGGATCGATTGTGAGCGGTGTCATGGTCCCGGCGCTTTGCATGCCGCATGGCAGCGGGAGCATCCGGAAGATACGGTGGGAAGGTATATGGCTAAATTTGCCAGGCTGACGCGGCAACAGCGGCTGGATGTATGTGCTGTGTGTCATTCGGGGGCTCATACCGGTCAACTGCGTTCTGTCTTTCTTTTCAAGCCGGGGGATACGTTGTCGAATTATTATTTCGCAGATCCGCGGCTGAGTAAGGCGCCGGAGAATACGGATGTGCATGGGAATCAATATGAGTTGCTGATAGCGAGTCAATGTTACCTGCAATCGAAAACGCTGGAGTGCGGGAGTTGTCATGATGTGCATGTGCGGGAGAGGGAGAACCTGGCGGTGTTTGCGGCGCGGTGTATGAATTGTCATGTGCCGGCTGGAGGACACGCGGGAGTGGAGGTTGCGAGGGGCGGGCATTTGGATGGTAGGGTTGGGGGGGTGAAGGTCGATCGGGCTTTTCTCATCAATAACTGCATCGATTGTCATATGCCGGCGCGTGCCTCTGCGAGGATCACACTACTTACGCAGCAGCAAAAGGATCCTGTTGCCGACCTGGTGAGGAGTCATTACATCACTGTTTACCCGGAGGAGTCGAAAAAGAGGCTGGCGGCTCTGGCGCCCCATTGAAATCGTCGCGGTAGGAGGTCTTGCCATTGGAGAGATAGACATAATCGACAGATCCTGTACCCTGGAAGCTGAAATCGATACCGACGATTTTGGACCGGATGATATGACGGGGAACGGTATAAGCCAACCGGTTGTCGATCAGGATCTTTGCCTGGCCGCTGTCCGACTCTATGCGGAGTTTTACGTCGTTCGTGAAATCGACGCCGAAGGCGGAGAGGTCTTCATTCTTCCCTGACGTATAGAAATAAGTGAAATAGAGATCGATGTTGGAGATACAGCCTTTTGCGCAGAGCGGGACCCAAATGGCGCCGCTTTCACAGAGCAGATAGACGCGCGTGAGCTGGCAGGCCGCCGACCCTTCGGCATAGTCATTCCTAAGGGAAGTCTCAAAGACGAAATGATCGGTATAGATCTCACCGAAATCCCCCACATTGGCGAAAAGGACATTGGGCGGCGAGGGCTGCAGGGGAATATTTTTTTCACGGATCTGCTGGAGGGACAGGCTCAGCCGGCCGTCATGAATGGCTTCTTCCTTTTTAAAATAGACGGGTACGGGGCTTTGATCGACCATCGGCAGCCAGCCATCGGTTTTGATCAGCAGGCTGTGCGTTTTGACGATCTTACCGTGTACCTGGAGGGAAGCATGGTAATATTCGGGATAGTAGTAAACAGAAGTGTACTGGTGTTCGTGTTTGGAGACTTTTACCCGGCGGGTGGTATCCCAGGATTGCTGGATGATGACTGAGTCGTCCGGCGAGCGGGAGGCGTCGAAGTCGAAGACGACTGAGTTAGGTAAGCCGGATGAAACGACCTTTTTGCTGCTGAATTTGTAGTCGCCGGGTTGCGGGGCGGGTTGCTGGCCGTGGAGGAAGAGGAGGACGAGTAATATGCCGATAAGGGGGATGGCGAAGAGCCAGGTTTTTCTGGGAGTGGGGTTCGCGGGGGCAGGCGAGGTGGCGGCGGGGGCGGGCGGTTCAGTGGTGGCGGAGGGTTCAGTGGTGGCGGAGGGTTCAGCGGCGGGCGAGTCGGTAGTGGGCGAGTCGGTGGGGGGGGCCTGGTGGGGGTTTTCGGGGATGTGGGCCCGGGTGCGGGATTCGGTGGCGGAGATGGGGGTTTCGATTGGTGGAGGAGGTACGGGGGTGATCGCGGAGGGGGAGATGGGGGGTACGGCGGCTACGGCGGGGGATTCATTTCCGGCCTCGGGAGAATCGGTGGCTGAAGAGTGAGTGGCTGAAGAGTTGGTGACGGGGTGATTTTTTGCGGCGAGATCCCGCCAGTTATCGTAGCCCAGGAATTGGGCAAGGGTATTGAGGGTATGGGTGTTGGGGAGGCTGTCGTACTTAACCTTGCCCCAAATACGCTTGAGGGTTACATGGCTGATCGTGATCCCAGTCTCTTCCCTAATGAGCTCGCTGAGCTGTAAAAAGTCCTGGTTGGTCCAGGCTTCGCAGTCACCCCACCCGGTTTTTTCTTCGAACAATTTTTTTACCTGCCGGATCAGGTTGTCATCGGTGTGCATAATAGCTAAAGCATTATAGTCCTGTAAATTTAGCCTTCTTCGTCTGGCTACCCCGGTTTTGTACCAACTTGTACGAACGTGTACAAGGATTGAATCGCTTTTTCCCTGCTTATCGCTGAATTTTATGACAATTTAATATAATCTGATCACCTGACGATGCGCCATTTCTTCACCATCCTGCTCTTTCTTCTTTTCTGGCAGGCCCGGTCGGCCGCCCAGGATGGGGAGGATATACCTGCGGACCGTTACCTGACGACCATCCGGTTCAGGGTATTGATCGGGGGCATCATTCTTGGCAAAGTACAGATCGGTAATTTTCCGGATTCCCTGAATTTTATTTTCGATACCGGCTGTGGAAGCATGTCCCTGGATTCGACTACGGCCGAGCGCTTTAAGCTGGCCCCGGAATCGAGCACGAATATCATCCGAGGCATCGGGGGCGTTCGTCAACAGCGCCTGCTGAGCAATATGCGGTTGCGGGTAGGGCAGCTCAGTATAGACAGCCTGACGATACAGGTGAGTAACTATGAGCTGTTGAGCAGCATCTATGGGGAGAACATCGACGGCATTGTCGGGTACACTTTTTTCTCCCGTTACGTGGTGAAGATCGACTATGACAGCCTGAAGATGGATGTTTATTCGGCGGGGCCCGTGCATTATCCGGGGGGGGGATTTCTGCTGAAGCCGCGGGTATTCGGTCTGCCTATGATGGACGGTCAGCTGAACGATGCGCGGGATATTAATTCCCGGTTCTTTTTCGATACGGGCGCCGGCCTGTGCCTCCTTTTTTCTTCTCATTTTACGACGGACAGCGCCATCTTCGCTCCCAAGAAGAAAAAGCCTGTACTGGCGGAGGGCGCCGGTCTGGGCGGGAAGACGGAATTGAAGCTGACTACGTTGAAGAACTTTTCCATCGGACCATTCAGGTTCAGGCAGATACCGTGTTACATTTTTGACGACGAGTGCGATGTCACTGCCTATCCGCAGCTGGGCGGCTTGATCGGGAACGATCTTCTGCGGCGATTCAATCTCATTGTGAATTATGCGCGGTCGGAGATCTATATCCTCCCGAATGCTACCTTTAAGCAACCCTTCGACTACAGTTATAGCGGCGTTTCGATCGGCCTGCTGAGTGGCAAGATCGTGGTCACGGATGTGATGAGAGATTCGCCTGCCGAGAAGGCGGGATTCCGGGAAGGGGATGTTATCCTGGAGATCAACGGGAATTCCCGGCAGGATGTTCAGGTCTACCAGGGGTTATTGCGTACTCTAGGGCCCAGGGTCAGGGTGTTGGTGCGCCGGAATGAGGGGGAGGTAGCGCAGTTGTCATTGAAGGTGAAGAGTATTTTATGAGGAGGCTCACATTCTCTATCTTTAGGGCATGAAATATCGCTTGATACTTTTCTTTGCGGGGTTGTTTTGCGCTGCCGCGACGGATGCCCAGGTTACCAGGGATACCATCCCAAGGACCTTTACCAAAATTGATTCCACGCTGAAGATCGGGAAAGTGGGTTATAGGGTAACGTGCAGGAATAAAAACGCGCAATTCAACGATTTGACAGTCAGGCCGGTCGGATTCGATGGGAGTGCCAGAGAGATCGCTTTCCCCCTCAGAGGCAGGGTGTTGAAGGCGCAGATCGACGATCTTAACAGTGATGGAAATCCCGATCTGGTGCTGTTTATCATGAGTGATACGGGAGGGGTATTTGGGACGGTATACGCTTTTTTATCTGTGGACAACAAGTCTATTACCGGCTGCGTCTTGCCGGATGCCATGATGGATGGAAAGATCAATACGGGTTACAAGGGGCATGACCAGTTTATTCTGATGGAAGGCAATCTGCTGCAAAAATTTCCCATCTATAAACCCGGAGATGATAAGGACAATCCCACAGGCGGAACGAGGGTGGTGTTGTATCAACTGACCAGGGGCGGCGACAATAGCGGGCCTGATAATGGGCCTACTTATAAGTTCAATCTGATTAGGACATATGATACGCACTAGAGGGGCCGGCTATCGGGAGCAGATGGGCTTCTGGGGCCGGGCTATCGGGCGACCTTTTGGCGACGTTCCAATAAGGTGGTTTCAGCCATGATCTCCTGTAGGGCGGCATAGAGTTTATCCAAATCTTCCTGGCTATTGAAGGCGTTGATAGAATAGCGAATAAAGTTCCGGTTATCCTGCGTACTGACGGGTATTTCGATAGAGTAGCGATCGAACAAATGCTGGTGAAGTTTTTCGGGTTGCGGGGTGCGGATGGGGATGCTGAACATCTGCCCGAGGAATTCGTCGTTTATAGGTGATATCGGCTCGGCCTCCATCAGATCGCAAAACCGCAAAGCGTTTTCCTGAACCAGTCTCCGACAGGCTGCTGCAACTTTTTCCCACTGATTTTCTTTCAGAAAGGCAATGGCCGCCGGTACCGTCAGGAAGGCGGAGAAGTCGCGGGTGCCTTGTCCCTGGTGATAATCGAGGAACCGGGATGGAGAAGGGGCGGCGCTTTCGTAGCCCCAACTGATGAGTAAAGGGTCGAATAGCGGCTGGAATTCCTTACTGACATACAGAAAAGAGCAGCCTTTGGGGGTCATCATCCATTTATGCGGAGCCCCCGCGTATATATCTGCCTGAAGATCGGAGAGGTCTACCGGGACATGGCCGGGGGCATGGGCGCCGTCGACGATAGTGATGAGTCCTTTTTGCTTAGCGATAGCACAGATCTCTTTGACGGGTAATACGAGGGCGGTGGCGCTGGTGATATGACTGATAAAAATAGCCTTTGTACGTGGGCTGAGGCCTTTAAAAAAGTCTTCGATGAAGGATTCCCGGCTGACGATGGGGAGGGTGACCGGCTGGCGGACATATTTTGCGCCGGCTTTTTTACAGTAGTAATTCCAGGTGCGATCGCAGGCGCCATATTCCAGGGCAGTGGACAGGATCTCATCACCCGGTGCCAGGGGAAAGCTTTTGGCAATGATGTTGACGCCGTAAGACGGGTTGGTCGTATAGACGATATCATCTGCGTCACAGTGAATATAGGCGGATAGTGCCGCCCTTGATTGTTGCAGGTATTTCAATCCATTGACGGTAATAAACTGAACGGGTTCGGACTCGAGTTCGCGCTGCCATCGCTGATAATCTTCGAATATGGGTTTGGGGCAGGCGCCGAAGGATCCGAAATTCAAATAGGTAATAGCAGGGTTCAGCAAGAACTGCGATTGTAAGACGGGTAATTGCATGGATTAAAGATACTACTTATCGCGCGTTAATTTTGCGACAAACACCGGTTGCCAGTTTTTGCCGCCGTCGGCCGAAACAAACTCTTCATAGCTATGGGAATCCGTTAAGATGTCCGACCAGACACCCCGGACCAGGACGGCTTTGCCATTGAATGTTTCCTGGCAGAACAACTCACCACGACCGTTTTTAAACTCACCGATTGTGGGCGTGGAGATCTGGCCGTCGGAGCTGCTGGCAAAATTCTGGCTCCACTGATGCGATTGCGGATTATACAGGAAAAGGGTCGCGCCCTCGAAATGACCCGTGGGACCATCGGCCTCGATCTCTTCCAGTTGGGCGCGGCCGTTCCAGACTTTGCGAACGGTGACCGTGCCATTCAACTCGATCCATTTGGGGGTGGCTGCAAACGGATCCTGGCAGCGGAGGATATGTGTTTTCCAATTTCCGAAATTGAAGTCGAAGTCGTGCTGACCGTCCCGGAGGGAGTCGGCGGGCGAAGCTATGCCGGTATTATATGTGAAGGCGAACAGGAGTGAAAGGACTGCGCTGAAAATCTTTTTCATTGTCTTTTAATTTGAAGAATGATTTCTCAAAATTAGAAAAGACTTGGACTATTTGATGGGCCGGTTTTGAAATTTCGGGTAGTCCGGTGATGGAAGCCAGCATCCTGGGCCAGCAATATGGTCATCTCATTGAGCGGATGGTGGTGCTGAGGATAGCGATTGCCTTTTCTGATTCTTTTTCCGTCATCCAGCCGAAACCCAGGCGGGTTGAGTTGAGCGTCACAGCAGAGGTATTATGGATCAAGCCATTGGAAAGAATGATGCCTTTTTCTTTCAGTTTCGGTGCAAGGTCCGGTAAAGGAACAGAGGGGTGAAATTTTGCCCAGATGGAAAGGCCTCCTTCGGGGATCTTGAATTCGATCTTATCTGCGAGCTGGCCGGAAAGTGCGGAGCATACGAAGTCTCTGCGCCGATGGTATTCCCCGAGTGCCTTTTTCAAAGTCCTTTTGATGGTCCCGTCCAGGAACATGTCGGTAAGGGCGAGCTCCATCAAAGGATCTCCCTGGGTATCTATCAGTTGTCTTAGCCTGGCCAGTTCTGCTATCAGGTTGGCGGGTGCGACGACATAGCCTGTACGGATAGCCGGCGAAATGGTTTTGCTCAGTGTGCCTATATAAATCACCATGCCTTTGTTATCGGCGCTTACCAGGGGAAGTATGGGTGCGCTCTGGTAGTGGAAATCGTAATCGTAGTCGTCCTCTATGATAACGAATCCGGCTGATTCGGCCAGGGAAAGCAGGCTCATCCTGCGGGAAGCGGAGAGGGTGACGGTGGTCGGGAAATGATGGTGGGGAGTGATGAATATGGCCCTGATCTTTTTTCGCCTGCTGATCTTTTCAATGGCCTCGACGTCGATGCCATGTTCATCGACTTTGACGCGGACCAATTGCATGCCGGCGTGCATGAATGTCCGGTCGGCATAGTAGTAATTGGTATCTCCGACGATGATAATGTCCCCTTTTTCGAACAGGGCGGTTACTATCAGGTAAAGGCCCATGGTGCTGCCGCGGGTGATCATTATATTTTCGAAGGTGGTCCTGAGGCCCCGGCTGCTGTTGAGGTAATCTGACAGGGTCTTCCTGAATTTTTCCACGCCGGGTGTTTCTACATAGGAGGTGTAGCGCAGATTGACCTTCTTCGACAGTACCCTGCGATAGGCTTTGATCAGTTCGTAAGCCGGCATCAGGCGTGTATCCGGGCCTTCATGGAATCCGGTCATGTGACGCATCGGGTGTGCGGGTGTTTTGATAAGGGTATTCACAGGGACAGGATAACCGGTTGAGGCGGGATAGGCAGCGGGGGTGGAGTTTTCATCGGAGAGCTTACGTGGTTTGGCTTCCGGGAGTTCCCTGCTGGTAAATGTTCCCTTCGAAGGCAGCATTTCGATCCAGCCCTGTGCCTCCAGTTCTTCGTAAGCACGTACGACCGTCTTACGATGGATAGTAAGGGTGGTGGCCAACTGGCGGGAGCCGGGCAGTTTTATCCCCGGTCCGATACGTCCCTTTTTTATTTCCGTGGCCATGGAATTGGCAATCTGTAAATAGACAGGGGTAGCGCTATTTTTTTGTATTTGTATGATAGATTTCCAGGGGAGCATGCTATCTAAGATACCTATTTTTAGTAATTTAGTCGCATCATCTACAACGAAGGTTTTTTCAAAAAAATGAGGCGATTCCAATCAATGGTATGTGTTTCGGGACTTGTGCTGGTGCTTGGATTGAAGCCGTCCGTCCGTCATCCCCTGATGATCCGGTTTCGGAATTGTGTGGGTAACCGACCCCTGGCGTTAACGGGGGAACTCTATTCCAATTCTTTCGGCGAGTCTTTTTCGGTGCAGCAATTTAAATATTATGTTTCGGCGGTTCGCGTCGGCGACGGGGGCGATCGCGGATGGGCTGGCGAGGAAGGGAGTGAAGGCGTGGATCGCGGGCATACCGACGAGGGAGAGGGAAGTGAAGTGATTTTGAAAGAAGCACATCTGGTGGATGAAGGTGATTCGTCCAGCCTGGTGCTGCATCTGTCGACTGACCTTGCCGATGTCCGCACGATCAGCTTTGTCGTGGGGGTGGATAGCCTGGCGAATACGGGCGGGGTGCAAGGAGGAGATCTGGACCCGATGCTGGGAATGTTCTGGACCTGGAATACGGGTTACATCTATGCGAGGCTGGAAGGTGAGAGCGACTCGGCTCATTCGCCGGCGCATAGGTTCACCTGGGATATCGGCGGTTATAAGGATCCTTCGAATGCGTTGAGGACGGTGACGCTTGCACTTGGCGGGGCAAGAGGGGATGGAGCGAGAGATGATGGGGCGATGGGCGGAGAGGTGATTTGGATTACTGCGGATGTACTGAAATGGTTTGACGGGAAGTCGCCGGTGCATCTGGCGGGGTCGCCGATATGTCATCAGCCGGGAGCGCTGGCGATGCGGATAGCGGATAATTATTCCACCATGTTTTCGGTCACGCCATGAAGTCTTTTCTGACGATAGGTTGTCTTTTAATGGTGGTCGCCTGGATGGGGGCGGAAGGGGGGACTGTGCCGGGGCTGTCCGTGGCGGGGATGTCTGTGGCGGGAAAGCCCGTCCCGATGAAACTGCCTGTCCCGGCGGGATGGCCGGCACCGCAATACGATTTTAAAAAGAACCCTTTGACGAAGGAGGGATTTTTACTGGGCAGAAAACTTTTCTACGAAACGGCGCTGAGCAGGGACTCGACTATTTCGTGCGCCAGCTGTCATCAGCAATTCGGCGCTTTCGCCACCTATGAACATCCGCTGAGCCATGGGATCGACAACACCCTAACGACCAGGAATGCGCCGGCGCTGGAGAACCTGGCCTGGCAAAAGGAATTTATGTGGGATGGCGGCATCAATCACCTGGATCTTCAGCCGCTGGCGCCGCTGACGGCAGTGAACGAGATGGGGGAGACCGTTGCGGGGGTCCTGCACCGACTGCAGCGGGATACGGCATATGTGCGGATGTTCAGGGAGGTCTTTGGCGATACTGCGATCAATACCCAACGGATGGATAGGGCGTTGAGCCAGTATCTGGTGATGCTGGTGAGCGCGGATAGTAAATATGACCGGGTGATGCAGGGGAAGGATTCCTTCCTGTTGCCTGAACGGCTGGGTTATGCGATTTTTCAACAGAAATGTAACAGCTGCCATCGGGAGCCTTTTTTCACCGATTTTTCCTATCGCAATACCGGCATGCCGCTGGACAATACGTTGAATGATTTTGGGCGGATGAGGATCACCGGGGACCGTCGGGATTCGTTGAAGTTCAAGGTGCCGTCTTTACGAAATGTGGCCATCACCCACCCCTATGGTCATGATGGCCGGTTTTTCAGTCTGTTGAATGTTTTCGAGCATTACCGGAAGAACATGGTCGTCACACCGTTGACAGATTCTATCCTGCAGCACCGTCTTCCTTTATCTAATTTCGAGATCGGGCAGTTGACCGCGTTTTTGAATACGCTGACTGATACGGCCTTTTTAAAAAACCCGTTGTTTGCGCCGGAGGGGTACGTCATTACGCCGGTGTTTGTGCATCGGCATTAGCGGATGAGGATGAATGTTCCTTTCTTAAAGTGAATCTTACCTGTATAGTCTTTTCCTTGTACCATATACACGAATGTTCCTGTTTCCTGGGGCCTGCCACCGAGGGTTCCGTCCCATCCCTGACCATTTTCCGTAGTGGCATAGACCAGTTGTCCCCAACGATTGAAGATCCTGAAGAAGTCCAGGCCGGACATGCCCACGAGAATAGGCCGAAAGATATCGTTCCTGCCGTCTCCGTTGGGTGTAAAGGCATTCGGCATGAAGATGTCCGGAAGGGTCGAATAGACGGTGACCTTCAACTTGCCGGTACCATAGCAACCCTGGGGTGTGGCGGCGGTGGCGGTATAGGTGATCGAGTCAATCGCGGATGTGATGGTGGCAATGGGGTCATCAATGAGTGCGTTGTTCAGCCAGGTGTCGGGTGCCCATGACCAGGTGACCAGGGCGCTGTCTGTGCTGACGGCATCCAATTGGAGTGGCTCGCCGACAACGACAGAAGTGTCATTGCCGGCAAATACCACTACCTGAGGGATGACTGCTACCAATGCCGAATCGGATACCTTTTTGGGGCATCCGAGCGTATCGCTCACTGTCAGTACAAACCAGGTTGATTGCAGAGGATCAGCGACAGGCTGCAGGGTGCCGGCATTCGTTAGACTACTGTCCGGCGTCCATGTATAGTAAGCCGCAACGATCGTTGCTTGCAAGGTTGCGGAACTGCCATAACAGATGGTAGTATCTCCTGTTACGGTCACTTGTGGATAAGCCACTACTTTTACATATTCGGAGGCTTTGGCCTGGCATTTTCCAAGGTTAGCCGTTAAATAATAAGTCGTATTCGTGTCCGGAGCTGCTGAAGGGTATTTTGCCGTCGAGTCGCTGAGCGAGGAGCCCGGGGTCCAGGCATAGCGCAGGGCATAGCTGACCGGGTCCAGTGTTATACTATCCGTTTTACAGATCGTCGTATCGGCCGTTAACGTCACTGTGATATAATTCAGGACGTTCACGGTTTCGGAGGCAGTGGCAGAACAGCCGTTTTGCGTAACGGTCACGGTATATACAGTCGTGTCTTTGGGCCATACGATGGCCGAATCGGTATTGGCATTGAGAATATTGTAGTCGGGTGACCAGCTATACGTCAATCCCGTTCCGGCTCCATTGACGAGCAGGGGAAGACTGTCGATGCTGCATATCAGCGTATCCGTCGTGGGCAGCGTAAACTGCGGTGTTCCGTATGCTGTAAGGGACTTGCTGACCGTGTCGAGGCACCCCTTACTACTGCCTACGATCAACTGGACTGTTTCCGTGCCCGCAGAGGAATATGTATGACTGGGGTCCCGGGCAGTGGAGGTGGAGGCATCACCGAAAGACCAGGTCCAGCTGTTCACGGAGCCATATTTGGCAACGGTGGCATCGGTAAACTGGAAGGGGGACAAATAGCAATTACCTGTGTAGGTGAAATCCGGGGTGAATCCCGGGTATACCTTCACGAGAGACGAAGTGGTATCCGTACAGCCGGTGGAGTTAGCGACCTCCAGTGTCAGCGTATAGGTGCCGGTGTCAGGATAGGTATAGGTCGGATTGGCCGAGGTGGAGCTGGCACCATTCCCGAAGGTCCAGTAATAAGAAGTGATATTGGAGGCGGTCGCCTCATTTTCGAAAGTGAATGTGTAGTTATTGCAATTGACGTAGGAGGTATTGAGGGTTGCGGCGGAGAGACTACAGCTGTAGACATAGACCTGCAGCTCTTTCTTGGTTGTATTGATCTTGACTCCTTTCCGCCATTCACTGACATACACGGCCACCACATATTCGCCGGTGGTAGCGGGGGCGGTGCCGGAGATCAGGCCGGTAACTGCATTGATCGTGACCCCGCTGCCAAGGGGCGCCGTACCGCTGTATCCCGTAAGATAGGTCAGCGAGGCATATGGGGGGCTTGCGGGGGCTGTAGAAGAAGTGTTGGCGCTGGCGCTGGACACATTGAGGCCGTCGCCGAAGGCATAGGAGAGAGAATCCCCGTCAGGGTCGGTGGCACTGAAAGGGTAGGTGAAAGAACCGTTGTAGCAGATAATTGCGGTGTCTTTGAAAATGAAACTGGGGCTACTGTTCTCGTGATAGTCTGTTGCGTTGATCGTGCCGGGAATGGTGGCGTTGATGGTGATGCCGTCGCTGCCGGAATTGCCGATATTGATGATGCCGTCTGTTCGGTATGCGTCCTGCACGGCGAGAACATATCCTGCGCTGATGTTGGCCAGGTCGACAGTATAGACGTAGGTGTAGATCTCGTAGCAAATGGAGGGTGGATCACTCATGCACGGGCTGTAGGTCGTTTTGGTAACGGTTGCGGATGTCGTGGTGGAGATATCCTGGCTGGCGACCAGGGCGTCGGTCGAGGCGTTGAAGATGCCCAGGTAGACGCTGGCCCGCGGCCCCTGTGTGACACAGCTGAAAAATACTGTGACGGTGATGGTGTAGCTGGAGGTGCCGCTGGTGGACCCGGTGCCATTGTATATATACTGGATATAACCACCTTTGACGTGCATGGCAAAGGTCTTGTTGGATAAAGTGAGGGCCAATATCAGCATCAGCAGGCCGGGGATTTTTTTACCGGCTGGCAGGAAGCGACACAGCTGAGAAGGGCGAAAAACGACCGCCATTGAAAGGTTTTAGGTTTTGATACTATACTGCGATCTTATCCCGCCGGGTTGCTTTTACCATCGACGGTTCACCCCAGGAAAAGAAGATTTCGCCACATTAAGCGATTTGTGGTTTAAACGATAGTGGTACCTTCAGGCTCGAATCATGCATAGCATGGATCCATCTGATGAATAAAGGGCGAAAAAATATATTCTATACGGTCATTGGCTGCTTGTTGTTCCTGGCGTTGCCGCTGATCGTGTCTACCCGGCCACCGGGTGACCCCGACTTTCTTTTTACCATGCCGGTGATCCGGGATGTGATGACCAATGGGGTTATCCTGTTGTTCTTCTTTATCAATTACGACTATTTTATCCCTCATCTGTATTTTACCAGGAAGTATATGGCCTATGGGGCCTGTATTCTCTTTTGTCTGCTGTGTATATGCGTGATCCCGGTCTTGCTGACCGGAGATATCCGTCCTCCCCGGAGGGGACCGGCCGATCGGGGCTGGGACCGGGGGTATATGGAACTGAGGCCGATGGATAGGCCAATGGATCGGCCGGGAGAAGATGGGGCGAGGGATTCAGGATTGGTGGGACAGGGGGGGGTGATGCGCGGACCGGGTGGACCCGGCTGGCTTGGTGGACCCGGCGGCCCTGGTGGACCGGGCAGGCGTGATCCAGTATCGTGGGGGTCTGCCTTTTTGCAGCAAATCAGTCATTCCATTTATTTGTATATCGCTGTCATCCTGTTTTCCATCCTGCTGAAGGTGAGGGACAGGTTGTTCCAATTACAGAAAGAAAAAATAGATGCTGAGCTCAGTTCTTTGAAGAGCCAGATCAACCCGCATTTCCTATTCAATACTTTAAACAGCATCTATGCGCTGGCGGTAAAAGGCGATGAAAAAACTCCCGATGCGGTCATCAACCTGGCCGGATTGATGCGGTACATGATCAAAGAAGCGCATGGCGACAGGATCTCCCTGCAGAAAGAGCTGGATTACCTGACCAATTATGTGGAATTGCAGAAGGCCAGACTGCGCGAGACGGCAGCCGTCAGTCTGAGCATTAAAGGCGAGGCGGGGTCGCTGGAAATCGCTCCGCTGATCCTGATCACGTTTGTAGAAAATGCCTTCAAATATGGCATCAATCCGGATATGGAGTCCAGGATATCCATTGGCATCGACATCCATGACGATACACTGGATTTGTCGGTCTTTAATACGAAGGTGGTGATCTCCAGCCTGGACCTTTCTACCGGGATCGGGTTGGACAATACCAGGAGCCGGCTTGAAAAGCTGTACTATAAGGAACATCGGTTGGTGATAACCGATGAGAAGGATCATTATTCGATTTTTTTATCCATACATCTGATATGATCAAAGCAATAGCAGTCGATGATGAGCCGCCGGCGTTGGAGATACTGGAGAACTATTGCCGGCGGACGGAAAAGGTCGAGCTGATGAAGGTATTCACCGGTACTTCCAGGGCGTTGGAGTACCTGGAGCAATTTCCGGCGGACCTGATCTTCCTGGACATCAATATGCCTTCTATCAGCGGGCTGGAATTCGCGAAAAGGATCCCTCCGCAGTCCATGGTGATCTTTACGACGTCTTATACGGAATATGCGGTTGAGAGCTATAGCCTGAATGCGGTGGATTACCTGTTGAAGCCTTATACATTTATCCGGTTTCAGCAGGCTATTGAAAAGGCAGAGGCTGTGCTGCGGTTCCAGCAGCAGAATGAGCGGCAGCAATACCTGATCCTGAGAGTGGATTACAGTCTGATCAGGATTGCGCTGCCCGATATCCTTTTCATCGAAGGGCTTGATAATTATTTGAAGGTGCATGTTCGGAATCAAGGTCCCATCGTTGTCCGGATGACGATGAAGGCATTGCAGGAAAAGTTGCCGGAGAATGAATTTGTCCGTGTTCACCGGTCTTATATCGTGGCCATCAGCAAAGTCAGCTCGATCCGCAATAAGATGATATTTATCGGCGAAGAAGAGATCCCATTGGGGACTAGCCATGAGAAGGCTTTTTATGCCTTATTCAATTCTCAGAACAGCTGATTGAGTTGGTAATACCCGAGTGTGATAAAAAGCTGGTCCGGCGTTTGCGGCGTGAGGGGAGGGTATGCGAAACGGGGAAATGTGGGGTGAAGCGGGAACGAAGGGAGGAGGAATGAAGAAGGCTGGAACAAAGATTAAAAAATCGAATCAAATATGAACTCGAACCGATTATCGGCGCCCATGCAGGCTGCCCTGAATGCCCAGATGAACAAAGAATGTCATCAGGCGCAGATCTATTTGTCATATGGATGTTGGGCGGACAGTGAGGGGTATGAGGGGATTTCGAATTTTCTTTTCAGGCATTCCAAGGAAGAGCGGGATCATATGATGAAGTTCCTGGAGTACATTCTGAAACGGGGTGGTAAGGTGACGGTTTCGGCCATTCCGGAGCCTTCGCCCGATCCGACGAGTGTTAACGATTGTTTTGAGAAGGTATTTAAGCAGGAGGTGGCTAATACGGAATTGATCTATAAACTGGTCAAAATGAGCTTTGACGAAGGTGACTGGGCGACCTGGAATTTTATGCAATGGTTTGTCAGGGAACAGACCGAGGAGGAAACGCTGGCGATCGAACTGCTGGATATGATCAAGGTGGCCGGGGGGAAAGACGCTTCCCACAGTGCGCTGTTCTCGCTGGATAACAAGCTGGGGCAGATGCCTGACGATGCACAGCTGGCGCAGGATGTGACGACGGATAACCCTTAGGGCGGGGGCAGATAGTGGGGCGCCGTGTGGGATGAGGCAGATAGAGGGCTCTGAAAGAGGGAAGATTATTGGCAGCTGGGATCGATTTTGGGACAGAAAAGTTACCTTTAGGGGACAACTGAAAATTATGGGAACGCAGTCATTGATTGATACGGCCAAGGCCATGATGGCCGAAGGCAAAGGACTTTTAGCAATGGATGAGAGCATGGGGACGATCAGCGGCCGCTTTGAAAAAGAGGGCATCTCCAATACGGTGGAAAACCGAAGGGCCTACCGGGAACTGATCGTGACGACGCCGGGTATCGGCGAGTGTCTGAACGGGGCCATTTTATTCGATGAAACTGTCCACCAATCTACGAAGGACGGTGTTCCCTTTATAGAAGTGCTGGAACGCGCCGGTGTCATTCCGGGGATCAAGGTTGACGAAGGGGCCGTCGATATGGCTGGTTTTCCCGGCGAGAAGATCACCCAGGGACTGGACAAGTTGAGGGAGCGGCTGGCGGATTACCGTGGAATGAGATTACGCTTCGCCAAGTGGCGGGCAGTCATTACCATTGGCAAGGGTATTCCTACTCAGGGGTGTATTCATGCCAATACGCATGCGCTGGCCCGTTATGCGGCTCTTTGCCAGGAGGCGGGCATCGTGCCCATTGTTGAACCGGAAGTTATCATGGAAGGGGATCATGACCTGGAGACCTGCTTTGCTGTTTCGCAGGATGTACAACGGCAATTGTTTGTGCAGTTGGAAGACCAGCGGGTGGACCTCCGGGGGCTTATTCTGAAACCCAATATGGTCTTACCGGGGCTGGAATCGGCCACGCAGGCCAGTACTGATGAAGTGGCGCGGGCGACGGTACTCTGTCTTTTGGGGTCGGTGCCTACGACTGTGGGCGGAGTGGCCTTTCTCTCGGGTGGGCAGTCGCCTCAAGTGGCAACGGAACATCTGAATGCGATGCATGTGCAATATGGTAAAATATTACCCTGGCCGCTGACTTTCTCGTTCTCGAGGGCTATACAGGATCCGGAGCTTCACTACTGGAAGGGGAAAGCGGAGAATGTACAGGGCGCCCAGCAAATCATGTATAACCGGATGCGGTTGAATGATCTTGCCCGGAAGGGGGAGTATGCGGCGGAGATGGAGAAGGAATATGCCTGAGAGGCGGGCGGGGTGATATGCGGATAGGGATCATTAAACTTTAAAAAGGATATATTATGGCGAACGGAAAAGTTTGGTTCATCACAGGAACATCGAGAGGTTTTGGGCGTCTTTGGGCAGAGGCGGCATTAGAGCGTGGAGATAGTGTAGCTGCGACGGCGCGGGATAAGGCTAGTATTGCCCCCCTTACGGAAAAGTATGGGGACAGGGTTTTGGCGATAGCATTGGATGTCACTGACCGGAGCGCTTGTTTCAATGCGGTTGCGGCCGCGGCGGCGCGTTTTGGCCGATTGGATGTTGTCGTCAATAATGCGGGGTATGGTCAGTTCGGAGCAATAGAGGAGATTTCTGAAAAAGAGGCACGTGATCAGATAGAGACGAATGTTTTTGGTGCGTTGTGGGTTACACAAGCTGCTATCCCCATTATGCGGGCGCAGCATTCCGGTCATATTTTGCAGGTATCGAGCATAGGTGGGGTCACTACCTTCCCCAATGTTGGCATGTACCATGCATCCAAGTGGGCGCTGGAGGGTTTCTCGGAATCTCTCGCTCAGGAGGTAAAGCCGTTTGGCATTTACGTCACGCTGATCGAACCGGCAGGGTATGAAACCGACTGGGCCGGGAGTTCTGCCAAGCGTGCGACGACCAATCCCGTCTATGACGAGATGAGGAAGCTACCCCGGCCTACTGCCAATCGCGGCAATCCCGCGGCGACTGCAGAAGCGATCCTGAAGGTCGTGGATGCTGCGGAGCCACCGTTGCGGCTTTTCCTGGGGACGATGCCGCTGCCGCTGATTAAGCAACGATATGAGCAGCGGTTGGCGACGTGGGAGCAATGGAAGGATGTTGCGGATAAGGCGCAGGGGAATTAAATGCGAAAAAAATACCGGTATAGCTTTTCGATATCCTTGCTTTTACTGCTGGGATATACCGGTATATCCGGGCAACAGACCCATCCGGTCCCGCTTAAAAGGTGCCCGGTAAAGACCATCAATTTCGAGCAGGGGTTGATGAATATTGCGATCACCGGCGCTATCACCGACGCCATCGGGTTCACCTGGTTTTCTACCAAGACAGGTCTTCAGCGCTATAACGGGTCTCTCCTGGAAACCATTACTCCTGTGGCGGATGGAGATACGATTGCTATCCATTATCCCGTGTTCTTCCTGGGCGGAGGGGACAAGGATGGCAAAGGGGAGCCGTCTTTCCTGATTGGGTATAAAGGGGGGATCTTAGCGTTTAATGCGGGAAGCAACAGCTTCAAAAAGATCATCACGCTGCCTTCCGGCGAAAACCTCCATTATTCGCTGGTCCCTTTCAAAACGAGCCGGGAGGGCACATGGTGCCTGGAGGAGGGAAAGGGGATCACCTTTTATGATAGGAAAGGCCATGTCAGTACACCCTTCCCCGCCTTTCAGCCGGAAACCGGCGACAGCATTCTGCAATCCGAGGATCTCTTTCAAAACACTAAGATCATTACCGCTAATGATGACTTTGTCTTCATGCGATTGTCGCCCCACACGGTCATCCGGATCAATATACAAACTCACCAGTTAAAAACCCTGGACTACGCCGATGAAACGATATGCGGTCTGCACTGCACGGAGGATAAGCTATTTATTGCTTCGAAAGAGGATCTTTCCTGCATACGGATCAGTGATGGTCTTCTGCTGCACAGGTTCGGCTATAAGCAACTCATCAATGATCCGATCAATGTCAGCACGATCGACGTGATACCTAACCATCATTTGCTGGTAGTCATCGAAAAGCATATGTACGAATTTGACAGTTCCTGCACCAGCATCAAAGAGATCACGGACCTGAACAGTGAGCTGTTCATCAAAACCGGGACTTCTCCCTTTGTTTACCAGGATCCGTTCAGACGCATCTGGCTGCCCACGCTGAATGCGATCAAAAGAATCCAACATGTAGAAATTCCATTCGAGCATCTGTTATACCCGAAGGAGAAGAATAATTTCGTCAGGAGCCTGTATGCAGATGAGGATAAGCGGAGGTTGGTTGCGGGCTGTTATAACGGAGGTATTCAACTGTACGATTCGTCGGGAAAGCCTTTGTGGGAAAAGTCGCTGATCACCAATGAGATCAAAGATGTGATTGGCATTGAAAAGCTGACTCCGGAGAACTACCTGATCGTGACCTGGCATAAAGGGATGTTCGTGTTGAATGCCGGGACAAAGCAATTGCGGGAAATGGCTCTTGACAAACCCTCCTGCGAGGCCCTTCATATCCATGACAACACCTATTGCAGCAGCCTACAGCGGATCAATGCCAGTACGATCCTTATCAGTACGAGGGCAAATGTATACCGGTGTATTTTTCGCCAAAACCAAATAAAGTCTGCGTCGGCGATATTGAATGACCGGCAAATATACGGTTACGCGGTCACCACTTTTCTCCATACAGCCGACCAAACAACCTGGGTTGGCACTGAATCGGGAGTCATTCTCCGGCTTGGTGCGAACGGGGCTTTGGAAACGATCAATATTCCCGACAACTATTTTGTACGTTGCATGGCTGAAGACGCACAGCACCAGGTTTGGGTAGGGACTGATAAGGGATTATTCGTTTATTCGGAGGAGGGGAAACTGCTGAAGAAGTTTACGCGTGAAACGGGATTGCTAAATGATTTTATATACGCTTTGTTGCCTGATGACAGCCGGACCCGCTTTTTTGCCAGCACTAATTTGGGGTTGTCCTCTATTTCCATGGATGGTAGCGTGAAGAACTATACCAAGGAACTGGGGTTGCAGGAAAATGAATTCAATACGCAATCCAGCGTGAGGGGGGCCACGGGGAAATTGTTCTTTGGCGGCGTTAACGGGATCACGGCTTTTTACCCGGCGGCCCTGATCGGTAGTAAGGACAGTCCTTTCATCCATATTACGAGACTGGTGGTGAACGATTCGTTGTGGAATACGTTTGGGGGTGCGTGGTCAGGAGATACCCTTCAGCTTGCTTATCATCAAAATCATCTGCAGTTCGATATTGCGGCTATCGGGCTATTGAATCCGAACGAATATCTGTACAGGTACCGGCTGCATGGGGTTGAAAAAACATGGCAGGTTACTCACCAGCCGTCCGGAATCCGATATACCTTAGAGCCTGGTCATTATTTGCTGGAGATCGAGTGCAGCCCGATCTTATCTTCCAGCAGCGTCTTTCGCCGGGAATTCGAGGTGATTATCGAACCGCCCTGGTGGCAAACCTGGTGGTTTATCAGTCTTTCACTGGTACTGCTGGTTTCTCTCGTCAGTTATGTTGTGTGGGCATACAACAAAAGGAAATACCAGGAGCAGATCATGGCTTTAACACTGCACAGCGAGATACAAAATGAACGGGAACGTATTTCCAAGGAGCTGCATGATAATATCGGTACTCAACTAAGTTATATCAGCAGCAATATGGATTGGATCATCGACGCTCCCGTGACTTTTACGCGGGAAGAGGAGAAGAACAGGCTATCGGCGGTCAACAGAACGGCCAAGGACATGATATCTGACTTACGCGAAACGATCTGGGCCATGAAAAAGGAGTCTGTGCTGCTGGATGATCTGGCGGATAAGTTAAAATCCTTTATTCAGTCACAATTGCTGTTGACGCCTGCCATGGAGATACGGATTGTGGAAGACATCAGGAATAATATCCGATTTTCGCCGACGGAGGCATTGAATATCTACCGGATATGCCAGGAGGCGATTTTCAATTGTGTGAAACACTCGGGCGCTACAGTGCTGTCCTTTGCCGTGCGATCGGGTGGGGGCGGATTGCTTCCGGTGGGATCGGGCGGCAACGTTCAACCGGGCACGGGCGGAATGGGGACGGGAACCTTTTCGATTGTGATAGCGGACAATGGAAAGGGCTTTGAGACTGATAAAGAGTATAAGGGGCATTATGGACTGGAGAATATGAGGCACAGGGCGATCGATCTGGGCGTACGTTGGTCGGTTGTATCGGGCAAGGGGAAAGGGACCACTATCACCATTGAAAAATAATGAGGCTATCGAAATGACACAAATGAGGTATTGCTGTTTCGGGACTAAACTTACAACTTGCCGGACATGAAGATCCCTATAGCCATAGTAGATGACAATTCGCGGAACCGGCTATCGCTGCAGGAAAAAATCAATTACTCTTCCCACCTGGAGGTGGTATTGATGGCTAATGACGGCCATGATTTCCTGGAGCAAATGAAGCAGCTGGCGGCGTCTGCCTATCCGGCGGTGGTGCTCATGGATATCGAGATGCCGGAAAAGAATGGGATCGAGGCGGTCAGGGCGGGAAAACAGCTGTATCCGGACCTGAATTTTTTAATGCTGACGGTATTCGATGATGACGACAAAATATTCGAGGCCATCAAAGCGGGGGCGACGGGTTATCTGCTCAAGGATGAAAAGGTTCAGGTCATCATTGAATGCATTCTGCAATTGGTGGAGATTGGTGGGGCGCCTATGAGTCCGCGTATTGCGAGAAAGGCGCTGGACTTATTGGGGAAGGCCTCTCTCCCGGAGAAGGAGGACCAGGCGGCAGGGACCAATGACTGTGATCTGTCGCCCCGGGAGTTGGAAGTGCTGAAACTGACTGTCGACGGATATGAATACAAGGCTATCGCTGAAAAGTTATTTTTAAGCGGCCATACAGTGCGAAAGCATATCGCCAATATCTATCATAAGCTGCACGTGACTTCAAAAGCGCAGGCGATCAAAATTGCGACGAAAAATAAGTGGATTTGAGGGATGAGCGGATTTAACGCATTTGCGTTATTGCCGGCGGCACTGATGCGGTATATATTCGGGTATTAATCAAACTAATTCCCTGATATATGAGACATTCATTGGCGATTTTTGCTTTGGTCACCTCTCTGCTGCTTAGCGCCTGTTCCAAGAGCAGTTCATCCAGTGGAAGTACCGGTGGGAATTCCGGCGGGTCGTCGGGTTATACGAGTGCAACCAGCGCCGGGGCCGGAACGCTGATGGCTGCCAATAAAACTGATTTTAACAGTCCCTATATGGGATCGGGTGTGGCCGGCGGCAAAATGTATATCGGAGGTGGGGACATAGTGGGGGGAGTGACGGGTAGCCTGGAAGTGTACAATGTGAGCGGGAACAGCTGGACGTCTATGCAGATGGATACGGCGAGGGATGGGATGGCGGTCGATACTTTAGGGTCTAAAATATTCTTTGCGGGGGGATATAAAGGGGCCGGGAGTTATTCGGGTGAGGTGGACATTTACGATGCCGGTGCGGGGACCTGGACGACGGCTAAGTTATCCGTTCCGAGGTTTGCCTTCGCGGTGGCAGCGGCCGGGTCGAAAATTGTGTTTGCGGGTGGATCTACCTATTATACGGGGGTCGGGAATTATACGGAACAGCCTTCTGCGGCCGTGGATATTTACGACAACAGCACCGATACCTGGAGCACGGCCACCCTCAGCGTGGCGAGGAATTTTCTTACGGCGACGGCGAGCAGCACTAAGTTGTTCTTTGCGGGCGGCTATAATGGAACGACGTATTCCAATGTAGTCGATATTTATGATGTCAGTGCGGGTACGTGGACGACGGCGACCCTGAGTGCGGCTCGCGGTTTCCTGGCTGCGGCTGCTGCCGGAAATGATGTTCTGTTTGCGGGTGGTGTTACGGGCGGGACTGGGGGAGGCAGTTATGTTCCGTCCAGTGTAGTGGACATCTACAATACCAGTACGGGGGCGTGGACGACGGCAGCGTTGAGTCAGGCGCGGGGTTCTCTTGCCGCTACGGCGGCGGGCAACCTGCTCTTCTTTGGTGGCGGAAATCTTCAGAATAGCAATGGCGCGTCTTCGACGGTGGATATCTATAACACTACAACCGGTCAGTGGCTAACACCGCTGCAGTTGAGCGTCGCGCGGCAGGACCTGGCGGCTGCGTCTTCCGGTACTACGGTGATCTTTGCGGGTGGGGACGATGGGACGAGTACGATCTACGGGACGGTGGATTTATTTACGGTGAAATAGGGGGGACGAATGATTGCTTTTGGCCGGAATTGTATAAATTATGTCATTTGCGCCATCGCCTGAAGGTCTTACATTTGTTGGGAGAAGCAACTTTGTATGGCGAAGGAGAAAAAGAAGCTGGTCGTCATCATCCCTATGCCGGGCATTTTCCTGCTGGACATTGCCGGGCCCTGTGACGTATTTATGATGGCGGACAGTGTATTGGGCGAAAATCCGGGTGCCGGTTCCGGGAAAACGGGCTATGAATTGTTACTGGCATCGCCGGTCGACACTAAAAAAATCAAGACTAAAAGTGGTATTGCCATAGACTGCGCGGTTAGAGCAGCGGAGATCAGGAGGTCCATCGACACGCTGATCATTGCCGGATTTTCCAGGATGCAACTGAAGAGCGGACATCCCTTCTTTCAATGGCTGAAGCAGATCTATCCGAAAGTACGCCGCATCGGTTCCATTTGTATAGGGACATATGCATTGGCCGAAGCAGGCATTCTGGATGATAAGCAAGCCACGACTCACTGGGAATTCAGCCAGGAGTTTCAACTTAGGTATCCGAAAGTGAAAGTTGATACAAATCCGTTGTATACTAAGGATTGCAATGTATACACCTCGGGGGGAGTGGCGTCGGGTATCGATCTGTCGCTGGCCCTGGTGGAAGAAGATTATGGACGGGATATTGCTCTAAAAACGGCACGCAAACTAGTATTACCATTGCGGCGGCCAGGTTATCAGTCTCAGTTCAGCACCTTATTGCAGGTTCACAGGCTCGAAAACTCGATCGCCGGCAAGCTGCATCCCTGGCTGATCCGGCATCTGGCGGAGGAGCTAAGCATTGGACACCTGGCGGAGTACAGCAACATGAGCGTACGGAATTTTGCCCGGGTATTTCAGAAAGAAACCGGGCTCACGCCAGCCAAATTCGTGGAAAAGCTTCGGGTAGAAATTGCCCGCAAATATTTGGAGGATAGCGATCTGGCGATGGATCAGATTGCGGTGAAGTGTGGTCTCGGCAGTTTTGTATCCATGCGGCGCACTTTTTTGCGGCACATGATGGTGTCTCCCAGCGATTACCGGCGTTCTTTCCGGACGTCGCTTCATTCTGTGGCGGCGACGTGCTGAGCCTGAAGCGGGGGTAGAGCATAAATTTTTTTAAAACATATCGTTATGAAAGTAGCTATCAATGGATTTGGTCGCATAGGAAGAATGACGCTAAGAGCGCTGCAGGCACACCCGACGGTGGAAGTAGTCGCTATCAATGACCTGACGGATATAGGGCTGCTGACCCATCTCTTTAAATTTGACACTTCTCATGGAAAGTTTCCCGGCACTGTTATTCAAAAAGATAACACAATTGTCGTCAACGGGAAGCCGATTGTACTGCTGAGTGAAAAGGACCCTTCAACATTACCCTGGGAAGAACTGGAGATAGATGTGGTGATAGAATCCACCGGTCGCTTCACTGACCGAAGCAAAGCGGAGCTGCATCTTCATGCCGGCGCCAAAAAAGTGCTGATCACTGCCCCTGCCACGGGTCAGGTCAAGACCATCGTTGCGGGCGTAAACAATGACTGGATAAAAGAAGAGGATGAGATCCTTTCCACGGCTTCCTGTACGACGAATTGTATCGCACCATTGTTATATCTGCTGGAGAAAGAATATGGCATTGCCTCGGGCTTTATGAGCACCATTCATGCCTTTACCATGGACCAGATGCTGCAGGATGGTCCGCACAAGGACTATAGAAGGGCCCGCGCGGCTACGCAATCGATCATACCTACTACGACGGGCGCTGCAAAGGCTATCGGGGACGTGCTGCCTGCACTGAAAGGTAAGATGGATGGTTTTTCCTATCGCGTGCCGGTCATTGACGGCTCGCTGGCGGATATGTCTGTCAACCTGGTGAAACAGGTTTCTGCTGCGGAAATAAATGAGTTGTTCCGGTATCATGCCGGCTCTTCGTTGAAAGGTATTTTGGAATACACCGAGGAGCAGTTTGTTTCCGCAGATATATTGGGCAATACGCATTCTTCGATTATTGACGGCACTTTAACCCGTAATATCGGGAACCTTGTCAAAGTGGTTGCGTGGTATGACAATGAAGTAGGGATTTCCAACAGGCTGGCCGAACTGACAGTTGAGCTGGCGAGCTTAGCAACGGTGGAGTAACAGGCAAGCTTTGCAACGGTGGAGTAACTGAGGAGTGATCAGATAAAAAAAGGTGGGCCGCAGTGAACTGAACTGACCCACCTTTTTTTAATTTAAACCTAGAATCGGTCGAGATCCATCACTTTATTCCATGCTGCTACAAAGTCCTTTACAAATTTGTCTTTTGCATCCGAGCTGCCGTATACTTCTGCGATAGCTCTGAGTTCCGAGTTAGAGCCAAACACGAGATCTGCGCGGGTGGCAGTCCATTTTGGCTTACTGGTCGAGCGATCGCTGCCCTGATACACTTCCTTATCGCCAGACGAGGCTTTCCACGCAGTATTCATGTCGAGCAGATTGACAAAGAAGTCGTTCGTCAGCTGACCCGGGCGTGCCGTGAAGACGCCATGTTTGGAGCCGTCAAAATTTGTGTCCAGCACACGCAGGCCTCCTACCAATACGGTCAATTCTGGCGCCGTCAGCGTGAGCAATTGAGCCTTATCGATCAGCAGCTCTTCTGTAGATACAGCGGATCCCGATCTGCGATAGTTACGGAAGCCGTCAGCTCTGGGCTCCAAATAACCAACGGATTCGACGTCCGTCTGTTCCTGAGAAGCGTCCATGCGACCGGGTGCAAAGGGGACGGTAATAGTCTGTCCTGCATCTTTCGCTGCTTTTTCAATCCCGGCGCCACCGGCCAGCACGATCAGATCTGCCAGGGAGATTTTTTTCCCGCCGGATTGTGCGCCGGACTGTGCGGCGTTGAATTCTTTTGCTACGCCTTCCAATGCGCTGATCACTTTCTGCAATTGTGGCGGATTATTGACCTTCCAGAATTTTTGAGGGGCCAGACGGATTCGAGCGCCATTCGAGCCCCCACGTTTGTCAGAACCACGGAAAGTCGAAGCGGAGGCCCATGCTGTGGAAACCAGTTCGGCAACGCTCAATCCTGAGGCCAGTACTTTTGATTTCAAGGCGGCAATATCCTTTTCGTCTATCAATGGATGATCGACGGCGGGGATAAAATCCTGCCAGAGCAATATTTCTTTCGGGATGTCAGGACCGAGATAGCGGGCACGGGGTCCCATATCGCGGTGCGTTAATTTGAACCACGCCCGGGCAAACGCATCGGCGAAGGCATCGGGGTTTTTATAAAAGTGCCGGGAGATCTTTTCGTAAGCCGGATCAAACCGTAATGCGAGATCGGTCGTCAGCATAGTCGGGACATGCTTTTTTGACTGGTCATAAGCATCGGGAATGATACCGTCTGCCCCTTTGGCTACCCACTGTTGGGCACCGGCCGGGCTTTTGGAGAGTTCCCATTCAAAGCCGAAAAGATTTTCGAAAAAGTTGTTGCTCCATTTTGTCGGTGTCTTCGTCCAGGTCACTTCAAGGCCACTCGTGATGGTATCCGCACCTTTACCCGAACCATAGGAATTATTCCAGCCGAAGCCCTGCAATTCTATGTCGGCCATTTCGGGTTCTTTGCCGACATTGGTAGCGGGAGCGGCGCCATGGGTCTTGCCAAAACTATGACCGCCGGCAATCAAGGCGACCGTTTCTTCATCATTCATGGCCATGCGACCAAAGGTGTCGCGAATGTCTTTAGCGGAAGCAATCGGGTCCGGATTTCCGTCGGGACCTTCGGGATTTACGTAGATCAGGCCCATCTGTACGGCAGCAAGGGGCTTTTCAAGGTAACGGCTATGATCAATTTCGGAATTGTCGTCCGACACCAGCACACCGTGGTCTTCTTCCACGCCGGGAGAACCATGCGCATAACGCAGATCACCGCCCAGCCAGGTGGTTTCGGAACCCCAATAGACATCTTCCTGTGGCTCCCATACGTCAGGGCGGCCGCCGGCAAAGCCAAATGTCTTGAAGCCCATCGATTCAAGGGCTATGTTGCCGGTGAGGATCATGAGATCCGCCCATGAAATGTTGCGACCATATTTTTGTTTGATCGGCCAGAGCAGCCTGCGGGCTTTGTCGAGGCTGACGTTGTCGGGCCAGCTGTTGAGCGGGGCAAAGCGTTGTTGTCCTGCACCGGCGCCACCGCGGCCATCTGTCACCCGATAGGTGCCTGCACTATGCCAGGCCATGCGAATGAACAAGGGCCCATAATGTCCGAAGTCTGCCGGCCACCATGATTGTGAGTCCGTCATGAGTGCATGAAGGTCTTTTTTCACCGCCTCAAGGTCGAGGCTTTTGAATGCTTCGGCATAATTGAAATCTTTATCCATCGGATCCGATAGATCCGAATGCTGACGAAGGATATTCAGCTTTAACTGATTCGGCCACCAGTCGCGATTCCTTGTTCCGCCACCGCCTACATTAGGCTTCATGCTGCCATGAGGAAATGGGCATTTGCCTTCGGCTGCCGGATGTTGTTCCGAGCCATGATGAGGTTTGTTGTTTTCCATATCGCCAATTTATTTGTGTGATCAAATGTATCGAAGTTTTGGATTGGGGGATATAGAAAGAATTGATAGGGGGTATAGACAATATCGATGAAGATTTGGCTTAAATTTAATCATCCTAAATGATCAATTATGGAAGTGGAAGTACATAAAGTGCCTTTGGGTGAGGTTCAGGGTTTACGGGAGCTGTTTCTCCGGGAAAATTCTTTTCAATTCGTGCATGACAAATGCCATGGCGCCGGCTGGGCGGATACCTACCTTTTTTCGATAGAAAACGAGACCGTAGGCTATGGATCGGTGTGGGGAAAGGATGACCGGAAGGATAGAGATACCATCTTCGAGTTTTATCTTCAGGAGCCATTCCGGAAATATGCAGCTCTTGTATTTCCCGAGTTTCGAATCGTTTCGGGCACCCCTTTCATCGAATGTCAGACCAATGACAGGGGGCTGGCGGATATGGTGTTTGCCTATGCCCGAAATATTTATGCGGAAGCAATCCTGTTTGAAGATGCTTTCCAAACGGATTTTACCATACCCGATACTTCGTTCAGAAAGAATGTGGACGGGGAGTATGTTTTGGAGCATGCTGGACAGATTGTCGCCAGCGGCGGGTATGTGAAGAACTATAATTTCCCCTACATCGATATGTATTATGAAGTAAAGGAAGATCATCGAAGGAAGGGGTATGGGAGTTTGTTTACGCAGGAATTGAAAAGGGAGGCATATCGGTTAAAAAGGGTTCCGGCGGCGAGATGTAATGTGAGAAATAACGCTTCTAAGGGGACTTTGCAGAAAGCGGGGATGAGAGTTTGTGGTCATTTGCTGTATGGCGAGTTGGGGGGATGAGTTGAGATGGGGGGATAAGATGAGGTGGGAGGATGAGTTGAGCTGGGGTGCGAGGGCGGGCCTAATTGACGAGAATCTCGTCTGCAAAGACAAATCCCCGCGTTCCTTTGGCGGGATGCCAGTCCGGTAATTTTGGAACCGGGGTCATGACCAGTTTAATGCACTTTAGCCGGGTGGGCTTAAAATTCAAATCATAACCGGTGAGGTAGGATGGTGCTTTTGCGGAGGGCTGTTCCGGCGTCATACGGGTCAGCAGGGTCAGGGCTTGCGGATTGTTTCCGCCCCATACTTCGATTGACAGCGGCGGCATTATCGTACTACCGATATCGACCAGCGAGGAGATCGTAAGGCTTTGGGCCATGACCGGCGAATGAAATAGCAGCAGGCATTCCAACGGCTGTCTGCTGGACCCCAGCCATTTTCCGCTACGAAAACCAAGGTCGCCCTTTACGTGATCAATGAGGATTTTTGGATCATACTTCCGGTAGTCTGAATCGACGGGTTGAAGGAGCATGATCGAATCGGGCCGGAACCGGCCGCTGAAAAACCGGGCGCTGACCTCATCACTGCTCAACCATCCTTTCTTAAATGCTTTTGCTTTCAGGGTGACGCCGGATCTCAATACGAGATCATGGTGATAGATCGCGGATCGAAGACTGTCGGGGTCCGTCCCATCCGTCGTATAGCGGATAACAGCACCTGGTACATAATGTTTGAGGTTTACTGCGAGGGTATCTTCCAATATCCGCTCTTCATTTTCCAGTATGGGCGCGTTCAACTTCACCGTCATTGTATCCGTGCGGGAGCCGGCATAGACCAGCGTTCCGGTATGCAGCTTTTGCAGGCCTGCTGCCTCGTCGGGAGTGATAGGGGTGTTCCAGATGATGAGTTGTTTCAGGTCTTTGAGGCCGGTGAGCTTTTCGATATCGGCGGCCTGGATACCGGTTCCGGACAGTGCGAGTATTTTCAGTTTCGACAGCCTGGCCAATTCAGCTACCCCATGGCCAGTGATCCTGGTAAAGGAAAGATTGAGTTTGCGCAGATTGGTGAACTGACTGATCGTTTTACAATCTTCATCGGTGACGGGCATCTTGTCCAGATCAATATTCACCACCTGTGTTTTAAGCGGCAACAGTTCTTTCAACTGGTCCGACCGGAAAGCGGCGACGCCGAAAAAATCGACTTCGAGGGCCGGGGAGCCTGTTGCCAAAGGATAGATGGCGCAGTAATTGGTATTGAGTTTATGGATCTCTTTTTCGTCTGCCTGGGTAAAATCATATGCTTCTTCCAGGGCTGGCTGCAAAAATCCTGTGGCCAGCAGGCGTAGCGAGTCTTGTGGCGGGAGGTCAATGACCTTTTGGTTAAAATCCGAACCATGTTTTATCCAGGCAGCCATAACGGCTGCTTCTGATTCGGTTAGCTGTGGTTTACCGGATGGCGGCATGTGTTTTTTTTCTTCGGGTGAAAGATGGATACGTTCCATCATCAGTCCCAGGTCCTGTGCCGTGCTGTCCCACAATTTGCCGTCCTTTCCTCCCTTCAGCAGAGCATCTCTGGTCTCCATGACCAATCCTCCCTTGGCTTTATTGCTGTTGTGACAGGACATGCATTTGCTGTCGAGGATCGGCTGGATGATGTCTGTATATACCACGGCGGTTTCCAGTGGCGCCCGCTGATGATTATGGGTCACCGGCGCGAGCACGAAATTTTCTCCATGGGTGATATCGCCGCCTAAATGGCCGGTCAGTGTGATACCAACGGTCAGGATAATAGCGGCGGCTCCGGACCATAGCCGATGTTGCTGTACCTGACGGCGAAAAGTATAGAGCGCGCAAAGGCCAACAGATATTCCTATTCCCATCCATTGATGCCAGCCGATGACGCCCGTATCGTAGCCGGGTTCTCTGGACAGCAGCAGGCCCATGATAGCGGTGAGGACTGCGGTGAATGCCGCGGATAATAATAAGACTTCTGCTATGGGGTCGGGCTGGTCGGCGCGGGTGTAGCCGGTCATGAACAAAAGCCAGGCTGCATATAGAATGCACAATACGATCGGAAAATGCAGGATGAGGGGATGCATCCTGCCAAAAACGTCCAGCCACGGGGGGACTATTAACCTGCCGGAAAGGAGACCCAGAAAGAGTAGAACACTGTTTAGGGGGATGAGCAATAATACAATACTGTTCTTTAGTTTCCTCATAGTTCAGCCGCTGTTGCCCGTCGTTATACTCGCTTTAATTTATACGGATATACCTTACCCGATGCCCACTGGGCAACGTAGAGATTTTCATCGCGGTCCACGCAAACATCGTGTGGATGAACGAAAATTTTATCTGTTTGGGTCATTGGTTGCAAAGTACCATTTGTGTAGACGGGCTCGCCGCCGCCGATATTGCTGACGACGCGGTTGTCCTTGTCCAGGATGGTGACAAATCCGGTGCCTACTGCATTGAGGTCAGGAGACCGGAGTACGGCGGCATATAAATAATCGCCGTGGATGACGGGTCGGCATACGCAGGCTCCCGGCAGTTTGATCTGGGATTTCAATGTTCCCTCCCGGGTGAATACTTTGAAACAATGGCGGGTTCTGTCGGTGATGAGCAGGTCATTGCCGCCATTGCGCCGGTCGAACCAGATGCCGTGGGCATTATCGAAATGTTCGTCGCCGTCGCCACGGCCGCCGAAATAATTTTTTAGGTTGCCTTTGCTATCATAGTGCATGATGAATTGCTTGCCATAACCATCGGCGACGAAGATGTCTCCATTCTCATCGATGACGGTTTCGGTAGGGACGAATTCTTCGGCTTTGTCATATTTGCCTGTTGCGAGTGGGGCGTCGATCGTGAGTAAGAGTTGTCCGTCCATCGTGGTCTTATAGACCTGGTGTTTAACCGTATCGGTGATGTAGAGGAAATCCGTTCCATTTTCATTGTGCAGGGTCAGGCCGTGGCCGCCGGGGAAGTCGTGGCCCCAGGTTGTGAGCAGCTTACCGCTCGTACTGTAGATGAGGATATTATTTTTTGTTTCATTCGTCAGCAGGATAATCCGGCCTTTTTTGTCCTGCACCATTTCATGGCAGTCATTGACGGGATATTTGTCTTTGTCGCATCGGCTCCAACGGGTGTCGAGGGTATACTGCATATTATTGTAGCCGTATATTTTTCCTTTTGCGCTGGCCATGAGATCGTGCATGATAAGCAGGCTTCCTGTCGTCAGGGATACGCCGCGGATGAATTGTTTGCGTTTCATATTATTTTCGGTTTTCAAGCGATCAGTCCGTCGACGACCTTTCCTGCTACGTCGGTCAGGCGGTAGCGCCGGCCCTGGCTTTTGAACGTCAGCTTTTCATGATTAAGGCCCATGAGGTGGAGGACGGTTGCATGGAAGTCGTGTACGTGTACCGGGTCTTTCGTGATGTTATAGCCAAAGTCATCCGTCTCGCCATACACGCCGGGTTTGACGCCGCCGCCTGCCATCCATATGGTAAAACATCTTGGGTGGTGGTCCCGGCCATAGTTGTCTGTGGTGAGGGTACCCTGGCAGTAGTTCGTTCGCCCAAATTCGCCGCCCCAGATCACGAGTGTTTCATCCAACAATCCTCTTTGCTTCAGGTCCAGCACCAGTGCGGCGGATGCCTGGTCGGCGTCTTTGCATTGACCTTTTATTTCATAGGGCAGGTTGTTATGTCCATCCCATCCCTGGTGATATAGTTGTACGAACCGCACTCCGGACTCCGATAATTTTCTCGCCAGCAGGCAATTGGCGGCAAAGGTGCCGGGGATCAGACAATCGGGTCCATAAAGTTTAAGTGTGTCTTCGGGTTCCTTAGACAGATCCGTGATTTCGGGTACGGCCGTCTGCATGCGGTAGGCCATTTCATATTGCTGGATCTTCGTGCTGATCTCGGGATCGCCGAATTCTTTGTATGAATTTTCGTTGAGCATGGCTAATTTATCCAGCATCTTTCGCCGGTCCTGTCTATCCATTCCATCGGGGTCATTCAGATAGAGCACCGGATTTTCGCCGCTGCTGAATTGGACACCCTGGTGGATCGAATCCAGAAATCCGTTCGTCCATAATTTTGAATAGACGCCCTGGCCGTTGCCTTTTCCTTTCGATAGCAGGACACAGAAGGCAGGGAGGTTTTTGTTTTCGCTTCCCAGCCCATAGCTTAGCCAGGCGCCCATGCTTGGACGATTGCCTACTTGTGCGCCTGTTTGGAAGAAGGTGAGTGCGGGATCGTGGTTGATGGCTTCTGTATACATGCTTTTTACAAAACAGAGATCGTCGACTACTTTCGATGTGTAGGGTAGTAGTTCGCTGATCTGGGCGCGTGCCTGACCATATTCGCCGAAGCGGAAGAAAGTCCCGGCCAGCGGGAATTTCGCCTGGGTAGCGGTCATTCCCGTCAGTCGTTGTCCCTGGCGTACCGACTCCGGCAGATCCTGGCCGTGCATTTTCTGTAGCAGGGGTTTATAGTCAAAGAGGTCCAGTTGTGAGGGAGCGCCATTCTGGAAGAGGTAGATGATCCTTTTCGCACGGGGGGCAAAATGTGGCAAGCCGATGGCGGTGGTTTCTTCTTCTGTTCCTGAGAAGAGATCGGGGATGAGGAGGGAGCCGAGGGCGATGCCGCCGATGCCGATGCCCAAGCCGGCGAGGAACCGGCGACGGTTCATGTTCAGGTGGCGTTCGATTATTTCTCTTTCCATATGTTTTTCCTATGTCTTTGTAATCGCTTCCTCCATATTATAGATCAGGCCGATGGTTTTCATCAGTGCTGCGACGTTATCGTTCTTTTGTTTAGAAGGATATTCGCCTACGTTGAGGGTTTTTTCCGGATCGAGTTTCTTTTCTTTATAGGACTTTAATTGATCCTCATAATAATCTTTTAGAATGGCCAGTTCGTTTGGCGCAGGCTTGCGGCAGATGATCAGGCGGAAGGCCTTGCCAATGGCTGTTTCGGGATTTGAGTTGTTGGCGCCGGAGGAGCCGTTGGCGCCCGAGGAGAGATCCTGGGCCAGTACCCGGGATGCTTCGAGGACCGTAGGGTCGTTCATCATCACCAATGCCTGCAGGGGGGTGTTCGTTTTGCTGCGCCGGACTTCGCATTGATCACGGTTGCTGGCGTCGAAGATTCCCATTCCGGGTGGGGGCACCGTCAGCTTGATAAAATTGTATAGCCCCCGTCTGTACAGCGAATCATGGTGATCCTGTTTGTAGGTCGCGAGGACGCCTCTTCCGGAGGAGGCAGATTCCCACAGTCCTGCGGGCTGATAAGGTTTTATGCTTGGGCCGCCGATCGTTTTCACGAGCAGGCCGCTGCTGGCCAGGACCATGTCCCTGATAAATTCCGCCTGCAGGCGCATCCTTGGGCCGCGGGATAAATAAGCGTTGTCGGGATCTTTTTGCCGTTTTTCTTGCGTGGATTTTGCAGATTGGCGGTAGGTAGCTGACATCAAAATCTGTTTGACCAGGCGTTTGACATTCCAGCCGTTGTCCATAAAGTCAACTGCCAACCAGTCCAGTAATGCGGGATGCGTAGGCAGGTCACCCTGCATGCCGAAATCCGCCGAACTTTTGACCATTCCCCGGCCGAAGATCTCTTGCCACAGCTGATTGACGAAGACTCTTGCCGTCAGTGGGTTTTGTCTGCTGATCGTCCATTGGGCGAGTCCGAGGCGGTTACGGGGCAGCTTTGTTGTATCGAAGGCCATGATAGCGGGCATCGGCGAAGGCCTTACTTCGACCGTAGGGGCGTCATATCTTCCCCGGCTGAGGACATAGGTGCTGCGGGCTGTGTCGCGTTCACCCATGACCGATACCATCAGCGTCGCCGTATCCTGGTCATTGAGGAAAGAGAGTTCCTTTTTGCGGTCTTCCTGATCGATATACAGGATGGGCATTTTAGCTGGTTTTGACACTGAGACGTCGCCCTCATACCCCACTTCCTTCGTATTATTGAAAAACGCCAGCAGCGAATAATAGTCCTTCTGGGTGAAAGGATCGTACTTGTGATCATGACATTGTGCGCATTCGATCGTTACGCCGATGATGGCTCTGCCGTAGGTCTTCGTCTTGTCGAGCAGGTATTCTATCCGATATTCTTCGGGGATGACGCCACCTTCCTCCGTGTACTTGTGATTTCTAAAGAAAGCGGTGGCCAGAATTTGTTGCTTCGTGGCGGCGGGCAGCATATCGCCTGCTATCTGCCATTCAACAAACGTATTGTAGGGCATATTTTCATTAAAGGCATGGATGACCCAATCCCGCCAGGGCCACTGGGTGCGGATGTTGTCGTCCTGGTAGCCATAGCTGTCGGCATAGCGGGCTACGTCCATCCAATGCACGGCCATCTTCTCGCCGTAATGCGGGCTTTGCAACAGCTGGTCGATTACTTTTTCATAGGCGATGTCCGAGGTATCGGCCAGGAAGGCGTCCATCATTTCCAGTGAAGGTGGTAGTCCGGTGATATCGAAGCTGGCTCTTTTTAGCAATCGTTCTTTGTCCGCGTCTTCATTGGGTGTCAGTCCCAGGGTGGTGAGTTTATCGAGGATAAAATAATCGATCTCGTTTTTCGGCCATTTTGAGTCGCCTGCTTTGGGTAAGGGAGCTTTTACAGGTGAGGTGAAAGCCCAGTGTCTTTCATATTTCGCACCTTGTGCGATCCACTTTTCGAATAATTGGGTTTCATGATCTGTCAGGGCGCCCAGGTGGGCATCGGGAGGCGGCATGAGATAGCCGGGGTCGACCGACCGAACTCTTTTGATCAGTTCGGATTTATCGGGATGTCCCGGTACGATGGCAAAAGCTCCTTTGTTGTCGCTGAGTTCGGCATAGGCGCTTTCTGCCATATCGAGGCGTAGATGGGCTTCGCGGTGATTGGGATCGGGTCCATGACATTTAAAGCATTTGTCCGAGAGAACGGGGCGGATGTCGAAATTATAGCTGACCTGATCGGGGAGGTCCGGGGATTTGTCTTTTGACGAGTGAAGGCATGCGGAGAAGCAAAGGATGGCCGCTCCTATAGAGGCAGATACAAAATAAATGGCTCCGGCACGCATCGTCAGATTGTTTGATACAAAAGTTACGATTTTATGATCATTCTTTGATGAACGACCGGGTATATTTTGATTCGGCGGAGGAGATTTGGACAAAATACGCTCCGGGCCGGTAGTTGCTTACCGGAACGTCTACGATACTGCCTGCGACTCCGCTGATCCGGCTGATCATTCTGCCTTGTGCATCAAAGATGGCAATCGTCAACTGACCTGTGCCGGTGGTGAGAATGTGTAGCATGTCCGTTGTGGGAATCGGGTACATGCTGATAGAGACAGCTAGGTTGGCGGCGGCGTCAAAGGTCCGGATGCCGCTATAGGTCAGGCTGCCGTCCGTATTGACGATTTCAAGGCGATAGTAATTGAGGCCTGCTGCGGGCTTGCTGTCTATATAAGTATAATCTTGTGTGGTCGGGGCATCCGTCTGTGCTTGTACGGCGCCGATGAGAGAAAAATTGTTGCCATCCGTACTGTGCTCGACATTAAAATGATCGATGCCGGTTCCGTCCTGGATAGTCCAATCGAGCACTGCGGAGCCTTGCTGGCCGCCCGATACCGTGAAGTCCGATATGACCACCGGAAGGGTGACGGGTGTCGTGCTGTAGACGATCGAATAATAACCGTTCGGCAGATTACTTGCGGTGACCGCAAAGGAGACCGTCCCGCCGGATACCGTAGTGGATAGCGTCGATACGGTGGAGTTCGTACCGGTGGCGAAGGAGCCATCGGTAGCATTATAGAGCATGGAGTACGTTGTAGCGGGATTGGGTGAGCTGCCATTATAATCCGCGAAATTGAAATTGACCGTCACCTGTCCCGACGTATTGCCGCCCGATTCCTGCATATACCAGGATCTGTTCCAACGGCTGAGGCTGGTGGCGCTGGTGACACCGGGAATCGTAGCGGGGCTGATGACCGCATTGCTTTGGCCGTTGTGGGCAGCCATCAGGAAACCTGCGGTGTTGAGAAAGCCAGACGTTCCGCTGCTGCTGGAGAAGCCGAGACCATCCGTGGCGCCTGAAGCATTACTGAGTACGTTATCTGTCGAGCTGGTATACCCGATGCCGACGAGGTTCTTATTGAACGATGCGGCTGAGGGCGGGTTAAAGATCGTGTAGCCTGACGTCGGTAACTGGGATTCGAGGTTCCAGGCGGCGGCTTCATAGTTTTCGAGCAGCCTCCGTTGGGTATTATTGAGTAAGCTGCTATAAGCTATCAGTTCGTATACAGGGTCATTATTATACATACCCCTGCTCATAAACGTATTGCTGATGGAATAAGTATTGTTCGTCGCTGATGCTGCTTCGTCCACCAGGATATGTGTCGCCGTGGTGCCTGTGAGGCTTTGCACGCCATTGATCCACATCGTCGAGGGACTGCCGGTGGCATCGCACCAGTCATTGCCATTAGGGCCGTCGGTATAGCTGACGTTACCGGTGCTGCTGGAGCCCGCATACCGGATGCTGAAATCCGTCAGGGCCGGCGATGAAAATAAGTACTGATAGCTGGAGCCCAGATTCGTGCGGGCGCTGACGATCGTTTGGTAAGCGCCGGTAGGGCCTGTCATGTATTCACTAGTATTCTGGAAGATGACGGCGGAGTTGCCATTGAGGGCATTCGTCTTCAGGACGGGTTGGGTTCCGCTGGTGGCCTGGACGGCGTGGTGGTTATTACCGCTCTTATCTATCCATTTGGCGATAAAGTCACCATTGGCGGCTTGCGAACCACTGGGATTTTGAAGGGTCGTCGGGTCTGCGGCGGTCAACCATAGTGCGAGGTTGGAATTACCGAGCCCGGCGGGGTAATATTGAGCGCTGGCGGACATGCAGGTGATCGCCAGGGTAAGGGTAATAAAGAATAGGTGGTGTATAAGTGGTTTCATAGAATCAAATTATCGGGGGTAGAGTGTCAAAAAGGATGCAACTTTATAATTAGTTGAATTTTAGTCGTTTGGGGAATTGATTATTTCCCATATTGGGAGTGGGTTCCGAAAAATAGGGTTGGGGAGTAGGGAAAGGGGAAATAATTTTTATTTCCAGGCAACATTTCTTCCTTTGCGTCCATCTCACTACTACAAAAGCTAGTTTTAATAGGAAAAAATTGACGGACAAGCAATTGATTGAAGGCTGTTTGAAGGGAAATATCAAAAGCCAGCGTAACCTTTATGACCATTTTAAAGGCAAGATGATGGCTATATGCCGGAGGTATGCCGCTGATTTAACGGAAGCAGAAGATATGCTGCAAGAGGCCTTTATAAAGATCTTTACCAATATAGGTCAATACCGGTTTGACGGGGCGCTCGAAGGCTGGGTCAGACGGATTGTTGTCAATACCGCTCTCGAAGTTTTGCGAAAGAGGCTTATTCGGTTTACCGATATCGATAGGGAGACGGAGGAGCTTGCGTCGCCGGATACTGATGTCATCGCTGCATTGAGTGTCGGGGATCTCCTGAAGCTTATATGCGAGCTGCCCGATGGTTATCGGGTGGTCTTCAATCTCTACGTGATTGAAGGCTATGACCACAATGAGATAGCTGACTTACTGGGCATCAATCCCGCCACCAGCCGCAGTCAACTGCTGAAGGCTAAGCGGGTTCTTCGGGAGCAGATTGAATATATTAATAGAGTACCCAACACATATGCACCGTAACGACACTAAATACAATCAACTATTCCGCGACCGGTTCCGGGATCACTCCCTCCCGGTCCGTGAAGGCCTGTGGTCGCGCATCCATAGCGGTATCAAGGGCATCCGTCCTGTTTCACAGGTTTCACGTCCAAGTTTTCTCAGGATGGCTGTTCAATATGCGCGGGTGCATGCCATGGTGGTTGGAGCGGTTGGTGCGGCAACGGTGGGGGTGATCGTTGGGGTCATTTATTTTTCTCATCCGGCGAAGCCTTTACGTCCGGGTGTTGCGATAGCGCCGGGCAAGGTGAGTGAAGGGGCGGGGGCGTCACGGGGGGTGGCTGGTCAAGGGGTGGATGATCAAGGGGATGCTGTTCGAGGGGTGGCTGCCCGGGATAGTGCTGCTCGAGGGGATGCTGCTCGTCAACATGCGGTGACTGATGAAGGGGATGCTGCGGCGAGTACGACATCGACTACGACATCGAATGCGGCTACTGGGAACGGGGCTGTCGCTTCTGGAATTGGGGCTACCGGGAACGGGGCTGCCGCTTCTGGGAGTGGGGTTACCGGGACTGGGGCTACCGCTTCTGGGACTGGGGCTGCCGCTTCTGGGAATGGACGTTTGAGCGGGCGGGGGCCTGGCCATCAAAAGCATTTTGTTTCCGGGCATTCCAGGAGTTCTTCCCATCTTGCGGTTCGCGATGCGGCTGCCGGGAGGGTAGCCGATCGGGCTGGCGAAGGGGTAGTCGATGGGGCTGGTGAAGGGGTAGTCGAAGGGGCTGGTGTTTCCGGGACGGTACCTGGAAGCTTACGGGCGGGGGGGGCTGCTGCTGTCAGACTACCGGCTCTTGCGAATACCAGTAGCCGCGCTATGATCACGGCACGTCCTATTTTTCCACGGTCTCAGAAATCCAGGCTTAACGATTACGCGAACGGGTCCAAGAGTCGTGCAGGGGTTGTACCTTTTCGAAAAAAGGCTTTTCGAAGAACGGGATATGTATCGATATACAGCTCCGTAGACTTTCCGACCAGTCGTTATTATACATGGTCCAATACCACGGGTTTCCGTCTAACCTTCGAGTTTAGTCTGCGCTGGTCGTTCACCGCCGGATTGGAATATGGCAGGGTCAATGTACCGAGAGAGCTGAACCTTCCCGGAGACCCACCCATGAACGCTTTTCACTTTTCAAATTATGAAGTCCCCCTCCTCCTCGGCTACAGGAAAACATTCCGCCGGTCTGAGCTGACCATCAACGCGGGCGCGATCCTTAATCTTTATGCCCACACATCCACCAGCAGCTTTACCGACAACTGGCCCAACCGCGACTCCTATGGAGCTGTCCTGGGCGCAGATTATTCCTACTCGCTGGGTCGCCATCTGGCCGTTTTTGGTCAGCCATACGTCCGCTACAGCATCAGCGATTACCGAATGTTCATTCAGTCCCAGCGGTATACGTTGGGTACGCTGCTGGGGGTGAGATATCAGTTATAGGGTGAAAGAGGTGAGGTCTACGGGTAATGACTTAGGGATTATATTAATCGTTTGAGTTTGATTTTTGTTTGCATTTTGACGCCAGCTTTTGTCAGGTACCGGATGTCAATCATTGTCCCTTCGCTACTATTTAAGAGCTGTCTATATTTTTCCAGGCTGCCGTTTTCAATGTTATTAATAGCGAGTATCCTTTGCCCTATTCGTAATCCTTTCTGATATGCGCTGCTGGTTGAAACTACACCTGAAATTAAAATTCCTCCATTCTTTGATTCCAGGGCTAACCCACTTACCGGAAAGTCGGTTTTTCTGTGGTATGAATTGTTTGGTTTTAAAAAAAGTTTGTTGGTGGAATAGTCCAGGATGAAATTAAAACGGCTGATTATTTCGTTACCCACCAAGCCTAGATAATTGTCAAATGCATTGACTCCTTCTTTTGCTGAAGAAAGCAGAATGGGCATCTCGCCGAATTCATAGCCTCCCAATCTTATAGATTTGATAACAGCTATTTCTGCATTGGACTTACCTGTCATACCTTCCATTTCCTGCGAAATGGTTTTACCGATCCGGGTCTTCAGGCGGGTTTTAATTTTGTAAGGGGTATTGACCATTACTGAGCCGCTAAACCCGCAGTCAAACAAAACTTTCCCGGTTAATCTTTGCCCGTTTTCCAATTCCATTGTCACCGTGAATTCCGGAACTCCAATTTTGTCATCAAAATCAATTTGAGTGTATCCTTGTGTGTCAAGAGGCGTATTGAAATTGAAAAGACTCATTTTATTGCTGTCGTAATCAATCTTCGTTATATATTTTGATAAAATGGAATAGCCGATTAAGCCATAAAAATTGATGCCTAATTTATTTCTCAACGTTGTCAGATCGAGTATTACACATGGTGTACTATCAAGAATCGTGTTATTGTTCAGATGAATGAATTGGTTTGATGCTATACGATACTTTTTTGAACCGCCTGCACCTACTTTTTCATCTTCGGAATCGGGGTTGACCCCTAATTTCACTGCCATTGCGGAATCCAATAAAGTTGCTGTCGCTCCCGAATCAAAATAAAATAAGACACTATCGGCTTTATTGTTGATGGTCAGTTGTAGAATAATATTTGTGTTGGCATATTTTACAAATGGGATTTGTGCAACTTGGCCGAAGGCAAAACAAAATTGACCCAGGAGAAGGGTTGTGAAGAAGAGGTGTTTAAGGTTCATTTTCATAAAGGATCAGGTTGAGGGCGTGAAATGAAAAAGTGTGTAATTAATTGATTAACTTATACACAAGATACGTGACGCGCACGAAAGGCTTCATTTTATTAGGGTTGTATTTTTCCATAACCGTTTGTATTTATGTGATTCAATGAAATTCTAAGATGTAAAGTCGGTTGAAAAAGAAATCTCTCTCCAGTCGTTCATTTGACTTTCCAACTGATCTATCTTTTTTTCGGCCCGGTTGAATGCATCGCTGCCAAGGAACAAATCAACAGGAGGATCTTGGGTATTAACAAGTTTCAAAAAGGCATCAGCGACTTTATCCGGATCACCCAGCTGATTGCCGTCACTTCTCTGCATGTTTTGATGCGACTGCCTTAGGTAGTCGTAATCCCTGAGTTGATTTTCACTGAAAACTATCGAGTCAGCCTTGGCGAAATTTGTTCTAAACCCGCCTGGCATTACGTTTGTGACATGGATGCCCAGCGGTTTGAGATCATTTGCAAGTGCTTCCGACAAGCCGCCTACGGCAAATTTAGCGGCGCAATAAATTGCCCACCCTGAACCCGGAGCAAAACCCGCAATCGAAGCAATATTGATAATGTGCCCCGAGCGTTGTTTTCTAAAATAAGGAAGAGTTTGTTGAATCACCCGGACCACCGCGAAAAAATTTACCTCAAAGTTCTCGTCGATCTCCTCTGTGGTTAATTCTTCGAGGGCGCCCCCGAGACCGTAACCCGCGTTGTTTACAACGACATCAATAACGCCGAATTTTTCGACTGTTTTCTTTGCAGACTCTGCAATTGATGTTTTACTTTTAAGATCTACTTCTAAGGGCAGAAACCGGTCCCCAAATTCGGCAAATTGTGCAAATGCGGAAATTGACCTTGAAGTAGCCGCGACGCTGTGTCCTTTTGACAGGAGTTGTTTTGCCAGGGCGAATCCAATTCCCTTGGATGCCCCTGTAATGTACCATACTTTTTTACCGCTCATTGTTTTGTATTTTAATACAAAATTAAGCCGGTTAAAAATCTGCGTTTTGTTGTATCGAAACCATTATTTGCGAAATTCAAACCTAGCGGTAGGAGGATGGATTAAACTTCGCATGTTTTTTAAAGAAATTGTTAAAATGGGCTTGATCCTCAAATCCCAAAGCGTAGCTGATTTCACCAATATTCCAATTGGTATGCTTGAGCAGGGCCTTGGCTTCCGCAACAAGCCGTTCAGAAATGAGATCGGTGGTTGTGCGGCCAGTCGCCTGTTTGATCGCCCTGTTAAGATAGTTAACATGCACTGCAAGCCTGTCTGCAAATACTTTAGGAGTGCGAAATTCAAAGCGCTGCGACATCGATACTATCGGAAACTGCCGCTCTAATAATTCGGTAAAGACGTTCGTAATTCTTGCGCTCGCGTTAGTGTGATTACTGATGTTTTCCGGGGGTTGGAGCTTTATGGCAAGAAATATCAATTCGCTTACATAGTTTCTGATCAATTCGTATTTATAAATATAATGTGAATTGAGTTCTTTAATTATTTTTTCAAATATCTCCCTAATCTCTTCGCATTCATGGTCTTCGAGATTAAATACAGGTTTTGCGCCAGAGGAGTACAACGGCAAATTGTTGAGATTAAGGCGCAGATTCTCTTTGAAGAATTCATCCCTGAAAACGCAAAAATAGCCGCTAGTGTCCGGTGTCATGGGGTCATAAGTGTAAGGCACCTGAGGATTGAAAAAGAGCAGGGTATTGCCCTTTATCTCTATACTTCCATCACCGTAGTGGAAAACATTGTTTCCCCGATATAACATGATTTTATAGAAATCTCTACGGATATACGTTGGAGATGTAGTTTGTGACTGAATCCGATCTTCAATGCGGAATACATTGAATTGGCCTATGTCTTTTTTTTGATCAATAGACAGTTCTGGAAATTTATGCTTATAGAAGGCTTCTAGTGATTCTGCCGATTTTGTCATATAAAAGAATTGTTTCGATGTTGAACCTTTATATTGGATTGCCATGGGATGGGCAAACTACCACTGTAAAAGTCGGGAGAATCTCAGAGTTTTTGTTATTTTTACGTTATATAATCATAACTGGTGGAGATCCTACATACATTCGATGAAGCCGCGTTGTTTAAGCGCATCGCTCAAGGCGATGAAGCGGCTTTCCGCCAGGTTTTTCACTACTACAATAAAAAACTTTTTCCGGTCGTGGTCAGTCTGGTTCGATCAGAATCCGATGGCCGGGAAATTATCCAGGAAGTTTTTATTAAATGCTGGCTTAACCGTGAGAATCTGCCAGAAATGGCCAATCCTGGCGGCTGGCTCTACACTGTCGCATGTAACTCTGCTTATGATTTTATCCGCAGCATGGCCACCTATCAGGTAAAACTGAGCCAATTGCCGGTGATGGACGTTGATCAAGACCTGGAACAACAGCTCGATGCCAAATATACCAAGACTTTGATCGACGAGGCGGTTGCTCATTTGCCCCAGCGCCGTCGCCAGGTGTTTCAAATGGCTCGTCTGGAAGGTTATAGCCGAAAGGAAATTGCCGAAAAGTTGGACATTTCTGAGCATACCGTTCGCAATCAACTCGTTGAAGCCGTGACATTTGTACAAGAGTACCTCGAAAAACACGCCTGTGTTTATCTTCCGGCATTGATCATTTGTTTGAACCAATGGTAATTTATTTTCTCGGCCGATAGTACAAAGCGAAGTGCACAGCCGTTTCTTCTCCATTAAGCAGGCATACACCATGAATCAATCCTATTGGAAAGAACAATTGAATAAATATCGGGCGCGCTCTTTATCTAGTGCGGAAGAAGAGTTGCTGTGGGACGCATTGGCCGATGCGACGAATGCCGAGGGGTGGAAGCAGATCATGGAGGAGATATTCATGGAGCAGACTCCGGAAGAAAAATATCAAATCAGTGATTGGGAACCTGTGCTTGAGGCGGTGTTTCAATCGGACAGAACGTTACCATCCACGGTAAAGCATCAAATACCGTCACTTTTGCGTTACGCTGTGGCTGCTGTCTTTTTTGCCTTGTTGGGAACGGGAACCTGGTGGATGATAAACCGGCGAACAGCCAAAGCGCCTGAGATGGCGCAGCGCTCGAAATCTATTGATGTTTCTGCTCCTGCCACGAACCGGGCGATGATTACGCTCGGCAATGGGCAGCAGGTTTATCTGGACAGTGCAATTAATGGCGCCCTGGCACAGCAAGGCAATGCTCAACTTGTGAAAGAGGCTAATGGTCGAGTGGCCTATAAAGTGGACAATGTAACTAGCCGGGAGTTGCTCTATAACACATTGACCAATCCACGCGGTAGCCGCGTGGTGACTCTCACGCTCAGCGATGGCACGAGAGTATGGCTTAATGCGGAGAGCTCCCTTCGCTATCCTGTAATATTCAGTGGGCAAGATCGGATAGTTGAAATAAGGGGAGAAGGGTATTTCGAAGTAAAGAAAAAAGAGGATCAGCCTTTTATAGTCCATGTAGAGAATGGACCGAAAATTGAGGTTTTGGGCACGACCTTCAATGTAAATGCTTATCCCGACGAAATTAAAATTAAAACAACATTGCTGCAGGGGTCCGTCCGCGTAGCCTTAGCCACATCACCCAGTGTTGGTGTTAACCTCAATACTGATGATCTAAGTGTTGTTCTCAAACCCGGGCAGCAGGCCTGGCTTGCAAGCCAAAAGATCAGCGACGGCGCGGGAAGTACTAAGGGTGTCGGAAATAACGCTCACCAATTGATTGTGCTGAACAAAGCTGACACTTCCGAGGTCCTGGCTTGGAAGAACGGGCTCTTTGCCTTCCACGATGCCGATTTGCCTTCCGTGATGCGTCAGTTAGCTCGCTGGTATAACATTGATGTGACTTATGAAGGCCTTATTCCGAAGGAGAAGTTTCAGTTCAACGGAAAAATGGGCAAAGACCTTTCGCTGGACAATGTGCTCGATCTCTTGACCAATGCACAAGTGCATTTCCGGATCGAGGCGGGTAATAAATTAGTGATCAGGCCATGATTCAATAGAAAAGAACCTTCCTATCTAATTCCTATCTGATTTAACGATTGTACATTTCATGTACAGCTCGGCCTCCGGCCGGCTTGGACTGCATGATATTGAGCCCATCTGCAATGATTAACAGAACGGGTAAAGGGTGAGCTTATAACAAAAAACCGGGTTCAGATTGGACACCTTTCCCGGTTTTAGTTCAGGTTAACCCTAACGAACAAGGTTTGCGCCACTGCTTATTATTTTAACCCAAACACAATGCAAAAGTATGCAAATTGACGCTCTTTGCAAACCCTCCTTCCATGCCCGGAAGCAAAGGTGGGAATGCGTAACCAAAACGTTGTTAGTTATGAGGCTAACAGGCATCATTTTAATGGCTGGATTTTTACAGGTCAGCGCCCATGGCTCGGCACAAACCGTCACCTACCAGGGAGAGGCTGTGCCATTAACGCAAGTATTATCCGTTCTGGAGAAACAGACCGGCTACGTCTTCTTTTATAATAGCCGAGACCTGGAAGGGACTGTTCCGGTAACAGTCAATCTGAAGAATGCGTCTTTAGAAGAAGCGTTAAAGGCTATACTTTCCGGACAGTCTCTAAAATTTGTCATTAAAGGCAATACTATTCTAATCACCAGGCCTCAAACTACGGCACTTCAGTCCGTGGACTCTCTCCCACGTAAGTCCGCGGTTGATCTTCACGGGCGAGTCACAGATTCAGCGGGAGCGCCATTGTCCGGGGCATCAGTAAGCTTAAAAGGAATCAGGTACAACACCTCCACTGATAATAAAGGGAATTTTAGTTTTCCATCTGTACCACAAGGCCAGTATACCTTGATAGTGAGCTATATTGGCTATGCAAAAACGGAAAGTAAAATAGTTATAGATGGTAAAACATTGAATGTAACAATTGTTTTGCATACAGCATCATCTGCCCTTGACCAAATCCAGGTAATTGCCTATGGTACAGAATCCAAGCGCTTTAGTATTGGGTCTGTCACTACGGTTAACGCCGATATTATAGAAGAGCAGCCTGTAACCAATCCGATATTGGCATTGCAAGGGCAGGTCCCCGGGCTGGCTATTAATTCAACCAGTGGGGTGCCGGGGTCACAGGTATTAGCGCAAGTAAGAGGACAGAACACGCTGCTTCCAAACACAAGTCTTCCCAAAGGTTATGATCAACCTTTATTTATCATTGACGGCGTGCCTTTTGCTCCTCAGAATAATGTTGTCAGTCAGCTGTACAGTCTTGCCAATGCACTACCTTCCAGCGGCGGTATTAGCCAGGGTGGCGGCATAAGCCCTTTTAATAACATAGATCCCAATGATATAGAAAGTATCAGTGTCCTCAGGGATGCGGATGCTACTTCTATTTATGGCACGCAAGGCTCCAATGGCGTTATCATTATCACCACAAAAAAAGGGAAACCCGGTAAAACGACCTTTGACCTTAACCTTAATTCCGGTTTCAATTCGGATGCGCGGCCGGTACAGCTGTTGAATACGCAGCAATATCTAAAGTTAAGAGAAGACTCATATGCTTCCGATGGGCTCACACCTACCAGCAATCCTAATGACGTTTTAGGTTATGCGCCTGATTTAACTATTTTTGATCAGGATAAGTATACAAACTGGCAAAAAGTCATTTATGGAAAAACGTCTAATAATACGGATATTCACGCCAGCCTATCTGGAGGCAATGCTAATACGACGTTCATTGTTTCTCCCGGCTATACCCGGTCAGATTATAGTTTCCCCGGTAGCTTTGCCGACCAAAGAATGACTTTGCATAGTGCTTTGCACAGTAACTCGGTCGATAAACGGTTTACAATTGACCTGGTTAGCGACTATGGTTACGATCAGAATAATTCTCTGGGTTTTGGAGCTGGACTGGATATTTTATTACCCCCAAATTTACCTAATTTGTTAGATCCGGCCGGTAACCTGGTCTGGACTTATCAAGGGGTTGACCTAAGTGGGTACCAATTCTATAGCTATTTAAAAGAGCCCACCGATCTGCAAAATTATAATTTAAATCTGTCGTTAAATCTTTCCTATAAAATTCTGGAAGGTTTAACGATTGGTGCTAATCTGGGTTATAGCCGTAACACCTCATCAGAACGCTCCGAAGACCCCGCCTCCGCGCAAAGTCCATTGTATGCTGCCAATGCTAATGCGAGCTTTGCCGCTAACGTCTATCAGACTATCAATATTGAACCGCAGCTGAATTATACAAAATCAATTGGGAAAGGATCGCTGACCGCTTTATTGGGCTCTACTTATAAAAAGAACAGCAATAATTCAACTATTAATTACGGATATGGTTATACTAATGACAATTTACTTGGATCAATTCTTGGCGCTGCCACGGTATATGATGCGGATAATTCAACCATTTATAGATATAGCGGTGCATTTGCGCGTCTTAAATATATTTATGATCAAAAATATATCATTGAAGCAACTGGTAACAGGGATGGTTCCAGTAATTTTGGCCCCGGGCGTCAATTCGGTAATTTCGGTTCTGTAGGAGCGGGTTGGATATTTTCTGAAGAAAAGGCATTCAAAGATGCCATTCCTTTCTTAAGTTATGGTAAACTGTCCGGCAGCTATGGCACAACAGGGTCCGATGGTATTCAGGGTTATCAATATCAGGCATTGTATCAGCCTTTCTCCTCTTTTCCTGCATTCCAGGGCATAAAACAAAGCTACCCTTACAATCTTTACAATCCTGATTATAGCTGGGCAACAAAAAAATCATTGAACGTTGCATTGGATTTTGGTTTTTTCAATAATCGCATCTTGTTAAATGCAACCTATTACAGAGACCGCGAAGGCAACCAGTTAGTAGGCTATGAATTGCCAGTACAAACAGGTTTTTCATCCGTATTGGGAAACCTAAATGCAGATATCCAAAACAAGGGATATGAATTTTCGGCAACTTCAACCAACATAAAAACCAAGAATTTCACCTGGACAACTAATTTTAATTTAACATTTAACCGGAATAAGCTGCTGGCATTCCCTAACCTGGCAACGTCTTCCTATGCCCAACAGTACGTAATAGGCCAACCTACTTCTATTATATTCGGTTATCGGTATAAAGATGTAAACCCTACCACCGGGTTGTTTGAGTTTTACGATAGAAATGGCGATGTTACTTCTAATCCCATTTCCGAAACCGCCGCACAAGGTGGCGATGAAGTGCCGATTGCCAACAGGGAAGTTAACTTTATGGGAGGATTTGGCAATAACCTCAGCTATAAACATTTCAGCCTTTATATTTTCTGCCAGTTTTCCAGTCAAAATGCCCCAAATTACCTCTCCGAAGTGTATACCATTAGTTCTTTAGGGTTCGTGAAAAATTATCCTACAGCAGTTCTGAATAATTACTGGAAAAACCCTGGCGATGACGCCCGGCTTCAGCGATTGCCTAGCAGTTTTTTCTCGGCGGCACTCACACCCGGATTGGATTTCGATCAATCCACCGGAGCTTATGGCAATGATACTTATCTGCGGGTGAAAACAGTAGCGTTATCTTATACTTTGCCAGATGCCTTTTTGAAAAAAGTTCATATTCGAGGCGGCAGCATTTATTTAAATGCACAGAACTTGCTGACGATCACTAATTATAAGGTAGGTGACCCGGAATTACCCGGTAATTTTACCGTCTTCCCTGTGCAGCGCATTATCGCCTTTGGTTTACATCTCCATTTTTAAGCAATCATTATCATGAAAATACTATCTTTTAATAAAAATAAAATACTGGCAAGTAGTTTGTTAATTGCCATCCTCACATTTTTTTCCTGCAAAAAGTTAATTCAAATACCCGCCAATCCGCCAGCTGCAATTACGCAGGCCGAGCAGTTCGCAGATAGTGCCACTACAATGTCTGCCGTAGCGGGTGTTTATACTTATGACAATCAGGGAGTAGCTTTTGCTTATAGTGATGCAAACCTTACGATAGCTACAGGATTATCCTCCGACGAGATATCTTACACGGGTAGTTCGGATCAGCAGCAATTCTACAGTTATACCTTAACCCCATTAAACGGCGAGGTCGCCTTGTTATGGGCATCACCTTATCAAGGATTATATGCGGTAAATGATATATTGAATGGCATAACCGGCAATAATAATTTATCAGCTTCATTCATTAAACAAATTTCCGCGGAAATGAAGGTTGTTCGGGCACTTTATTATTTTAACATGGTCAATTTATTTGGTGGCGTGCCTTTGATTACCTCAACAGATTATAATACAACCGCTCATTTACCAAGGGCTTCCGATTCCGCAATCTATAGTCAGGTATACGCAGACCTAAACGATGCCACCGGAAATTTACCGGCAAGTTACCCTTCGGCAGGCAGGGCGCGGCCGAATTTATACACTGCTCAAACACTATTGGCAAAAGTTAATCTATACCAGGGTAACTGGCAGGCTGCCTATAACGAAGCTGATTCTGTTATTAACTCCGGTGCATACGTTTTAACGGATAGTTTGAATAATGTATTTTTAGACGGTAGTACCGAAGCAATTTGGCAAATACCGGCTGTACAATCATTCTTCGCTACAACGGAAGCCTACTCTTTTGTGCCGGATATCGGAGCTACGCCGGGTTATTTAGTAACTCCCTTTTTGTTAAATACTTTCGAGCCGGGAGATCGGCGGCTTCAGGACTGGGTGGGTACAACAGTGATCAACAACCAGAATTTTTATTATCCTTTCAAATATAAAAATGTGCTGGCAAGTAGCACTCCTGTGGAGGACTACATGATATTCAGGTTAGCCGAAGTATACCTGATCCGTGCCGAAGCTGCTGTAAAAATGCCCAATCCAAATTTAAGTAGCGCTTTAGCGGATGTTAATATTATTCGAAACAGGGCCGGATTACCGAACAGCACAGCTGATGGAACATCGCAAACTGCTGTACTAGCCGCCGTACTTCATGAAAGGCAAACCGAAATGTGTTTTGAATGGGGAAGTCGTTGGTTTGATTTAAAAAGGACCGGAAACGCGGGGACGGTACTTACTGCTGAAAAAGGCGGCTGGCAGCCCGATGCGGCACTGTATCCAATACCTCAAGCACAGCGGCAATTAAATAGCCTGCTTACACAAAACCCGGGATACAATTAATAACCATAATCAGGATCAAGGAAGAATATTTAATAAAACAACCTACAAATGAAAAGAATAATCTTGTGGACTTTAGCCTTTGTGCCAGTAACAGTATTGGCGCAAAACAACGGTTTTACCTTAAAAATAAATATGATTAAATACAATGTGCCTGCCAAGGCGTATTTCTTTTATGCATTGGATGGTAAAACCATAACCGATTCGGCATTAATTAATAATGGGATAGTACAATTCCAGGGGACAGTTCACGAGCCTACCATGGCATCATTGATTATTGATCCTCATGGAGTCGGTCGTAATAATTTACGGCCGACCAATATAGATGCTTTTAACTTTTTTATTGAAAATGGAAACATCGGTATTGTCGCAAAGGATTCTGTTAAATATGCAACTGTTATCGGATCAAAAGTTAGTGATGACTATTTGGATTATAAAAAGCTTGTAGCAAGCGAATTCAAAATACAAAACGATGTGGTGGTAACCATGTGCAATGCATCACCTGAAAAAAGAAAGGACACTGTATTCACGAATTATTTACAGGCTGAATATGGAAAAGCTGCCAACGACATAAAGGCCGCCGATGAAACATATATCAAAGCTAACCCTAACTCCTATGTAAGTGTATACTTAATGAACGCCGTCATTGGCAGTATAATGGATTTGAATAAGATAGAGCCGTTATTTAAGGGTTTATCACCTGCTATGCAAAATACATTGGCAGGCAAGAAAATTGCTGAAATGATTGAATCCTCGCGCATGACCGCCATAGGCGCTATGGCACCAGTGTTTACTCAAAATGACACTGCCGGCAAGCCTGTCAGGTTAACCGATTTCAGGGGAAAGTATGTATTGGTTGACTTTTGGGCCAGCTGGTGTGGCCCATGCCGTGCGGAAAATCCTAATTATGTAAAAGCATATCAGCATTACAAAGATAGAGGGTTCACGATGTTGGGTATTTCATTAGATCGCGCGGGTGCAAAGGATGCCTGGCTGGCAGCCATAAAAAAGGATGGATTAGAGTGGACACAGCTATCGGACCTGCAATTTTGGGATAATGATGTAGCTAAATTATATGGTGTAAAAGCTATCCCACAAAATTTCCTGATTGACCCAAATGGTAAAATAGTAGCCACAGATTTAAGGGGAATTGATCTGGAGAAAAGGTTAGAAGAGATATTTTCAAATAACTGATAGTCGGGGGATGGTTTGGTGGTAACAGTAACGGGCAATAAAAAAAGTCTTGTAATCAATTGATTAACAAATATCTAGCTAACTGATCTTCTGCGCGGGCTGAGATTCGAACTCATCTTGTATCGATGATTTGCCTCTCTACTATAACCATTCGGTGGGTGCCTTGCCGAACTTCTTCTTAAAAGAATGCGAGAAATGAGAGAGACTTTCAAACCCTAAATCAAGGTAGATGGCTGAGGCTTTCTTGTTCTTTTTTTCTATGAGACGCCGGGCCTCCGTCAGCCGTTTTTCCTGCAGCCATTGCCGGGGTGGCATGCTGAATTGTTTTTGGAAGTCACGCTTGAACCCCGCGAGACTTCTTCCTGTCAGCTGAGCAAACTTCTCAACAGGGACGTTAAAATAAAAATTATTCAGCATGAACTTTTCCAGATCGATCTTATGAGGTTCGGAAAAGTCGAATAGAAATTCCCTCAGCCCGGGCATGCTATGCAGCAGTAACTGTACAGCCTCTTTTACTTTTATCATACCCATGGCCGTCGTTATCTTCTCTTCCGGATTTCGGACATAAGGGATTATGGATTGAAAAAAACCATGCAGAAAATCGTTTCCGGGAATAAGAACATTGAGAGGACCGGTGTATTTTTCCTTTATCTCTATTTGTTCCTCCAGGGCAATCTTCCTGAGCAGATCCTCTTGCAGGCAAATAATAATAGTTTGATAATCTCCACCGTCCAAAGGAGTCTTCGTAATGTCCCCCAATTGATTTTTCCGTATCAGCAGCATCTCTCCCTGCTCCATCGAGACCCTCTGGCTGGGAGTTTCAAACAAAAAATTCCCTGACACCTGTAATATCAGGGTATTGTGTTCAAACAGGCATGATTTCTCCTTTCTTATAGCCGAGTAATAAGAGAAAAAGATGACCCCCGGAATTATTTCAGTTGGATTCGTCACAACGTAAAGGTATTAAATATGCGGAAATCGGGCCACTTTGCTCAAGCCCGATTTCCGCAAACAAGGTTTCGCATGAACTTCGCCCTTGCCACTGGCAAGAACTCGTTCGCTCCTTTGCAGGAGCCTTCGGCCGAGCTTCACTCGTCTCTCGGTTGTGTCTATCGATGCAGGTACGTGCCACCAACTATAGCACCCGGTGCAAAATGCGTGTTCAACGTATTCATCTCTTCCGGCGTGAAGGCGATCTCCATGGCCTGCGTATTTTCCGGTAGTCTTGATCTCCGGCTCATGCTTACCAATGGCATAATATGATCGCCCTGCGCATTTACCCAGGCGATTGCCAGCTGCGTCGGGGAATATCCCTTTACCTTTGCCATTGTCTTCAATGCTTCGACCTTCTCCAGATTTTTTATCAGATTATCGCCCTGGAAGCGGGAGAAGTGATTATGGTAATCACCCGCCGCAAGCGGCGCCTTCATCTCACCGGTCAGCAAGCCCTCAGCCGTATTGGCGAATGCTACCACCCCTATACCCAGCTCTTTTGCCGCAGGCAGTAGCTCACTCTCTATCTGCCGGTCGGCTAACGAATAGCCTATTTCCAATGCGGTTACCGGATATACGCTATGCGCTTTGCGTAGCTGCTCCGTGGTGATCTCAGATACGCCGAGGTGACGGACTTTTCCTTCCTTGATCAGGTCGGCGACCGTTCCAATCACATCTTCCACCGGAACACTATTATCCAACCTGCACGGCTGATATAGGTCGATGGTGTCTATACCCAAACGCACCAAAGAATAGTTGATGAAGTTTCTGATGGCTATAGGACGCAGGTCTAATCCGAGCCATTGCCCCCCATAGAAGATCGCGCCAAACTTGACACTGATAAAGGCGTCATCTCTCCTGCCCTTGATGGCTTTGCCTACCAGCAGTTCGTTATGGCCATGGCCGTAAAAGTCGCCGGTATTCAGGAAATTGATCCCGTTATCCAATGCTGCCCGGATGGTAGCAATACTTTCATTTTCGTCATTTGTCGGGCCGCCCCAAACGGAAGACATGCGCATACAGCCTAATCCCAGTTTAGATAATCGACCCCCGTTGCCCAGAGCTATCTTTGTAATTGTACTCATAGTTGTTGTTTTATGATTTGACAACACAAAGATCAGCACTTATACCTCATGCCCTATTTCCCATACAGCTCAATTTACTTGTCTGGGAGGCTCACACGCCGTAGGCCGGTTTCTCTTTGCGGCCAACGGTTAATATTTGGATACGGATAATTCAATTAGGATGGCTTTACTTCGATCGATGGCTTCCTGAAAGGTATCGGTTACGTTGGCCTTGCCAATAGAGAATAATAATCTTGCTCCTTTTAGTTTTTTTACTATTTGCCGGCTATGAACTTTGGACAATATGAGTCTGGTACCTTTTTGCTTTGATTCTTTGTAGACTTCGTTGATGGTATTGATACCTGTGGCATCGATAATAGGCACATTTCTCATGCGGATAATGAGGACCTTATTCATTTATGGTTTTGTCGTTTTTTTTGCCTTCCTTCAGCTGGCCTTAACAAGGGGCTCCATTTCAATGATTACTTTAGCGCCATCGTCGGGAAAACTGGCCCACTGCATCAATATGTCACTATCGGTGGATTCATAGATTTCCTTTTTATTGGGATCTTCCGGGAGGTCTTTGACGGGAACCAGGGTAAAATAGTTGACTTCGATATAGTCAATCCGCCTGTCTGTGGTATAGCCTTTTATCAGTACAAATCGAAATCCGAGGTCTTTTAATTGTTGGAGGCTTTGTTTCGTTAAGGTTATAGCGGATCTGGAACTTTCCATGCCGGTGTTTTTCTTTTTTATACCTGGCTGTTGAGCATTCGGGGAGTTTGTTTTCGATTTTATTTTATGTGGTAAGTTCATATTGGATTCGTTGGTTCTATCGGTGATATTGCCCTTTATTTAAATAGCTCAATCTGGTGCAAAATTAATGTTGGTGCTCTCGCCGCCCGGTAATGCTTATCACTAAAAAAAGTGAGTTATATCAATTTTTATACGATAGATTTGTTGTATGTATGAGTATTAAAGGCATTTTTCCGATCGACAAGTGGGATTTTGGAAGTGAATCCATTCTAGCCGATTTGCCTCTAAGCGACCTGGAAATCCTAATGTCCCGCAAGTCGGAGCAGGTATACAAAAAGGGACAGGTCATTTTTCGGGAGGGTGCGTACCCGTCGGGCATCTATTATATAGCGAACGGGAAGGTGAAGAAATACAAGGTGGATGCGGAAGGCAGGGAACAGATCATTTATGTAGCTAATACGGGGGAATTATTGGGGTATCATGCTATTCTTTCTGTGGATAATTATCCGGATTCTGCTGCTGTATTGGAGGAAAGCACCATTGCCTTTATACCAAAAGAAGATTTTTTGGAAGCGATCAATCAGTCCGGTGTTTTAAACCGGAGGCTTCTCAAGACGTTGAGTCATGAGTTTGCGGTATTGGCGAACAGTCTTACTTTGTTTGCGCAAAAATCTGTGAGGGAACGATTGGCCCTTCAGTTAATAGTGGTCCGTGAAAAGTACAAGGTCAATTTTGAGCCGGGTATGCCGGTAGAAATCAATATGAGCCGTGATGATTTGGCGAGCCTGGTGGGCACTGCAAGAGAGAATGTTGTTCGGATGCTTTCTGAATTTAAGGCGGAGGGTACGGTGGAGACGAAGGGCAGGAAGATCATTGTCCTGGACGTAAAAAGATTGATTGAGATTGCTAATTATAGATAGCCAACTAAAACGCCCGCCCCGGCGTTCCGGCGATCCATTCACCATTTAATTTCCGTTAACAAGTTTGAAAACAATTTGCAATTAGCTTTGGAAAGATACCATTGTTAACTGCAACATGAAAAAGGCCAGGCTTATCCTGGCAATCTTGTCCTCGTTCTATATTGGCCGGGCACAACAACCATCACAACCGACTATCCTCCGGATCGATCCCTCGACCGCCATGGGAGGCACCGTATCCCAATTGATCGACAGCGTAGAGTTTATTCCATTAGAGTCCACCCCCCAAAGCGCGTTCGGCAGGATCGACCAGCTGGAGATCACAAAGAACTACTACCTTATACTGGACAGGGAAACCACCTCATTGCTTATTTTCACCAGTAATGGCCGTTTCCACGCCAGGATCGAAGGGGCAAAGATCAATCCGCAGCATCCCAATTTTTATAACTTCTCCTTTGACCGGGAAAAAGAGGAAATCGAAATCCATTACCTCTATACCATTTTGAGGTTTAACCTGGATGGAAAGCTGCTTTCAAAAGCACAAGGGAATCCATCCTCTTTTGTCGGCACGAAGCTCAACCTTGGCAAAGGATATGACGCCAGTTACCTTTACAACCCCTGGGTGCCCTCTTCGATGAGCGATAGCATTGCCTTTCAACTGATGAGTTCCCAACAGGGCCATGTCATCCAGCACGAATTGCCCTATCATCTGAACCTTAAATACGACGACACCCAGGGCGCCCAATCGCATATGGACCTCACGGCCGGTGACACCGACACCTCAGCCTATTATGTCAGGGACTATGACTATGCCGTCTATAAATTGACCCCTCATACGTTCAAGAAAGCCTTTTCGATCCTGCTGCCCTTGCAAAACAGCCTCCCGGCGGATTTCCTGACCAATCCCGACTATAATGACAGGCGCGCTAAATATGTATCAGAACACAAGGATGTCATTTACAAAATCAATGACTTCTACCATTACGGTGACAAAATATGCTTCAAAGCGATCTCAGGCAACCCGGAGTGTTATACCTATCTCTATAATACGTCAACAGGAATGTTGCTCTGCGTCAACAAAATCGTCTCCGACGCCAGAAGTTACTATCTGCCCGTTACGGATGGCGAGATAGGAGGTCCCGAATTAAGCTACCAGGGTCTTCTCCAGTTCGATGGCGGCAGCTTCTACACCTCCTACACTTCCCTGATCCTGTTTTACATGAGGCAAAACACCCAAAGCAAAGGAGCACGCTACCCTCCAGCTCTGGCGGCGTACTTTGCCGACCAGGCTAACAAAAAGGGCAATCCTGTCCTCGTCCGCTTCAAATTTAAACCTAACCTCTGCATTATATATCGCTAAAGACTCGACGCTCCGTTACCCCCGAACCTTTGTGCTGTCCGGCCTCCTGCTGGGAACAAGCTTTCTGTGCCGGGCACAGATCCTGTTCGCCATAGCCGGTCTGCTAATCTGGCTGATCGTGTTCAAAAGAAAGCATTGGAAAGGCATCTGCTGACTCGTCCTGTCAGCAGGGCTGATCTTTCTGCTGGGACTGGCCATCGACGCATGGTTCTACGGACACCTGACATACACAGCCTGGAATTACTTTAATACCAATATCATCCAAGGGGTTGCCGCACAGTTTGGCACCATGCCCTGGTATTTTTATCTGCCCATGATACTGCAGGCGCCTACCCTGGTAATCGGGCTGGGGATTCTATGCAGCCTCTTTTTCCTGCTACCTTAGCCTTTAATAATGAAAAAAGAAACAGACGTTCCATATAAATTCGAATCGTTATCCGACTTTCACCGGGTGCTTGGCTTACCAAAACGGCTTTTTATCTCAGTCAGTGAATTATGTAACAGGTTTTCAGAAATGTATAACATCAACCATATGGTTAGTTTTAGCTTTACCGGATGAAACAACACCCAAGTGGTTGAGGCGGTAACTCTTGGCAATAACAAGAACGAATAAAGAGATCTTGTAAAACCAACAGAAGCTCTACGGACTCCCGACACGCGCTTCCAGGGATTGCTTGGTTATCGGTATGAGCCTCATTTCGCAAGATGATTCCTGTGATGCTGGAGAGTGGTGCGAGAGTAGTTGCACCTGACTTCTTCGGTTTTGGTCGTTCCGATAAGCCCTTGACGGACTCTACCTACACCTTTCACTTCCATCGGGAGTTTTTTCTTCGTTTCGTTGAGCACTTCGCTCTCCGCAATATCACCCTGGTCGTCCAGGATTGGGGAGGGACGCTGGGACACGAGCCGGACGACACAACTCCTGGCGCTGATGAAGAAGGGCGACGACGCCTTCAACGCCCGCGACTTCGCAGCAATGGCGGCAGCACACCATCCGGAAATGATCGCGCACCTCACGGGGAGCGCAGAGCCGGTCCATGGACAGCCTGCTACAGGCGCAGCAGATCGGGCTCACCCAGTCCTGAGGGGCGGATTTCAATCAGACAATAATGTACGTTTGTCGCTTAAATAATAGAAATGATGAGTAAATTAGAAAACAAAGTAGCGGTAGTTACAGGTGCATCGAAAGGAATAGGTGCATCTATCGCCAAACACTTTGCGGCAGAAGGCGCAAAGGTAGTTGTGAATTATGCCTCAAGTAAAGAAGGTGCGGATAAAGTGGTGAAGGCGATAACCGACAATGGAGGTATGGCCATTGCCGTACAGGCCGATGTATCTAATGAAGCCGATGTAACCAGGCTGTTTGAAGAAACAAAGAAGGCTTTCGGCACACTGGACATTTTGGTGAACAACGCGGTGTATCAAGGATATTTACCTATTGAGCAGGTATCTGTAGTGGCTTTTCATAAGCATTTCGATGTTAATGTTCTGGGCCCC
>JAMFSL010000025.1 GCA_026225275.1 Puia dinghuensis
GATATCGATAAGAATAAGTTTCCGGAAAATGAGGAGCATCTGGGGGAGATCATCACGCGGATCGATTCGCAGCTTTATGGGTTGTTTTGAGCCGGCGGCGGTGAGGGTGCGAGAGGTTCGGGGGTGACGGAAAGTGATGGGGAAGGCCGCAAAATAAAAAACCCCACCGAGAGATGGAGTTAGTTTTGGCAAACAATCGTAGACCTCGATTGCAGATGCGGCCGAGGCCGCTGCCCATGGGCGGCAAAATTAGATCCGCCAAGTTCTGAATTTATTTTAGAATTATCAATTTTTCTTTAACTTTTTTTTATTTTTTTTAATAAAGGACCCTGGGGTAGGGGCAAATGCTGCGTTGAGGCGGCTCCAGGCTACCGGGCGACGGGTGCTGCGTTGAGGATTTCCGGTGAATCGATATGCGGGGCATATTTTTGAAAATTGGTCGTAAACCACCCGGCCAGGTTTGCAGCCATCTCATCATATTCGGCAGGAACGGGCCAGGTATTTCGGGGATTGAGGATTTCCGTTGGAACGCCGGGGCAGGAGGCGGGTATGGCCATGCCGAAGACGGGATGGGGTTGATACGCAACGTTGTCCAGGGCTCCTTCCAGCGCGGCGGTGATCATTGCACGGGTGAAAGCGAGGTCGATGCGACTGCCTTTACCATAAGGACCTCCCGACCAGCCGGTATTGACCATCCAGACCCTGGCACCCTGCTGCCTGATCTTTTTACCGAGCAATGCGGCATAGCGGCCCGGATGCAGTGGCAGGAAAGGCGCGCCAAAACAGGCACTGAATGTAGGTTTGGGCTCGGTGATACCTGTCTCCGTGCCGGCCACTTTCGCCGTATAACCGGAGATGAACTGGTACATCGCCTGACCGGGGCTCAGCCTGGATATGGGTGGTAATACGCCATAGGCATCGCAGGTCAGGAAGAAAATATTGGCCGGAATGCCACCGACCGACGGTTCCAAGGCATGGCCAATAAAAGACAAAGGATAGGAGACCCGTGTGTTCTCGGTGATCGAACCGTCATCGAAATTGATCCGGTCGGTTCCGGGAAAGAACTTCACATTCTCTACCAGTGCACCCGGGCGAATGGCCTGGAAAATATCCGGCTCTTTTTCCTCCCGCAGGTGAATACACTTCGCATAGCACCCCCCTTCAAAATTAAAAATATTATCGGCCGTCCAACCATGTTCGTCGTCACCGATAAGCTGCCGGGCCGGATCGGCACTCAAGGTAGTCTTGCCGGTACCGCTGAGACCGAAAAAGATGGCCGTATCGCCCTTTGGACCTTTGTTGGCTGAACAATGCATGCTGAGGATGGCTTTTTCGAGGGGCAGGAGGAAGTTGAGAATGGTAAAGACTCCTTTTTTTATTTCACCGGTATAGGCGGTGCCTGCGACCAGGATCAGTTTGTGCCTGAAAGAGATGGCGACGGCATTGGGTCCGCGCGTCCCGCAGGTAGCCGGATCGAGGGAAAGACCCGGAGCGGCCAGGATTTGCCAGTCAGGCTGGAAAGCATCCAACTCCTCTTCAGTCGGCCGAAGGAACATATTATGCGCAAAAAGATTCCCGCTGGGCGTCTCGTTGACAATCCGCAGGTTAAGCCGGTGGCGCGGATCAGCGCAGACATAGGCGTCCCGCACGAAAAGTTCCGGTGATTGATTGAGCCAGGTCGTCACGGCCACGTAGATGCGGTGGAAATGAGCGGGGTCCATGGGTTGGTTAAAGTCGTTCCAGTCCACCTGGGCAGTCGTCACTTCGTCTTTGACTATATAGCGGTCTTTGGGGCTGCGGCCTGTGAAGGCGCCGGTGCGGATCAGGAGGGCGCCCGTATCGTTGAGCACACCCTCTCTCCGGCGAAGACAGTGCCGGACAAGTTCATCCGGCGGGAGTTGATAATGAATGGTATCAGAGATACGCAGGCCAAGCCTGGCCAGTTCATCGGCCGGAAGATTTATGACAGGCGACATAAAAGCAATCGTTTGTTTGAGACAAAGCTAAAATTAAATTTTGCTATAGCAGTCTCGAAAGGGGGGCTAAAATTAGAGATTATCAAATTAAGAGCTAGATTGGTTAAAATATTGCTAATTACTAACGAACGTTAGTTAGATACCATGGAGAGAAAACGTCTATTTAGTGATCATTCAATAAATTTGCAGCTATGAAATATTATCCTGCCTTACCGGCGCTTTTTACGGAGAACAGGGCGCGATTTGCTGCTGCGCTGGAACCCGGGGCGATAGCGATCTTCGTGAGTAATGATGAGATGCCACTGAATGGTGATGCGCACTACGTTTTCCGGCAAAACAGTGATCTGTATTGGTTGTCGGGCATCACGCAGGAAGATAGCATGGTGATCCTTTTCCCGGACCATCCGGATCCACGATATAAGGAAGTGCTGGTACTGGTGCGACCGAACGAACTGAAGGAGAAATGGGATGGGCGGCGGCTGCGTGCGGAAGAGGCCAAAAAAATATCCGGCATCGGAACCATCGTATGGCTGGACAATCTGGAGGTGCTGCTGCAGCAATGGGTGCATATGGCTGATTTCATTTACCTCGACACCAATGAGAATGACCGTAAGGGCGGCCCTTTGATCACGAGGCAATACCGCTATGTTGCGGAGATGAAAGAAAAATATCCGTTGCATCGATATCGGCGTTCTGCCCGTATCCTGCGGACATTGCGGGCGGTGAAGACGGCACTGGAGGTGTCGTTGATGCAGGAGGCGGCGGATATAACAGGGGCGACATTCACAGATCTCTTGCGGTTTATCCGGCCGGGGGTGATGGAGTATGAGATAGAGGCAGAAATTTATCGGGGCTTTCTGTCGAGGCGTTCGACGGGGCCTGCTTATGAGAGTATTATTGCCTCGGGGGATCGGGCGCGTACGCTGCATTATATCGCGAATAACGGCGAATGTCTGGATGGTGAACTGGTGCTGATGGATTTCGGGGCGACATATGGAGGGTATAGTGCCGACCTGACACGGACTGTGCCGGTCAACGGTCGATTCACTTCCCGGCAAAAAGAGGTGTATAATGCCTGCCTGGAGCTACATTATTTTGCTAAGGAGTTGTTAACGCCGGGCATTACCCTGAACGCCTATCACCAAAAAATGGGTGAGCGGGCCAGTGAGGTTTTTGTGGATATCGGGCTGCTGACTGTCGCCGATATCAGGAACCAGCCGGCGGAAAGTCCTGCCTACTGGAAGTACATGTATCATGGCGTATCCCATCATCTGGGCATTGATGTGCACGATCTTGGTCCGCGGAGCGAGCCGCTGGAAGCGGGAATGGTACTGACAGTGGAGCCTGGCATCTACATTGAGGAGGAGCAAATGGGCATCCGGATCGAAAATGATGTATGGATCACTTTGGAGGGTAATAAGGACCTGATGGGAAAGGTGCCGATCACTGCCGGGGAGATAGAAGCGTTGATGGAGGAGAAGGGATGAAGTTCCGCTGAAGCTGTGTATCTTCGGCGGATAATCGGAAGAAGCGGCAGAGGATCGATCAAAATAAAATCCTAATTTTCAGCAATGAAGAGCATACCTAACTTATTCACTTTACTAAATTTGGTTTTTGGGTGTCTGGCGGTGATCCTGATCTTGCAGAATGGCATTACAGTGCTATATAATCCAGATGGCGGCCAGTTCATCAGTATGCCCGAGAAGACAGTGCTCGCGTCTTTTTTCATCGGCCTGGCGGCGTTGGTGGATTTCCTGGACGGCTTAGTGGCCAGGCTGTTCAAGGCCACTTCACCCATTGGTAAGGAATTGGATTCGCTGGCTGATGTGGTCAGTTTTGGGGTAGCTCCTGGGATGATACTTTATCAATTGTTAAGAATGAGCTTTGCGGGGCAGGAAGACGGGCTGGATGTATCTGTGGGGTGGTTATTGCCTGCTTTGCTGATCCCCTGTGCGGCAGCCTATCGGCTGGCGCGATTCAATATCGACGATACGCAACAGTATGGATTCAAAGGCGTACCTACGCCGGCTGCGGGTTTGCTGATCGCCAGTTTGCCGCTGATCTCCTGGTATACCAACAGCCGGATGGTGGAAGCCGCGTTGCTGAATAAATGGGTATTGTATGCGTTGATCCTGTTGATCGCCTATCTGATGGTGAGTAATCTGCCGTTGATGGCGATCAAGTTCAAAGACACTTCGGTGAAGGGCAACCTTCCGAAGCTGCTGCTGCTGGTGCTGGCGGTAGTGGCAGCGATATTTTTGCGCTGGCTGGCGGTGCCGGTGGTCTTCGTTTTCTACATTATCGTATCTTTGGCGTTCAAAAATAAGACAACATGACATTTTCTGTTCAGGTGAAAGTTATGCCGTTAAAGGAATTGTTAGATCCGCAGGGGAAGGCGGTAATGGGTGGGTTGCAGAGCCTGGGGCTCGGCAATGTCAGTGATGTCAGGATTGGAAAGAGTATTTCCCTGCAGATAGAGGCTGCTACTGCCGAAGAGGCGAAAGGGGTTGCTGAAGAGGCCGGGCGCAAGCTGCTGGCGAATCCGGTCATGGAATACTTCGAGATTTCTGTAAACTAATTCTTGTTTTGCTCTATATTGTTCCTTCTCCCATCGGTAATCTGCAGGATATTACACTAAGAGCTTTGGAGGTGTTGAAAAAGGTCGATCTGATCCTGGCGGAAGATACCCGGAATTCTTCCCGGCTGCTGAATCATTACCAGATCATCAAACCGCTCTCGCCTTATCATCAGCACAATGAACACAAAATCCTGCATCACCTGGCCGACCAACTGCTGCAAGGGAAAACGATGGCTCTGATCACGGATGCCGGGACACCGGGGGTGTCGGACCCAGCTTTCTTGTTGGTGAGGGAATGCATTCGCGTGGGTATAAAGGTGGAATGTCTGCCTGGGGCTACTGCTTTTGTACCAGCGCTGGTGAATAGCGGGCTGCCGATGACCCGGTTTGTCTTTGAGGGTTTTCTGCCCCCGAAAAAGGGCCGGCAATCTTTGCTAAAACAGCTGGCGACAGAAGAGCGGACGATGGTCTTTTACGAATCTCCGATGCGGCTGGTCAGGATGTTGCAGGAAATGATGCTGCATTTCGGTGAGGGCAGGCTTTGCTGTGTGAGCCGGGAGCTGACAAAGATATATGAGGAGAACCAGCGCGGCACGCTTCGGGTGGTGTGTGATCATTTTAAGGAGAAGGGGGTGAAGGGGGAGATCGTTGTGATCGTGGAGGGGGCGCCTGCGCGTGGCCGGAAGGTTGTGGAGACCGAAGAGGACGATGAGGATGTATCGGAATGAATTTTGTGAACTATAACTTAAATATACGTTTTATGAAGAAGCTACTTTATTGCCTGTTGATAGGCGCCTCTCTTGTGCTAACTACTGAAGCTCATGCGCAGTTCAGGTCTTTGCCTGCTGTGGTGACCGATTCCTTTAAGGTGAAGTATCCCAGTGCTCAGCAGGTCAGCTGGTCTGACAAGCTGAGCGGCTGGCAGGTCAGTTTCAAGCTGGATACTTCCAACTGCTTAGCACGTTTCGACAATAGCGGCCAGTGGCAATGGTCGACGAAGAAGATGTCGCTGACTTCCATGCCTGCTGAGGTGCAGGATGGATATAACAAGAGCAAGTTTGCCGGCGATTGGAGAGTCGGATCCGGGATGAAGCGTGATCTGCCGGGAAGTATCCAGTATGTGGTTTATATTTCGAAAAGCGATCTGCAGCGAAGGATATTGGTGTTCAGCAGCGTGGGGCAACTGTTGAAAGACGGCAATACTTTATAAATCACGAAGGAAGATCATGAGAAGAAGAATTTCTCTTTTTGGATTGGCGATCTGTCTGGGGCATCTGGTTGCATTAGCGCAACCGGATCGCTGGCAGCAGCGGGTGAGGTATACTATGAATGTGTCGATGGATGTTCAGACGAATCGTTTTACCGGCAGTCAGGCCCTGGTCTACACCAATAATTCACCGGATACGTTGTTCAGGGTGTTTTATCATTTGTACTGGAATGCGTTTCGCCCCGGTAGTATGATGGACAATCGCAGCCGGGAATTGGGCAAGATCGTCTATTCGACCGGGCGTCATGGTCATGACGTACAGGACTGGGATCCTCGTGTCACGGATCGTATCGAGCACCTGACGCCGGAGGAGATTGGCTATCAGAAAGTGCTATCGCTGTCGATGAACGGTGTGCCACAACCTTATACGGAAGACGAAACGATCCTGGAAGTAAAGCTGACCAGGCCGATCCTTCCCCGGAGCAGCGTGACTTTCCAGATGCAGTTCGAGGCGCAGGTGCCTTTGCAGATCCGGCGCAGCGGAAGGGACAATCCCCAGACGGGCGTGCGGTATTCGATGAGCCAGTGGTATCCTAAAATGTGCGAATACGACTATGAAGGCTGGCATCCCACTCCTTATGTCGCGAGGGAATTCTATGGTGTATGGGGGGATTATGATGTGACCATTTCCATTGACAAGACATATATGCTGGGGGGAACAGGTTACCTGGAGAATGCGTCACAGGTAGGCTATGGCTATGAGGCCCCGGGGACGAAGGCGATACGCCCGGAAGGCAAGAGGTTGAGCTGGCATTTTGTGGCCCCTAACGTTCACGATTTCATGTGGGCGGCCGATCCCCAATTTAAGCACCTGATACGCCGGGTGCCGAATGGTCCGGTGATCAATGTGATTTATAAGAATAAGGATAATGACCCGCATGTCGATACTCCCTGGATTGAATTGGCGGATGCGGCGGTGATGGTGCTGCCTTTTATTGAAAAGACATTCGGTGCATATCCCTGGAAGCAATATTCTATCGTGCACGGTGGGGACGGCGGGATGGAATACCCGATGAGCACGCTGGTCGATCATCCCGGGGTAGGAAATGCCATTCATGAATTGATGCACAGCTGGTACCAGGGGATGATGGGCACCAATGAGTCGATGTATGCGTGGATGGACGAGGGCTTTGCCAATTATGCGGCAGCAAGGGTCGTCAGCTATTACTGGCATGAACGGCTCCGTAGGGACCCCAACAATGAGGCATTGCAGCAAATCATTGAAAAGGAGAAGACTCAGTTGCCGTTGTATCATTTCAATGCCTATAATTCCTATTTCAACCTGGTGAAGAGCGGACTGGAGGAGCCATTGACCACGCATGCCGATCATTTCAATACGAATTTTGCATATAACATCGCCAGCTATTCGAAGGGTGAGATGTTTGTCGAACAACTGGGCTATATAACCGGCGCCGAGGTCAGGGATAAGATCCTGCTGGAATATTACCGGCTTTGGCGTTTCAAGCATCCCAATGCCAGTGATTTTGTACGTGTAGCCGAAAAGGTAAGTGGCATACAACTGGACTGGTTTAAGGAATACTGGGTCAGCACGACGAAGACCATCGATTACGGTATTGACAGCCTGTGGGAAGAAGGCGGAAAGGCGAAGATCCGGCTGAAGATGATCGGGTATATGCCGATGCCGATCGATGTGGAGGTGCAATATAAAGATGGAAGTAAAGAGCTGGCGTATATCCCCCAGTATTTTATGTTCGGGGAGAAGCCGGTGGAAGACAATACCATTCCCCGTACGACTTTCGAGGCCTGGAAATGGACGAGTCCGACCTATACCTTTGAGCTGAATCGGCGGCTGACGGATATCAAGATCGTCGAGATCGATCCGACGCAGCGGATGGCGGATGTAGACCGGAAGAACAACAAACTGGAATTGAACTGGTAAATCAGCCAGCAGACGATATGACGACTATAAACACCAGGGCCCGGTTCAACTGAACCGGGCCCTGGTGCCTTCTTCATTCTTGTAACATTCATGGATAAGGTGAAATGGGTAAATGGTACTTGATTCACACAGCCCGGGCAAAGATAAATGCCCTTACAAGGGGAAACAATACCACTAAGTGGTAGTTTCCCCCTGCGGGCTTAGGGTTTAGGGTGGCAGGTTGTCGGTCCTGCCGGAGTTTTAGGTTTTAGCTAACGGCCGTAGAACTTATTGATGGCTTCGACACGATTGTTGACATGCATTTTTTCGTATATATGGTAGACATGTTTTCGAACGGTCTCCTGGCTGATGAACAGTCTGGCGGCGATTTCTTTGTAGAGCATGCCTTGCGCGAGGAGTTGCAGAATTTCGTTTTCCCGATTTGACAGGATATTAATAGTCTTCGTCGCGGTACTGGCGCCCGGAGCTTCCGGAGATTTCTGGAAGGCATTGACTACTTTGCGGGCGATCTGGCTGCTCATGGGTGCGCCGCCTTCATGGAGTTCGCGGAGGGCATCGAGCAATTTGGCGGGTGCGGTCTTTTTCAGAATGTAGCCATTAGCGCCTGCTTTTAGTGCTTCAAAGATCTTTTCATCCTCTTCATAGATCGTACACATCATGAAGAGGATCTCGGGATAGAGGGGCTTCAGCTGTCGTACGCAATCAATCCCACTTTCACCTTCTCCGAGGTTGATGTCCATCAGGACTACATCAGGTTTTGCGGCGGGGATCTTCATGAAGGCTTCCTCGGCATCTGAGAAAGATCCTGCCAGTGTGTACCCCTCTGCCATCAAAATGATCTGTTCGAGGGCAGAGCGGATGTCTTTATTGTCATCTACAATGCAAACAGAAATAGTCATAGGGCAAAGGTGCGGAGGTTAGTTGACAAAAAAATACCCTTTTGTGGTAATTTTTAGCAGGGATTTAGCCTAAAAGGGCACTTGCAGCAGGTATTTGTCGCGGAAGGAATCGAGGGGGAAGATATCATGGATCTCTATGACCCGGGGGCGGAGGCCGCTGGCTGAGATTTCTGCGGCGAGGTCGCCGCCTTTGAGACAGATGAGGCCGGATGGGGCGGGCAAAGGGGTTTCGGGCGATGATGACGATGCGGGCGATCCGGGAGTGGACGATGAAGACTGCGGGGTGGGGGTTTTGGGTTTGCGGAGTAGCGGGCGGCTCCAGGTCCAGAGAGTGGCGAGGGGGGCGACAGCCCTGGAGACGGCGACATCGAATTTCCTGCCCTTGATCTCTTCAGCGCGGCCATGTTGGGTGGTGACATTAGTCAGGCCTATAGCCTGGGCGACGGCTTCTACCACTTTGATCTTTTTGCCGATGCTGTCTATGAGGTGAAAGCGGGTGTCGGGAAAAAAAATAGCGAGGGGAATACCGGGAAAACCACCACCGGTTCCGATATCGATGATATCCATGCCGGGGGTGAATTCGAATGTGGCTGCGATAGCCAGAGAATGCAGGATATGCCGCTCGTACAGACTACCGATATCTTTACGGGAGATCACATTGATCTTTGCGTTCCATTCAGTGTACAGATCTTGCAGGTCGGCGAATTGCTGCAATTGCACCGGGGAAAAGTCTGCGAAGTACTGCAGCACTACTTCCAGTTCTGCCGGGGTTTTTTCCATATGGTAGAAGAAAAGATCAGGTAATAGGCGAACATCCAGATGTCGAGCAGCCACCACCAGGGGAAGAGATCTTCTTCGCCGAGCCGGCGCATGGTCTTGTGAAAGACAATCCCCTGCACGATCAGACGAATGCCATACAGCAGCAATGCCACGCGCCATTCGTAGAAAAGGCTGACGATCAGCAGAGGGTAAAACAAAATGTACGACATACTGTACAAGCCGAGCAGGAATTTGTGCCGGGGTTTGTAGTATTTGGCCGTGCTATAGTGACGGGACTTTTGTCGGAACCATTCACCGAAATTCTTTTTAGGTTCCGACAGGGTGAACGTATCCTTGTCTATAACGATTGCCGTATTTTCTTTCGTAGCCACTTTGTTGATGAAGAGGTCGTCATCTCCGCCGGGCACATGATTGATGGCGGAAAAGCCTTTGTTACGAAGGAAAACAGCTTTCTTATAAGAAAGATTCCTGCCGACTCCCATGTAGGGCTGCCCGGCCAGTGCATAAGACAGGTATTGCAGGGCCGTATGGAAGGTGTCGAAACGGATGATCTTGTTGAGTAGTCCGGGCGCGCGTTTATAGGCGCCATAACCAAGGACTACCTCGATCCCCTGGTCATATCCATCCTGCATTTTTTGCATCCAGAATTCGCTGGCAGGGATGCAATCGGCGTCGGTCAGCAGGACAATTTCATAAAGGGCCTCTTTGATGCCCATGCTGAGCGGGTATTTCTTACCGGGAATTCCGATGGCCTCGTGTTCGAGGTTAACGATATGCAATCCTTTGAAGGTCTTTTTGAATTCATCCAGCAGGAAGCGCGTATCGTCCTGGCTGTTATGATTGACGACGATGACCTCGTGTGTGCTGGGATAGGTCTGAACGAGAGCACCCGGCAGATGGGTGACGAGGCGAGCGGCTTCGTCGCGGGCGCAGATGATGACAGACACGGGATGTTGCTGGGAATGCGCTTTTTCGGGGGCAGAATACCAAGCCAGCCTTCTGAAAAACCAACCGTAGTAGAACAATTGTACCAGGGCGATCAAACAAAAAACAATAAAAAAGGTTTCGAGCCAGGGGAAACTCCAATACAGTTTAGTCATAAGCGTGCTGGGCCGGGCGCCTGCCTATTCCGGCCCGGACGGTACGAAAGTACAAATTTTCGGCGGAGGATCGGCAAAAGGCGGAGCCATAAGTGAATTCTCGTAATTTGCGGCCGGAACCGGAGGTACTCCCGCGCACCGACATTAGAACTATGGCAGTATTAAAATTTGAACTGGAAGGGACAAACCCGGATTCGGCGGCGCGCGCGGGAAAGATCAGGACCGATCATGGTGAGATCCTTACCCCTATATTTATGCCTGTCGGCACGGTCGGCAGTGTCAAAGCCGTGTCACAGCAGCAACTGAGGGAAGACGTGAACGCCCGGATCATCCTGGGCAATACCTATCACCTGTACCTGAGGCCTGGCGTGGAGGTATTAGAGCAGGCGGGTGGCTTGCACCGATTTATGGGCTGGGACAGGCCGATACTAACGGATAGTGGCGGCTACCAGGTATTTTCCCTTTCGGGCACGAGGAAGATCCAGGAGGAGGGTGTGGTGTTCCAGTCTCATATCGATGGCAGCCGGCATTTGTTCAGCCCGGAAAAGGTGATGGATATCCAGCGCAGTATTGGTGGTGACATCATCATGGCGTTTGACGAATGCCCGCCTTACCCCAGTGATCATGGTTATGCAGAAAAATCCATGCGGCTGACACATCGCTGGCTGGATCGTTGTCTGGCACATTTCGGTGAAACGGAAGATAAATACGGCTACACGCAAAATCTTTTCCCCATTGTACAGGGCAGCACTTTCCCGGATCTGCGAAAGGCCAGTTGTGAATACATTGCGGGTAAGGAGGCAGTCGGCAATGCCATCGGGGGCCTGAGCGTAGGCGAGCCGGAAGAGTTGATGTACGATATTTGTGCGGCCTGCTGCGAGATATTGCCGATCAACCGGCCGCGTTACCTGATGGGTGTCGGTACGCCCTGGAATATCCTGGAGTGCATCGACAGGGGAATTGACATGTTCGACTGTGTGATGCCGACCCGTAACGGACGAAATGCCATGTTATTTACCTCCAGGGGAGTGATCAATATCGACAATAAAAAATGGGAGAAGGATTTTTCGGTCATCGATGACGGGATTGACAGTGGACCGAGCAACTTATACAGCAAGGCCTATCTGCGGCACCTGATCAAAGCCAAAGAGATCCTGGGGCTGACGATTGCCAGTGTGCACAACCTGGCTTTTTATCTTCACCTGGTTCGGGAGGCGCGGGCTCATATTTTGCAGGGTGATTTCGGAAGCTGGAAGCGGGAACAGACGGAGTTGCTGAAGACAAGGCTGTAGGAGGCGCCGGTTGTGGATGTTGGAAGAGAACTAATTGATAATGATTGTGTTGTGTTTGCTTGTGTGGATTGGGTATCCCTTAACGAAAAGAGATGTTATCTTCGCCCGCGAAATGGCGGATTAAGACCGTTGCCTGCGACTATATGTTCAAAATCCTTGATGTCTACATACTGAAAAAGTTCCTTGGGACATTCGTCTTCACGATGCTGGTTATTACGATCATTGCCGTGGTGATCGACACCAGCGAGAAAGCCGATGATTTTGTGCGGTCGGGGCTGACCGGCTGGCAATTGGTGACGAATTATTATATCGGGTTCATCCCCTTCATCATGTCGATGATCTTTCCCCTGATGGTCTTTATCGCCATTATCTATTTCAGCTCGAAGATGGCGGGTAAGTCTGAATTCATCGCCATTCTGGCGGGTGGGGTACGGTACAACCGGATGCTACGGCCTTACATGGTGGGAGCGATCTTCCTTTCAGTTATCTTCTGGCTGGCCAGCCAGTATTGGGTGCCCAGGGCCAATGAGATCCGGACCAATTTTCAGACAGTATATGTGGACCGCAATAGTTCGTACAACGGGGACCCATACAAGACCAACAACTTCTATCTTCGGGTAGATCCCACTACATTCGTGGGTTTTCGGTATTATGATACGGCGAATAAGACGGCCACCGGTTTTTTTCTGCAGAAGCTGCATGGCAATACGGTGTATTATACAGCACGGGCAGACAATATCCGGTGGGACGCCCACAAAAAAGACTGGAAGCTGACGGGGGTGGTCGAGCGGACGATCGCGGGAGAGCAGGAAACACTGAAAAAACTGGATAGCCTGCACATTAACCTGAATGTCCAACCCAAAGAGCTGCGCAGGGACGACTATCTGAAAGACCAGCTGACGACACCGGAGCTGCACCAGTTCATTCATATGGAGGAGGTGCGGGGATCAGAGGGGCTGAATACGTTCAAGGTAGAATTGTATCACCGGGATGCCACCCCTTTTTCGGTGATCATTATGTCTATGATCGGGGCTGTCATTGCTACGCGGAAAATCAGGGGCGGGAGCGGGTTGCATCTGGCGGTGGGTATTGTGATGGCGGCGGTCTTCGTGGTGATGGACAAGTTTGCCGTGACCTTTTCGACCAAGGGTGAGCTTCCGCCTTTGCTGGCGGCGTGGCTGCCGAATATTATTTTTTCAGGGGTGGCCTGGGTCTTTTATGTACGGACGCCTAAATAGTGCCGTTAACGCTATTTTAATGGCAAATAGTTTGTTCCTCAACAATCCCTACAGTAACTTTAACCCTTAATGGACCAGGGTCCATTGGCCGAAGGCCTATTATTAACTCTACTTGCGTTCGGGGTTAATTTTAGCTGTAACCCCGGACGCAAAAAACAGCACTTACATGGCATTTACAAAGGAGAGGTTTAAATCGAAAGCAGATGCGGTAAACGCGGAAATAAAGGATTTACTGAAAGAGCATGGCAATGATAAAATAGGCGAGGTGACCCTTTCGCAGATCTACCAGGGGATGCGGGGTATTACGGGGTTGGTCAGTGAGACTTCTTTGCTGGACGCCCAGGAGGGGATTCGGTTCCGTGGTTATTCGATTCCCGAATTGCAGCAGCGGTTGCCGAAGGCCCAGGGGGGTACCGAGCCGTTGCCGGAGGGGCTTTTCCATCTGATGTTAATGGGTGAGCTGCCGACGGAAGACGATGTACATGAAATAACGGCGAACTGGCAGCGGCGGAGTCATGTGCCAAACCATGTATTTGCCGCCATCGAGGCATTGCCGAAAGATTCGCATCCGATGACGCAGTTTGTGATTGCGATCATGGCTTTGCAGACGGAAAGCAAGTTTGCCGAGAAATATGCCAAGGGGCTGAATAAAAAGGACTACTGGGATGCGGTCTTTGACGATTCGATGGATCTGATTGCCCGGTTGCCGAGGGTAGCAGCTTACATTTACCGGAGAAAATATAAGGATGAGGATCATATTCATCCCAACGGACTGTTGGATTGGGCCGGTAATTTTGCGCACATGCTGGGATATGAGGATGAGACCTTCCGGGAACTGATGCGTCTCTATATGACTATCCATGCCGATCATGAAGGGGGTAATGTCAGTGCGCATACGGTTCACCTGGTGGGATCGGCGCTAAGCGATCCCTACCTGAGCTTTGCCGCAGGCATGAACGGGCTGGCGGGTCCTTTGCATGGGCTGGCCAATCAGGAAGTGATCAAGTGGATCCTTGTAATGCGCGAGGAACTTGGAGTTGATCTGCCTTCGGCCGAACAGATCGAGGCTTATGTGAAGAAGACATTAAGCGAAGGAAAGGTTGTACCGGGTTATGGGCATGCGGTATTGCGTAAAACAGATCCCCGGTTTACGGCGCAGATGGAATTCGGTAAGAAACATATGCCGGATGATCCATTGGTGCAGACGGTTTGGAATATTTATGAAACAGTGCCACCGATCCTGCAGTCGCTGGGAAAGATCAAAAACCCCTGGCCGAATGTAGATGCTCACAGCGGCGCTCTGCTGGTGCATTACGGGCTTGTCGAATATGAGTTTTATACAGTATTGTTCGGCGTTAGCCGTGCTCTGGGGGTACTGGCCAGCCTTTGCTGGGACCGGGCCCTGGGATTCCCCATCGAAAGACCGAAATCAGTGACGACGGAACTCGTGAAGGAGTGGTTGAATGGCAAAGGCGAGATCTGGGGGGATTAGGGGATAGGAGAAAGATATTTATTAAAAGGTCCGGCAAAGCCGGACCTTTTGCGTTGACTGGGCGACGAGGTTAGAGGGCTTGCAAGATATCCTGCAAAATGTCATCGCGGTGTTCGAGGCCGACGGAGATGCGGATAAGCCCGTCGCTTATGCCGGCTGCGGCGCGTTCCTCGGGAGTCAGTTTGGCGTGGGTCGTGCTGGCGGGGTGGGAGGCGATGCTACGGGTATCGCCCAGGTTAGCTGTCAGGGACAGCATTTTCAGCTTGTCAAGAAAACTGCGGCCTGCGTTGAGGCCACCTTTCAACTCGAAGCAGACAATACCACCGCCGTTGTGCATCTGGCGTTTGGCGATGTCATATTGGGGGTGGCTGGGAAGAAAAGGATACTTCAGCCACGAAATGGCAGCATGTCCTTCGAGGGCCGTGGCGATGTGAAGGGCGTTTCCGGCATGCCGTTCCATCCGCACATCGAGTGTTTCGAGGCTTCTGCTGAGGACCCAGGCATTGAAGGGGGAAAGGGATGGACCCGTACTGCGGCAGAAAAGATAGATTTCTTTGATCAGTTCCTTTTTCCCGAGGATGGCGCCGCCGAGAACGCGGCCCTGGCCATCGATCCACTTGGTTGCAGAGTGAACAACCAGATCTGCTCCATATTGAATGGGGGTCTGACCGATCGGGGTAGCGAAACAATTGTCTACGTTGAACAGCAGTTGATGCCGCCGGGCGAATTCTCCTGCGGCCTGCAGGTCGATGACGTCGAGGCCCGGATTGGTGGGCGTCTCGAGGTAGAGCATTTTGGTATTTGGCCGGACGGCGGCTTCCCATGCGGCGGGGTCGGCGGCATTGACGTAAGTATAGTCGATGCCGTATTTAGGTAGATACTTCGTGATGATCGTATGGGTGCTGCCGAAGATGGCGTTACAGGAAAGGAGGTGATCACCTTGTTTGAGGAAAGTAAGGAAGGTGGCAACGATGGCGCTCATCCCCGAAGCAGTGGCAAAGCCAGTTTCGGCTCCTTCGAGGGCTGCAAGGCGGTCAGTAAATTCCTGTACGGTGGGGTTGCTGAACCTGCTATAGATATTCCCTTCTTTTTCATCGGCAAAGACGGCGCGCATTTCTTCGGCATCGTCGTAGGTGAAGCTACTGGTCAGGAAGAGTGGTGTCGAGTGTTCTTTTTCGGGGGTCTGGTCGGCGCGGATCCGGATGGCTTGGGTGATGCGGTGAGTGGACATGAGTGTGAATTGATAGGTGAGTGATTAGTCGTTGACCCTGACTTCCCAGGTGAGTTGGGCGTTGCCGGCACGCAAGGTGGCGGCAACGGAGCAGTATTTCTCCATCGAGAGGTCACAGGCTCTTTTAGCCTTGTCGGGATCGATATCGCCTTTGAGCCGGAAAACGATATGGACATTTTCCCAAAGGGAGGGTTCCTTGCCGCTTTCTCTTTCGCCTTCGATGGTTATGCTGATGTCTTCTATGGTCTGTCGTTGTTTTTTAAGAATGGACACGACGTCGATGCCGCTGCAGCCGCCCAGGCCCATCAACAGCATCTGCATGGGCCGGACGCCGAAATTCTGGCCGCCGGATTCGGGGCTGCTGTCCGTATGTACGATATGTCCATCTGCATCTTTTGCTTCGAAGCCGAAATCGCCATTTACCCTCCTTAGTTCAATGCGTGCCATAATAAAGATTTTTGCAAATTTACGCATAAACCGCCGGAGGCGGTTTGTCCACGGGCGAGAAAATTCGAAGCCCGCGAACAAGGTCCCAACGGTGTTGGGACCGAAGTTCAACAGACATTAGAAAATTTGTCGGAAATGCCCTATTTTTTTTAGAGGGGCATTTGCGACATAAGTACTTATTTTGCACGAAATATAGAAGATTGGTACATGAATTATTTTGACTATCAATATCCTTTTGAGCTGGAAGGGGGGGAGGTATTGCCAGGTATCACGGTCGCCTATCATACTTACGGCCAGTTAAATGCCGACCGGAGCAATGTAGTCTGGGTTTGTCATGCGTTGACAGCCAATTCCGATGTGGCGGAGTGGTGGCCGGGGGTAGTGGGCGAGAAGGGGCCGATCCACCCGGACCGGTATTTTATTGTTTGCGCTAATATTCTGGGCAGTTGTTATGGCAGTACGGGTCCCTTGAGCACTGACCCGCTGACGGATGAGCCCTATTACCGCAGTTTCCCTGTTATCACCATCCGGGACATGGTCAAAGCGCATATTTTACTCCGGAAGCACCTGGGGATAGACCAGATCCAGCTGTTGATGGGTGGCAGCATGGGGGGGTACCAGGCGCTGGAATGGTGTGTAATGGAAAAGGAGGTGATCGGTCGTTTATTCCTGACTGCCACCTCACCGGCGGAGAGTGCATGGGGGATAGCTGTTCATACGGCACAGCGGCTGGCTATCGAGGCAGATCCCAGCTGGGAATTACCGACTCCGGAGGCAGGCCGCAATGGATTGAAGGCGGCCCGGGCTATTGGCATTCTGACTTATCGCAATTACGGGATCATGGTGCGGACGCAGACGGATCCTGACAAGGAAAAGGTGGACGGCTTCAGGGCCTCATCGTATATCAACTACCAGGGGGAGAAACTGGCGGCCCGTTTCAATGCCTATTCGTACTGGCTGCTGACCAGGGC
>JAMFSL010000210.1 GCA_026225275.1 Puia dinghuensis
CCGCTGGAATCGCCAAACAGGACGTTGTCCTGGATGAAGCCTGTGAGGCGGGTAATACCAAGGGTATCCATTCCTTTCGCTACGCCGCTGATGGTGGGTACGCCTGGTTGATAGGGAAGGGAATAGCCGGCGGAATCCTGATAGGTGAACTCGTTGATCTGGTCCTGCACATTCTGTCGTTCGGCACTGACGCCCCATTGGACATAATTCCGTCGGAGGTCAAGGTAACCTTTATGGGTGAGGTTCCAGATGGCGATGTTTAGCTGATCGCGGGCGTAATTTTGGTAGGTACCGGCGCCCAGTGGATTGACAATCTGGCCGAAGGTTGAGCTGGACGGGTCGATGTCACGTTCACCGAACTGGTAGGTGCCGATAATATCGTAGTTCTGCTGTTCCTTGTCGTCAAAGACAGAGGCCATCCATTTCAGTCGCAGCCGGTCATTCACCTGTTGGATATAAGAAAGGCCGAGCAGGTCCGTGCGGTAGGCGTCCTTCTCCTGTCCCTGGAAATTGATATCCAACGCCAAATCGCTCGAATAGTAGGGAGATATGACATCTGAGGTGAGCTGGCTGGATTGCGGGGTGAGATGAAAGCGCGTTTGCGAGTATACGCCCAGGAGTTCCAGGCGGTTGCGGGTATTGATTTGGTAAGTCAGCAGGGCCTGCACATCCGAGGAGGAGGGTGCATAGGTGCCCTGGGTCTCCTGGCTGCTCAGGAGGGTACCATCAGTCCGGTTGCGCGCGCCGATCGACCAGGTGAACTTGCCTTGCGGGCTGGCGCCTTCGAGATGCAATCCCTGTTCCAGCACGCCTGCATAGGCGGAGCCGCTGAATGAGGTCGGTTTGCGGTACTGGATATCCAGCGCCGAGGACATCTTGTCGCCATAACGGGCCTGAAATCCGCCCGTATAAAAATTTACGCTGCGGGTCATTTCCGGGTTGATGATGCTCAGGCCTTCCTGTTGGGCATTGTTGACGAGATAGGGGCGGAATACTTCGAAATCGTTAATATAGACCAGATTCTCGTCATAGTTGCCCCCGCGTACAGAATACTGGGAGGTGAGCTCGTTATTGGAGCCCACGAAGATCTTTAACAGGCTCTCTATGCCGCCCGTCGGAGAGGGGATATTGATAGCGTCTCTGGGGTTGACTTTGATGAGGCCGGCCTCATGGTCCTGCTGCTGGTCCGACACGACCACTTGTTGCAGGACATGCGAGCCCCTTTCCAGTCTGACGATGACCTGTTCTTCTTCGTGTTCATTCAACAGGAAATTGCGTTGTTCCGTCTTATAGCCTGTGAATGAAAATATCAAGGCCAGAGCCTTTTCTGCTTCTACCCGGAGGCGAAAGGTGCCGGAGTCCGAGGTAATGATGCCGGATTGTCTGCCGAGGATAATGACAGAAACGCCGGACAGGGGATGGTCGTTCTCGTCCAGCACCTTACCAGCAATCGTTGCCGACTTTCTTTGCGCAAAGGCAGGCTGCACCAGCAACAACAGAGGTAGGAGAGCGGCGAATACGACTTTCAAGAATATTTTGGTTTACGATGACGGGCGTTAATGTCTGAGGACCTCTGGTCCGTTTAAGGGAACGCTTAATCTGAATATTTAAGTGTGTGAATGGTGCCTTTAGGGTCTTTTGAATGGAATACGGTACTACCAGCTACGAGGACATCGGCACCGGCCTTGATAATATTGGGAGCATTTTCTGCGGTTACGCCCCCGTCTATCTCGATCAGGGTTTTCAGTCCCCTGTCGTGGATCATCCGGCGGAGGTTACGGATCTTCTGGTAGGTATGCGGAATAAATTCCTGGCCGCCAAACCCGGGGTTTACGCTCATGATCAGGACGGTGTCGAGGTCCTGCAGGATATCCGACAGTAATTCTACGGGTGAGGCCGGATTGAGGGCTACGCCGGCTGCCATGCCCAGGGATTTGATCTGCTGGATATTCCGGTGCAAGTGCCGGCAGGCTTCCAGGTGAACGGTGAGGCGGTCTGCGCCGGCTTTTTTAAAGTCGTCGGCATAACGCTCGGGCTCTTCTATCATGAGATGGACATCGCAGATCTTAGTGGTTGCTGTGCGGACCTGAGAGATCACGGGCAGGCCGAAACTGATATTGGGAACGAATCGTCCATCCATCACATCGAGGTGGAGCCAGTCGGCCTGGCTATCGTTGATCATCTTACATTCTTCTTCCAGACGAAGAAAATTCGAGGCCAGCAGCGAGGGAGCGACGAGTACCATAATATCGGGGTATAATTTATTTCAATAATCGTGTTAATTCCATTCCAGCTTAAAGATAACGATATAATGCAAATGGCGAACCGCGTCGGTTATTGCAATCGCTTAATGGCGTCAGCCGCTTCGGTAAAATCCTTGTCCAGGCCCAGTGCCTGCTGGTAGAAGAGAACGGCCTGCGTTTTGTCGCCGGTGGCTTCAAAGCAGCGACCGATCCAGAAATAGCCGTCGGGATAGGTATCGGAGACTTTGATGGTCATCCGGAAGGATTGGAGGGCCTGTTCATATTGTTTTTGTTTGAACAACGCAATTCCTTTTTCGAGGTAGGCATCGGTGAATTTCCAGTCCCGGTTGATACAGGAGTCGAATTGGATGATGGCCTTTTTATATTGCAGGGTATTGGAAAAGTAAATGCCCTTGATGAAAAAGGGGTCCAGCAGCTCATGAGAGGAGTCTTTTCGCAGGACGGCATCGCAGAGGGGTAGGGCGATGGGGTCTTTCTTTTCGGCATAGAGATGGGCCAGTTCGAGGCCATAGGTATTGACAGGCTGGATGGCGTATGCCTTTTTCAGGGACTGGATGGCGCCGGCGGTATCGCCATTCTTTTCCAGCAGGAGTCCTTTTTCATACCAGGCTTCGAAATTGAGGGAATCGGTCTGCAGTATGTTGTCATAGATGCCGACGGCCTCTTTCATTTTGCCCGATTGCTGGTACAATTCGCCGAGCATTTCAGGAAAGGATGAATTGGAAGGGAATTTTTGATGGCAGTCCTGTAGAAGCTGGATGGCTTTGGCGGTCTGGCCAAGGATGGTCAGTGTGGAGGCATATCGTAGTCCGGCGGCCTCATCGGGCCTAAGATCCCAGGATTGGCGATAGTCATTGACGGCCAGTTCGGGGAGATTGTTGCGGGACAAGAGTTCGGCCCTTCTGAAATAGAGTCCGGCCGTATCGGTACCCTCGTGCTGATCGAGGCTGTCCGTCAGCGGGGCGAAGGGGAAACGGTGCAAAACGGCGGCGGCTTCCTGATCTTTTGACGTGGCCTCCTTGTTTTGATGGTCGTGGCAGCCGGAGTTGCCGGTCATGATACAACCTATACACAGCATCGTTAAAAGGTTTCTCAAAGATTGAGTCATGGATCGAGTCATGGATCGAGTCATGGCGCAAAACTAAGAAACTTTACTGAAGCAGGAGGGGGAATGCCTGTTTACCGGTCGGGCTGATGGCCTGGACGATCACTGCGTTGCCTGGCAACAGCTGAGAGGGCAACAGCAGGTGGTATTGTGTCTGTCCCTGTAACGACTGACGCGACAATAACTGACCGGTGACAGTATAGATGCTGACCATCAGCTGTTCGGTATTGGGCGCCTTGATGTAAAAAGTATGACCGGGGGCCGGATTGGGATAGAGGGTAATGACGCCGGCCGCTCCGTCGATGGTGACAGAACTGACCGCGGAATAAAGGGTGGCACCATTCTCGTCTACACGGGCGATGCGATAATTATCTGTGCCTGCAAGGGCTGCGGGATCTTCGAATTGATAGTCACCGGCCGTATAGCCGCCAGCTGCGACGGTGGCAAGAGTCGTCCAATCGCCGTTGTCGGTGCTGCGTTGAACAAGGTAATGGGCAGCGGTAGCGTACAACGGATCCGACCAGGTCAGGTTTATTGCGTTGGTACCGGCAGGGGTGGCGGCGAGGTTAAGCGCGGCAATGGCGAGGGTCGTACAGGCGACGACGCTGCTACTGGATATAGTAGCGCAACCATACACATAATCGGCCTTACAGGCGTTGGGGTATGTGCCACCGCAATTGTATGTATTGGGGCTGAAGGTGCCGCCTGAATAACTAGTGACCGTCGAACGAAAGGTATTGTTATAGTTTAGCAGGTCCACTTTTGAACCGCTTTGAACCGATAATGAACCATGGGAATTGATATTAGCATAGCTTAATAAAGAGCCGCTGCCGACCGTTACAGTGGTATTGGTTTGAAGTGTAATAGAGCTGCCGGAGGATTCGAAAACGGAATTATCATTCAAATTAATGGTACTGCTCGTGACGGTGAAGGCATTCGTGATGTTAAATGAGGCGGTATCGTTCAAAGTAAGCGTTGAATAATTTACGTTGATCGAACCACCGGCGGCGCCAAACGAAGAGCTGCCGCTCATATACAAGGTAGAGTAATAGAAGTCCATGGTGCTGCCGCCGTTGGTCATGCTGGATGTTCCGCTAAGGCCGAGGGCGGAATATAAAAATTCTATCCCCTGGGTAGAGACGTTGACATTAGCGGCGACATCCATTGTCGAATATTGAAGCTCGGGTAATGAGTTTTGAATGGTCAGGTTGCTGTTCACAAACATCGAATCATAGGATGTGATAATGTTGTAAAAAGTAGTTGGTACACCGATCACCACTGAACCATTATTAAAATTAGTGGCTGCGCCGCCATTGGTAAAGGTAAAGCTATGGCTGATATTGACGGTTCCGCCATTAAAGGTACACCCATCGCATTCGCCTGAGGAGCTAAGATTGAGAACGTATCCGGCGGGAATATTGATGGTGCAACCGTTGCAGGTGGTAGAACCCGATGATGCCATGAGCGCTGCCCAGGTTTCGGGGTTTGTGGTGACAGTTTTTGTCTGAGCGGTAGCCGCCTGGTGGATGACGAGGGTCAGGAATAAGATGAACAGGCGTGTAAAAATCGGTTTCATTTGGAATTGGGTCTTTAGCTTTTAATGGATATAGGATGCGTATTAGGCATAAAAAAGATGCCATTTTTGTAATATATTGATTGTTAATGCTTTATAGCTAGGTGTTTGTCTGTATTTCTCCCGTAACGGGAATTTTTTCCCGTTCGTGACTGTGATGTTCATACGAGGTATTGATGGGAAAGAGAGGAAGGGGTGATATTAATTTTCCGTTTTGGGAAGGTGGGTGTAGCTTTGGCCTTTCCTTTACATCATAAAACTTTACTGCATGTTTTACAACGGATTATTGCTTCTGCATAGTTTACTCCGCTGGGTCATCCTGATTTTACTTCTTGTGGCTATTGTAAAAAGTTATACCGGGATGAATGCCGGGAAGCCTTTTTCTGCGGGTGACAAGAAGGTAGCGTTGTTCCTGATGATTTCGGCGCATACGACCTTGCTGGTTGGGCTTTATTTGTGGTTTTTCGGTCCGTGGGGGATGGCTAATATCAGCAATCTTGGTTTTGGGGAGGTGATGAAGGATAGGGTCATGCGGTATTATGCTGTCGAGCATACGACGGGGATGCTGATAGCGATTGTGCTGATCACGATTGGGCGGGGTGCTGTTAAAAAGAAGATGACTGATGCGGCGAAGTATAAAAAGATGTTCTGGTTCTTTTTGATTGCGCTGGTGATCATTCTGGCGACGGTGCCGTGGCCTTTCAGGGCGGGCATTGGAAGGCCTTGGTTGTAGGGTGAGCCGGAGAGTAATACAAAATACAAAGCCGCCACGGGGTTCCGTGGCGGCAATTTTTTTGTCAGGGCCAACGATCTTTCAGGCTTTAAAAGGGATTGGAGAATCATTTGGACGGATTTCACTTTTTCCCGGGTTTGCCCCTGGCATCTTCCAGATCTTTCAGGTAATTGGATTTAAAACTGCTTTTCGGTTTTGGATCTAGGTTTTCTGGTTTTCGTTGGATATTAGGATCAATTGGCGGTTTTCACGGGATGTCGGACAAAATGTTCTTCAGGACTTTGGATTTTAACTGGACTGTTCAAGGTTTGGATTCTCAGGTTCTCAGGATCTTTGGATTACGGGTTTAAGGATTTTCGGATTTTAGGGTTTTCAAAGTTTTGGATCTGGTTTCGGTTGATCTAAGGATACTGGTTTCGGATTTTGATACTGGATTTGGACATTTGGTTTTCGTGGATCTTGTTGTTCTCGTTTGCTGGTACAAAGATGTAAAAGGTGTAACCGAAAAGGAAAATTTTTCGACTAAGAGTATTTTTTGCCCGACGAAAGTGCACAATGCCCGACGAACGTCATTCTGACATTTACATTTATTTAACTTTTGGGAGAGACCGTTCGAGGAAGAGGACGCGCGAGCGTTCGATACTAGAAGGCCAGCGTTGTGAGTTAGCAGGACAGGAATACGGTCGATACTAGAAGCGGAAGCTTTGCGGGAGGGATGGCAGGAATCGTGCGAGAAGAGGGCGCGGCCGCGAGCCTACAGGATGTTGAGGCGGGTGGCGAGATCTTCTTTGTGGCCTTTTCCGATGGGAATTTGATTGCCAAGGACATAGATAGTGTTGCCTCTTATATCATCGATTTTATTGATATTGACGATGTAAGAACGGTGCACTTTAAGGAAGGTCTGGCCGATCAGTTTTTCTTCCATGTTTTTCAATGTGCTGTAGGTGATATAGCTTTTGCCTGCGGTGACGAACTTCACATAATCGCGCATGCTTTCGAGGAAGAGGATGTCGTCCTTCCTGAGTTTGATAAGTTTGTCTTCAGCCTTGATGAAGAGGAAATCACTGTCGGGCTGGGGTGCAGACACGAAAGTCGTGGTGGGGCTTACTTCAGCGGCCTGTTGCTGCCGGAGTTTTTCGATAGCCTCCATGAAGCGTTTGTAAGTGAAGGGTTTCTTCAGATAGTCGTCTACATGATATTGGAAAGCATTGAAAGCGTATTCCGTTTTGGAAGTGGTCAGGATGATCTTAGGAGAGTAGGTGAGGCTGTCCAGCAGGTCGAAGCCGTTGGCTCCGGGCATTTCGACGTCCAGAAATATAAGATCCACTCTTTCCTGGTCTAGAAATTCCAGGGCATCTGTTACGTTCATAAAATGCCCTTTCACTTCGACGAGGTCGCTCTTCTCACAGAATTTGCGGAGGAAATCCGCAGCAATCTGGATGTCTTCAACTATGATGCACGAAATTTTCATAATGTCCTTGACCAGTTAATCCCTTTCTTCGTTGAATAGCCTTAATCTGGCATATTCTTTTTCTATAATATGTTGTGCTTTTTCTTTGCGTTGAATAAGAAGAATGTAATCCACCCTGATTTCTTCCACACTATTAACGGAACATTTATTCTCGAATTGTTGACAGAGCTCCTGAAGGTCAGTAAATCCTACATAACCGAACAAAGTTTTGCAAGTATGGACACTCGTTCCCAAACTGGGAAGGTTTTTGTTGTTGTAGGATGTTTCTACGCGCGCCCAGTATGCCGGCAGATCTTTCAGAAAATCTTCGAAGACAGTTTCTGCGTATATAGTATCGCCCTCGAATAGTTCCTGGAGAAAAGAAGCATTCAGGTTCTCATCGAAAACGAACGCAGGACGGATTTTTTGCATAACTGCAATTTTTATGTTGGCTGGACGTTAAATATTAATGTTTATGATTGGCCGATTGGCTTCCTCCGGGAAAAAATCGGTTTTATCCATACGGGAAAATCTCTGGTTTTATTGTTCTAAAATCCATATTGTCATGAAAAAATTTCGACCCCTACTCTTGTTGATTCTTACTACGGGAATTATCACGATCTCTTCTTCCTCTGCTCACAGCCAGGTAAAATGCAGTCTTTTAGATGTCAGTAACGGTTCCGGATCGGCTCATGCTTTCAATGCCGGTTATTGGTTTGGTATCATGGAACTACCTTTTCTTTTCATCGCGGTTTTCTTTGCCTTCCTCACTGCATATGCACTGAAGGGCGGAAGATTCGGAAAGGGGATGACCTATATGGCCTGGGGATTTCTGGTGATGGCTGTAGGACATCTGCACATGCAGATCGAGCACTACTACGGCATCAACATCTTCAAATCGATACTGGGGCAGATGAGCGGTACTATTGCCTGGTTCATTGCATTGGTCGTCACCTGGGGATTATCCGGAATGGGCTTTTACTCTATTTATAAGGCCAGCAAAGGGGCATAGCCCGATTCAGGATTCGTTATGCTGAAAAACTTCCTGACAGGAAAGGTGAGATCGTCTGCTGCCCGGAAGCCGGACCATCAATCTGCATTATATCAGTCGTTGTTTGAATTCCTTATCAGTTTGGTCTCGATACCGGCGAATGCGCAGCAACTGATTCAATTGGGATACAAGGCGGCCCGGAAAAATGCGGACGAGGTTTTTCATACCTATCTGCTATTCGAAAAATATCTAACCTCTTTTGAGCTGGCTGAGCAGCATACAAGAAAATCGTTGCGGGAAAGAATCAGGCAGCGATTTCCTGCTTTATTACATGACGGGTCTATCTTCAATATTCTTTTTGTAGGGGAGACCGAGCAAAAGAATACCCTGGCCATTCAATTCCTGCAATCCTTCTTAGATACCGTCAAGGATAAATTCGGTCGTGCCGGTGATGGCTATTTCGAAAAGAAAGTGAATGAATTGGCCATTTTGGATGCTGGCAGGCGTGACCCGGACATTTTCCGGAAATTACAATTTCTAAGTTTCGACGCTTTCCAATTCGTGAGCAGTAATTATGGCGAAGCGCTTGCCGGCAAGATCTTCGAGAAGACCTATGAGTCTTTTTCGGCACGGTATAAGGAACTCGAAATTTTCCCTCACATGCTGACCCTGATCCCCAAGGAGATCGTGGACCGGGAACACCTGGGTATTTTTTCGCAGGCGCAGATCGAGCAGATCTTCTTGGAAAAGCTGGCTGAGTCCGAGCAATTGAATATCGCGCTGGATCAGAAGATCAAGGAAAATGAAGTGACGCAGAAGCTGCTGAGGAAGAATGAGCTGATGCTGGGCAGCGTGATCTCATCGGCACTGGACGCCATTGTCATCACGAACGGGTCAGGTCAGATCATGCAATGGAATAATGCAGCGACAGAGATCTTCGGTTATACTGAGGCGGAAGTTAAAGGCAGAACCCTGATGGAGACCATCATTCCCAGGTCCGCATGGCGGCCTGACGGGACCGGCTTCGAGCTTTTTCTGGACCCGGATGATTTTCATATCCTCAACCAGCGATTAGAGCTGACAGGCATCCGAAAAGATGGAACGGAATTTCCGATGGAGCTGGCGGTGACGGCCATCAACAATGACCAGGAATTGTATTTCAACGGATTCATCCGGGATATTTCAAACAGGAAGCAGCGCGAGCAGGAATTGGTGCAAATGAAAGAGAAGGCCGAACAGGCGGCCAAGGCGAAGTCTCAATTTCTCAGTGTAATGAGCCATGAACTGCGCACGCCGTTGAATGCGGTGATCGGCATCACTCATCTGCTGTTACAGAGCCAGCCCCGTGAAGACCAGCAGGAGGATCTTCGTACGCTGCAATTTTCGGGGGAAAGCTTATTGCATATCATCAATGACATTCTTGATTTTACCAAGCTGGATTCGGGTAAGGTCGAGCTGTCGGCAGTCGATTTCAACCTGCGCGAGCTGGTGCAGAGCCTATACCAGTCTTTTAGTTTCAAAGCAAGGGAAAAGGGCATCGTCTTCGACATTGAATACGATGCGAGGATGGCCTTTTTTGTGAAGGGTGATAGTTACCGGTTGTCACAGGTATTGAACAACCTTATCAGCAATGCCATTAAATTTACGCAGACCGGGTCTGTCAAATTAAAAGTGGATCTGACCGAAGACAAGGGGGCCACGTTCGGCGCCAGGTTTTCGGTGATCGATACCGGTATTGGTATTCCCCTGGACAAGCAGGAAAAGATCTTCGAGCAGTTCACTCAGGCAGACAGCGATACGACGCGGATCTATGGCGGAACCGGATTGGGGCTGTCCATTTCTGCCCGGTTGGTGGAGTTGATGGGCAGTATTATCCTCATTGACAGTGCGCCCGGAAAGGGTTCGACCTTTCATTTCAGTATTGGGTTGCAGCGAGGTGAGGTGGCGGATGCGGCGGCAGTGGTTCCCAAACCGGTGACCAAAACGAATGAGCATTTCAAGAATAAGCGGATACTGCTGGCGGAGGACAATCTTTTCAATGCGAATATCGCCCGGCGGTTCATTACCGGCTGGGGCGGAGAAATAGACCTGGTCGTAGATGGCCGGCAGGCGCTGGAATTCGTGTCGCGGACCAAATACGACCTGATCCTGATGGATGTTCAGATGCCGTTGTTGGATGGGTTTGCCTGTACACGAAAAATCCGCAAGCACTTCAAGGATATCCCTATCATCGCCGTCACAGCTTCTCCCAAGAACGAGATCATCAGTGAAATTATGGCTTGCGGAATGAACGATTTTGTCAGTAAGCCGTTCAAGCCTAATGAGCTCCGGATGAAAATACTCGAGTACCTGTAACGGGTCGCGGAGGGAGGGGAATCGTATGACGCACCGGTCCTGACGTACGGCCTAACGCGGGCCCAGTTCTATTACCTTACAATCTTTCATATTATTGCCGTCGATTACAAACCGGATGAGGGTCCGCACTTTGTGCCATCCCTGTCTGCCGGCTGCACCGGGGTTCATATGCAGGCATTGCAGCTTTTCATCATACATGATCTTCAGGATATGCGAATGTCCGCAGATGAATAACTGAGCGGGATCGTCAGTCAGCTGTTTCCTGACGACAGGGTTATACCGGGGTGGGTAACCGCCGATATGAGTCATGAAGACGTTGACGCCTTCCGATTGCCAACGAAGGTTTTCGGGGTATTCACTGCGGATATCCTGGCCGTCGATATTACCATATACTCCCCGCAGTGGTTTGAAGGCGGCCAATCTGGCGGCTATTTCGATCGTGCCGAAATCACCGGCATGCCAGATCTCATCGCAGGATTCGAAGTGGCGGAAAACGTTGTCATCGAGGAAATGATGGGTGTCGGATAGCAAGCCGATGGTCAGCATAAGGAAGACGTTAGATTGTTAATCGGTATGGTCGAGTACCTCTTTAAAAAGATTACTGTCGAATTGCCGGATGTTTTGACTGTCAAGATCGAAAAAGATAAGATCTCGGATGTGGTGGTTTGAATGCTGGTTGATATCCGTGATGATCTCCATAAGGTCTTCTTCGTCCTTAGTGCTTTTGGGACCGGGAAAAATGGGCAATGCAACGTCGAGGGTCATGGGATAGGAGCGTAGCGACGGAGTATAGCGGTGGGCCACGGACCTTTCGAAGATAGATTTTTCATCACCGGTATCGGTCCTGACCATATTAAAGTACAGCAGAACCCCATGGTCTGCGGGCGGAATGCCTGTACGGTCCGGATATTTCAACTGATACAGCCGGATGGCGGTGGAGATCGTCTGAACAGAGATGCGACGATATTCCCGGAGGAAGCTGAAATAGTTGTCCTTGGTTTTTTCCGTCCAGTCGCAATCGAATTGGATTTCCCTGGTTTGCAGATGGCGTGAGGCATTGATCATTCTGACGCGGGTGAAGATGCCGGCGGTGAAGGACGGGATATCAGTTGGCGATAGCTGTTCGAAGACCCTGTTGTTAAAGCAAATGACCGGGATGACAGTATATCCGGATGGGGGAGACTGGTAGCTAAGCTGTCCGGCGGTGACCGGGGTGGTGTCTGCCGGAGACCAGTCGACGTCGAAATACCGGACATATAAAAATCGGACGGAATTGTCCTGCAGGGTCTTTTTTTCCGCACTATCCAGAGAAAAGACATTCTGCCAATAATAAAAGCTCATGCATTTCGAGCGTTCATGGCAGGCGATAAGGCAACAGGCTAAGCAAAGGCAGAAGCAATTTCGGATAGGCACCGGAAAAAATAATTTTACATAAAGGTAGTGTTAATAAGAGCATAACCCAGAGTTTTAACTAATTTTAGGGCAACGATTATCCATGCCACATTACTATTCACTGGGAAATATCCCACACAAACGCCACACTCAATTCCGGCAGGCCGACGGCTCACTTTATTCGGAGCAATTATTCAGTACGGAAGGCTTTTCCAACGATTATTCTCTGCTTTATCACTGTCACCCACCAACGGAGATCATTTCTATGGACGAACCATACGACGTTCAGCCCCGGATTGCCGAGGAGAAAATGCTGAAGCACCGGAGTTTCGATGGGTTCAGGATCCCGCCGCATGAAGATTATCTGCAGAGCCGGCGTCCGGTACTGGTCAATAACGATTGTCATATCGTTCTGGCGTCGCCGCAGCAAAGTATGCAGGATTATTTTTTCAAGAATGCCGACGCGGACGAAATGATCTTTATCCATCATGGCAGCGGGGTGCTGGAAACGATGTATGGGGAGTTGTCTTTCGGTTATGGGGATTACCTGGTCGTGCCGAGGGGCACGATTTACCGGATCCGGTTCGACAACCCGGACAACCGGCTGTTTATCGTAGAATCTTTCAGTCCGATCCGATACCCCAAAAAATACCTTTCCCCTTACGGTCAGTTGCTGGAGCATTCGCCTTATTGTGAAAGGGATATTCGTGGGCCGCAGCTGCTGACGACCTGTGATGAGAAGGGAGATTTCCTTATCCTGACAAAGAAGAAGGGGCGGATATATGGAATTCACTATGGTCACCATCCTTTCGATGTGATTGGCTGGGATGGCTGCTGTTATCCTTTTGCCTTCAGCATCCATGATTTCGAGCCGATCACTGGGCGGGTGCATCAGCCGCCTCCGGTACATCAGACTTTTGAAGGGCATAATTTCGTCGTCTGTTCCTTTTGTCCCCGGTTATTCGATTACCATCCGCAGTCCATTCCTGCTCCCTATAATCACAGCAATATCGATAGTGACGAGCTGTTGTATTATGTCGACGGCGACTTCATGAGCAGGAAGAATGTTACCAGGGGGATGATGACGCTGCATCCCGGCGGCATACCGCATGGGCCACATCCGGGCGCCGTTCAGCGCAGTATCGGTGCGAAGGAGACGAAGGAACTGGCGGTGATGGTGGATACGTTTCATCCACTGTCGCTGACAGTGGAGGCGCTGGAAATAGAGAATCCCGGGTATACCATGAGCTGGGCGGAGTAATACAGGTGATTTGATTTATATTCGGGGAAATCATCTCTGTATGAGCTTCCCGCATTCCATTCGGACATTTCTGACTTTTATTGCGCTGGCTGTTATGGCGGCCTGCCATTCCCGTCAACCAGCGGATATGATCCTGTATAATGGCAAGGTCTATACGGTGGATAGTGCGTTCAGTGTGGCACAGGCATTTGCCGTTGCCGGCGGGAAGATTGTGGCTGTCGGGACGGATGCGGATGTCCGTGACCGGTATACCGCTGTGCGGGAGATCGATGCAGGTGGGAAAGCCGTCTATCCGGGGTTTATCGATGCGCATTCTCATTTCGTAGAATATGGCCAATCCTTATTTGAGGCTGCGCTTGTTGGCAGTAGCAGCTTTGAGGAGGTCGTGCAAAGAGTAAAGCAATTTGCCGATGCCCATCCCGGGCAGGCCTGGATATTGGGTCATGGCTGGGATCAGAATAAGTTTCCCGGTAAGGCTTTTCCGGATAATACCCGGCTGAACGAACTGTTTCCTTCCACACCGGTTGTGCTGGTCCGGGTCGATGGTCATGCGGTGATCGCCAATGCCAAAGCGTTGGAACTGGCGGGTGTGCATCCGGGTCAGACCTTGATGGGAGGGGTTGTCGAGACGAAGAACGGGCGGCTGACGGGTATCCTGGTGGATAATGCGCAGCAACTGGTCTTTTCCCAAATTCCGGCCGTATCGGCTGCCGATTTTGCGGTGCAGCTGGATAGCGGGCAGCGGCGATGTTTTGCGCAGGGACTGACGACTGTGACCGATCCTGGTCTGAACAAGGCGGATATTCAGCGGATCGATTCACTGCAAAAGGCCGGGATGCTGAAGATGAGGATGTATGTGATGATCAGCGATAAGCCGGCCAACCTGGACTACTATCTGCCTAAAGGGCCTTATAAGACGGACCTGTTGTATGTAAAAGGAGTAAAGGCCTATGCTGACGGAGCGTTGGGTAGCCGTGGGGCCTGTCTGCTGCAGCCTTACGATGACAGGGCAGGCTGGTACGGTTTTTTGCGAGCCGGTGTGACCCACTATGATTCCCTGGCGCAGCGCGTGGCGGGCACTGACTTTCAATTATGTACCCACGCGATCGGGGATTCCGCCAACCGGATGATCCTGCAGATCTACAATAAATACCTGAAAGGAAAGAATGATAAGCGCTGGCGGATCGAGCATGCGCAGGTGATCAACGAGTCGGATTTCGACCTGTTCGGCCGGGCCTCGGTGATTCCTTCGGTGCAGCCTACTCATGCTACCAGCGATATGTATTGGGCTGGGGAGCGTCTGGGGGCCGCCAGGCTGAAGGGGGCGTATGCGTACAGGCAACTGCTGCAGCAGAATGGGTGGCTGCCATTGGGGACCGATTTTCCTGTCGAGGATATCAGCCCTTTCAAGACTTTCCTGGCGGCTGTATTCCGGGTCGATGCAAAGGGGTATCCTGCGGGGGGATTTCAGCCGGAGAATTCTCTCACGCCCAAAGAGGCGATTTGCGGTATGACCATCTGGGCGGCCAGGGCGGACTGCCTGGAGAAAGAGATCGGCAGCCTGGAGGCCGGTAAGAGCGCGGATTTTGTCATTTTGGATAAGGATCTGATGGTAGTTAAGCAGGAGGATGTGTTAGCGACCAGGGTGGTGGCCACTTATTCGGAAGGAAAGCTGCTTTATTCCCGGGAGTTGGGCAAATAAGAAAGGAGGAGAATATCGCCAGGATAATGCTTTTCTGGATGAGCTGCGTCCTAGGCAACATGGCATTGCGATTGCACTGGTAGGGGCATGGGATGCCCGACAGGCGGTTGAGAATGCCGGTGCAATAGGGGTAAAGCTATACGCGGAGGAGATAGCCGGGATCAGTGAAAAACCGGAGGCTTTGGAATTGGCCTGAAATTCCCGTAAATTCGGAAATAACAAAAACGGTGCTATATGATCAACTTACATGAATTAAGGGTCGGCGATATTGTGCTGGCCGAATTTGAGGGTAATTCCCGGGAAGGTGAAGTGGTGGGTATAGACAAAGAAGAGAGGAAGGTGGATGTGAAGACGGATGTACAGGATTTCTGGTATGGTCCCGAGCATTTGAATGCCATACCGCTGGATGAAGGGCAATTGTTGCAGTTTGGTTTTGAGCGGCAGGAAATGCCGGATGGGAAGATCAAGTATCTGAAGGGACCTTTTCGGATCCTGTTGTCCGGAAATGGGAAATTTTCCGATTATGAGATTTGGTATCGGGAAGACCGGCGGCATATTACGCAACCTATCAGTGTACATGTCCTTCAGAATCATTATCATTCGATGACCAAGGTGGATTTGATGCGGCCGGTGGGCGTTTCAACCCATTAATAAGGGGTATCGGAGGGTTATATTTTCAATAAAAACTAATTTTTTTGCCGGGATTTTATATTTCGGCCTGAACCGGGCACGCCCGGATCGCTTCCGGCCTTGGGCCGAAGCCGAAAAAAAGACATTATCGTATCAAAAAATACATTTTAGCGCTATTTTTTGATACGATAGAAATTATTCCTATCTTTGCGCTCCCAAAAACTGTATGGCGAAACAAGCACTCATTAAACAAGATGGTATTATTCTGGAGGCCTTATCCAATGCAATGTTTAAAGTTAAACTGGAAAACGGGCACGAAATATTGGCGACCATCTCAGGGAAAATGAGAATGAATTACATTCGGATATTGCCGGGTGATAAGGTCGGGGTTGAGATGAGTCCATACGATTTAACACGGGGAAGGATCATATTCAGATATAAATAATATAGATATGAAAGTTCGTGCATCCATTAAAAAGCGCAGTGCCGATTGTAAGATCGTGAGGAGGAAGGGGAAGCTCTATGTGATCAACAAAAAGAATCCCCGTTTTAAGCAGCGGCAGGGTTAATCTTACGTTGGTTCACCGATGATCGAGGCGAGTCTTCGGCATGGGAATATATTTAAAAAAGAAAAATTAGAATATGGCACGTATTGCCGGTGTAGACTTACCAAAAAATAAAAGAGGCGAGATCGGATTGACCTATATCTTCGGCATTGGTCGTTCTACTGCCCAGTATATCCTGACCAATGCGGGTATTGACTTCGACAAGAAGGTGAATCAATGGAACGATGATGAGCTGAATGCCATCCGTAACATTATCACCAATGAATTCAAGGTTGAAGGCGCTCTGAGGTCAGAAGTTCAGATGAATATCAAGCGTCTGCTGGATATTGCCTGTTATCGCGGATTGCGTCACAGGAAGGGCTTGCCGGTTCGTGGTCAGCGTACCCGTACCAACAGCCGCACGCGTAAAGGCAAGCGGAAGACGGTTGCCGGCAAGAAAAAGATAGCCAAGAAATAGTCATTCATCATGAGCTGATGGCTGCCTGGTGCAGTTGTCGGCTTATGTGGTCATATGCACTGTTGATATTTCGGATCAGTTGCGGATGCCAGGTGCAGGCGGAGGGCTGATGCGGTTCCGGTAAAACGGGATTGATTTTTTAACAAGACTACCTCATTTAAGAGCTTTATGGCAAAAGCACAGGCAAACAGCGCGAAAGCAGCTGCTAAAAAAAGGATCGTGAAGGTGGATGTATATGGGGATGCCCATATCACCGCCAGTTTCAACAACATCATCATTAGTCTCACCAACAAGAACGGCCAGGTTATTTCCTGGAGCAGTGCCGGTAAGATGGGGTTCAAGGGTTCCAAGAAGAACACTCCCTATGCGGCACAGATGGCGTCATCCGATGCTGCGAAGGCGGCGATCGATGCCGGTCTGAAGAAGGTGGATGTGTATGTAAAGGGCCCCGGATCGGGCAGGGAAGGCGCCATTCGCGCTTTGGCCAATAACGGTATCGAGGTGGTGATGATCAAGGATGTGACGCCGCTGCCGCACAACGGTTGCCGTCCGCCGAAGAAACGTAGAGTATAGGAGTCGGTCGAATCATTCGGTCGAGAGGAACGAAAATAAATTTACAAGCCGGGTAAGCTTCAATTTTAAGATTTTTAGATAAGCTTATTTCGGGAACTTAAAAATCTAACCAATTTCATTATGGCACGTTACACGGGTCCAAAGACCAGAATTTGTCGCATTTTTGGCGAACCTATCTTAGGTAATGGAAAGTATCTCACCAAGAACAGCAACCCTCCCGGGCAGCATGGTGGTACTAAGAAGCGTAAGGCTCCGGGGGAGTATGCGCTGCAGCTGAAAGAGAAACAAAAGGCCAAGTATACGTATGGTATATTGGAGCGTCAGTTCCGCAATACTTTCGATGAGGCGAACAGGATCAAAGGTGTTACCGGTGAGAACCTGATCAAATTACTGGAAGCCCGGCTGGACAATACGGTCTATCGTCTCGGCATCGCTCCTTCCCGTCCGGCAGCCCGTCAGCTGGTGACGCACAAGCATGTTACCGTGAATGGTGAAGTAGTTAATGTCCCTTCTTTCCAGCTTCGTCCGGGAGATGTGGTCAGCCTGAAGGAGTCTGCAAAGACTAATGCATCCATCACCGGCCAAATCCGCGGGAAGAATGTCAAATTCAACTGGCTGGACTGGACTGATGCTGAGTTCTCAGGAACTTTCATTGCTTTTCCTGAACGCGAGAGTGTTCCGGAGAACATTAAGGAGCAGTTGATTGTTGAGTTGTATTCCAAGTAATAACGGAGGAGTGCCGGCCTGGTACACAGGGGGTATTGCTGAAGTTTTAAACAGTTAAATCGTAAATTTAAATATGGCCATTTTAAATTTCCAGAAACCAGACAAGATCATTCTTCAAAAGGCGACTGATTTTGAAGCCCAATTCGAATTTCGCCCTTTAGAACCGGGTTATGGTGTCACCATCGGCAATGCTTTGCGCCGGGTGCTGCTTAGCTCGCTGGAAGGATATGCGATCATCGGGGTCAAAATCGAAGGCGCCGACCATGAATTCGCTACCCTGAAGGGTGTAACGGAAGACGTGGTGGAAATCATCCTTAATCTGAAGCAGGTTCGTTTCAAGAAGAAGGTTGAACATGAAGTGGCTCAGGAAAAGATAACGTTGAGCCTGAAGAACAAGACGGAATTCACTGCCGGAACACTTGGGGAAGCTACTCCCAGCTTCGAGGTAATGAACCCCGGTTTACTGATCTGTACCCTGGATTCTTCTGCCAAGCTGGATATCGAGATCACGATCGGTAAAGGTCGTGGCTATGTACCGGCAGAAGATAACAAACCGAAAGATGCGCCCTTTGGCTATATCCCGACCGACGCCATATTTACGCCGATCAAGAATGTGAAATATTCCATCGAGAATACCCGTGTGGAACAGCGCACAGACTTCGAAAAGCTCATCATGGAAGTATCTACGGACGGGACCATTCATCCGGAAGAAGCTGTTAAGCAGGCCAGCCGGATCCTGATCCAGCACCTGATGATCATCACCGATGAGAACATCACTTTCGACAATAAGGAAGAGAAGAAAGAGGATCTGGTCGACGAACAGACGCTGCAGCTCCGCAAGATCCTAAAGACTCCGCTGGAAGATCTGGATCTTTCCGTGCGCGCCTTCAACTGTCTGAAAGCCGCCAAGATCAACAGTCTCAGTGAGCTGGTGACCTATGAGCAGGAAGACCTGATGAAGTTCCGCAATTTCGGGCAGAAGTCTCTGGCTGAGATCGAGCAGGTACTGGGCGAAAGAGGTCTGCACTTCGGTATGGATCTCGGTAAGCTGAAGGTTGATGATGAATAAGTAATTTTGATACTGTCGGCCTCGAGTCCAATTAAAGGGCTCAGGGCTGTATGCGGGCCGACTCTTTTTTTAATATAGCCTTACAAATCCTGACACGGTGTAAGGTTTAAAATCAACAGTCATGCGTCACGGAGACAAAATCAACAATTTAGGCCGTACCGCCTCGCACCGCAGAGCGCTGCTGAGCAACCTGGCCATTCAACTGATCACCCACAAGAAGATCGTTACTACTCTGGCTAAAGCCAAGTCCCTGAGGACTTATGTGGAGCCGCTGATCACCAAAGCCAAGGACAATACTACGCATCAGCGCAGGGTTGTGTTCAGCTATCTGCAGGATAAGGATGCGATAACGGAACTCTTCTCTACTGTTGCTACCAAGGTGGCCGGTCGTCCGGGCGGTTATACCCGCATCATTAAGCTGGGAGCCCGCGTAGGTGATAATGCCGAGACTGCCCTCATCGAGCTGGTAGATTTCAATGAGATCTATGGTAAAGGTAAAGGTGAAGCAGAGGCTACGGGTAAGAGGACACGTCGCGCAGGTAGTCGGAAGAAAGCTGCAACGGATCCTGCTGCTCCTGCAAAGGACGCTGCGGGGACTACCGATGCCAAGGAAGAATCGAAGGCTGCCGAATAGGCTGGTCAGTAAGATAAATGAACGTGAAAACCGGGCTTTTAAAAGGTCCGGTTTTTTTTGTCTGAAAAATGCGGCTTCATTCGGGTCGTAAGGCAAAAAAATAAGTACTTTTGCAAAATTTTCCATTCTCCATGTCCCATACAACATCTCCCACTCAGGCTGTCCTGCTGCTCGAAGACGGCTCGGTCCATTATGGCAAAGCATTCGGTAAGAGAGGCACAATTTCCGGCGAAATATGCTTTAATACAGGCATGACCGGCTATCAGGAGGTTTTTACCGACCCGAGCTATTACGGGCAGGTGTTGATCATGAATAGTGTCCATATCGGCAACTACGGGGTGAAAGATAGCGATGTAGAGTCTTCCGGCGTTAAGATCCGCGGCTTGATCGGGCGTAATCTCGAGGAGCAGTTTTCGAGGATACAGGCTAAGGGAAGCCTGGATGAGTATATGCGGGCTAACAATATCGTCTGCATCGAAGAGGTGGATACCCGGGCGCTGGTAGCGCATGTCCGGGTCAAGGGCGCCATGAACTGTGTCATTTCTTCGGAGATCTCAGATATTGCGGCGTTAAAGGTCATCCTGACGGCCACTCCTTCTATGGATGGGCTGGAGTTGGCCTCGGCCGTCAGCACGGACAAGGAATATGAACTAGGTGATCCCGCTTCGCCGGTCAGGGTAGCGGTGCTGGATTACGGGGTTAAACAGCATATTTTGCAATGCCTGGTGGAACGCGGGGCGTATGTGAAGGTGTTCCCGGCGAAAACGCCTTTATCCCGGCTCAAAGAATTTCAGCCCAGCGGCTATTTCCTTTCCAATGGCCCCGGGGACCCCGCGCCGATGGACTACGCCATTCCCATGGTAAAAGAGATCCTCAAGGAGAAGAAGCCCTTATTCGGTATTTGCCTGGGTCACCAACTGCTGGCGCTGGCCAATGATATACCCACGTTTAAAATGCACCACGGGCACCGGGGACTGAACCACCCGGTGAAGAACCTGATCACGGGCCGTTGTGAGATCACTACACAAAATCATGGTTTTGGGGTGGATCCCAAGGCGGTCAGGAATGCGGAAAATATTGAGATTACTCATGTTAATCTGAATGACGAATCTATCGAAGGCATACGACTGCGGGATCGTCCGGCTTTCTCCGTACAATACCATCCCGAGGCGACCCCCGGGCCGCACGACAGCCGATATCTTTTCGATGAATTCATTGCCCTGATCAAGCAACATCATTAACCGGAGTCTTATGCACATTGTCATTATCAACGGTCCTAACCTAAACTTGCTGGGAACCCGGGAGCCGGATGTCTACGGCAGTCAGACTTTCGAACAGTATTATGACGGGTTGCAAAGAAAATATCCGGCGATAACGTTCAGCTATTTTCAAAGTAATGTAGAGGGAGAGCTGATCAATGAATTGCAGCGGGCAGGTGTGTTCAGTGACGGGATTATTATGAATCCCGGCGGTTATACGCATACGTCAGTGGCTATCGGGGATGCTATTGCCGCTATCAAGGCGCCGGTGATAGAGGTTCATATCAGCAATGTACATGCACGGGAAGAATTCCGCAGGATCTCGCATGTCTCTGCGAAAGCGAGAGGGTCGATTGTTGGATTAGGATTGAAGGGGTATGAACTGGCGGTACTATTCTTTACAGGAACACCTGCATCATAAGGGCGAAACCCGTATCCTGCTTCGGTTCGTCATCTTTGCGAATAATGTTGAGTCCGGCACGGCTCCATAGCTTGAAAACATCTCCCTTCTTATGTCCAAGCACTTCATGTTCTATAACGGGATATAGAGCACCCCTGGCGATCCACCCCAGGTCGCCATTAGCGTTGACTTCGCCGCTGATTGAATAGGTCATTGCCAGTTGTTCGAAAGTAGCTGAGCCGTTCTTCAGCTTTTTCAGGATCAGGTTGCCGATAGAGTCGGCGATCCGATAGGTGAAAACCGAGGTATCGATAAAGATCTGGCTGATATGATAGAACTGATTGGGCGCCTTGCTGAGGAGCTGGACCAGGAATTGCTGGCCCTTCGGACCGTAGGGGCCGTATACCTTTTTTTCCTTCCCGTTGTATGCGAGGCTATCGGCCAGGCCGCCGAAGTGATTGGTCTGGTTGATGGTGATGGTGTCGATCTTAAACCTCTTTTTCAGGATTTGTTTGGCGTACAGGATCGGGTTGGGTGATTCTTCCAGGGCTTCTTTTATCTCGTGGATCGTCGTGGGTACAGCCGGCTGTTTTGCCGGTGCGGCGGACTGCTGCGCGCTGGTGGCGGTATACAGCAGTATTAGGACGAACCCAAGGTATATTTTCATGTCAATCAATTGAGTATACAAATATAGGGTTCCCCGCCTACAATGAGATGGGAGGTGACCCGCCTTCGCCGGCATCGCCTGCGGCAAGCTTCTGGGTTCCTCCGCCGGAGGCTCCGGCACCCGAAGGCGGACGGCCGAAGGAGGCTACGACGGGCGAGGGGGAATGGGGCTTCCGGCTCAATAAATTGGAATGATTTTCGTTACCCATTATAACATGCGCCAGATCGTATTTTTTCTCCTTTTTGCTACTGTGCAGCTCATCAGCCTACGTGGTTATTCACAATGGAAGGATTATATCATTGGCCCCAGGGGGGATACGTTGAATTGTGTGGACAAGCATGATAAGCGGCAGGGGCGGTGGGTCAATCACTATGATGAGGTGCGGGGCGAACCGGGGTTTGAGGAAGAAGGCGTTTACCATGACAGTCTCAAGGTAGGTACCTGGAGGTTATTTAGCCTGCAGGGCGACCTTATTGGCACAGAATACTACAAGTGGGGCATGAAGGACAGTATCGCCCAGTATTTCGGGATCAATGGTACTTTATTGAGGGAAGAGAAATGGCGGGCCCTGAACCCCGAAAAAGCATATGACACGCTCGAGATCGAGGATATTGACCGTTTGGACAGTTACAGGAAGGTTATTGTGAAGAATGAAGGGGTGGCCTTGCGGGATGGAGAATGGAAATTTTATGATCCACGGACCGGGATGGTCACCAGAACGCAGGTTTATACTTTGGGTAAGTTAGAAAAGACCCAGACGAGTCAACGGTCGGGGTCCGATTCCACCCAGGCGGTGACCAAGCCAAAAGAAGTGCTTGATTTTGAGCAGAAAGCAGGTAAAAAGAAGGTTAAAGTGCAGGATGGGAGCGCCTATTAGTTCGGTAAAAGGTACGGAATTTGGTAAAGTTCGGTAAAAGATACGGAATGTAGTGGAGTTCGGTAAAAGGTACGGAAATCGGAAAAGTTCGTATATTTGTACGGAATTTAAGGTGCTGGTATGCTAAAACACTCCATTCACGCCGTTCTCACAGGCGATATAGTCAATTCCACTCAATTGCCTCCTACGGAGGAGGCTATACTGTTAGAAAGGCTGGAGAGGGCCTTCTCTGAATATATAACTGAATTTTACCGGGGGGACAGTTTTCAGACGTATATGCAGGATCCGGTCGGATCGCTGCGGGTAGCTTTATTAGTCCGGTCGCTGGCGGTCAGTCTGACTGAGATGGAAGATGGGCCTGCCTTAACCGATGTCAGGATCAGCATTGGTATCGGTCCGGTAGTTCTTCCGGTGCGAAAGCCGGGCACGGCCAGGGGTGAGGCATTTCTTTTATCCGGACGGGGATTAGATGACATCCAGCATATGGAGCGGCGGTTATCGATTGTCAGTGACCAGCCGATAGCGGATATCGGATTGCAAGTCATGGCCGATTATCTGGATGCGATTTATCGTGGAATGACTGCCAAGCAGGCGGCAGCTATTGTTTTGTTGCTGAGAGGGGATACGCAGCAGGAGGCCGCCTCGAAGCTCGGAAAATCGAAGAGTACCGTATCACAACTGGTCACTGCCGGCAGATGGCCTGAGATAGAAAGGATCCTACAACAATTTGAAAACCTTATCAAACTGATCCAATGATGATAGAGGCCGTATGGCTGACAAAATTAGTATTGGCCCACCTGCTGACTGACTTTGTATTTCAGCCGGCAGGTTGGGTTGCGGACCGCAATGAAAAGCATTTTGCCTCCGGAAAGCTGTACTTACATGGTCTGGTGACAGCCGTTGTCGCGTTGATCTTCGTTGGTTGGGTCTATTGGCCGGCTGTATGCATTATCCTGGTCACTCATATCCTGATCGACGGATGGAAATCTTACCGGCCGAAAAAGATCAGTTATTTCCTGATCGATCAGTTGCTGCATCTGGGTGTCATAGCTGTGTGCTGGGGGATTAGCTTTCAGGATCCAACTCTTTTTTGGGAATTACTTCATCGGTGGAATGGGGATCTGCACAACTGGATAGAGTTGGCAGCCTTTGTGTTTGTGACGAGTCCGGCGGGTATTCTGATCGGACAGTTGACGAGCCAGTGGAGTAAAAGAATCGATGACGCTGACAATAGTCTTGCTCATGCCGGTAAGTGGATAGGAATTGCGGAGCGGATCATTGTCCTTATCCTGGTTCTGCAAAATCAATATTCGGCGATAGGCCTGCTGGTCACGGCTAAAGGGATTATCCGGTTCAATGAAAAGGACCGGCAGGAAGTCAAGACGGAATACCTGGTGATCGGAACGCTGGTGAGCATTGGGATGGCTATTGTTACGGGGTTGGTGGTGAAGGGCCTGGGATGAACAGTTAAAGGCCCGTAAGTTGATTCTTACGGGCCTTTTTATGGGACCTATTTGGCGTATCGGCCTTTAGAATGCCTTTTTATCCTTACCCGTTATCTGCATCGGGTTGTTAGTCTGCGGGATGGCGCGGGGGGCAGACTGTTTAGCCTTGAAGATCTCGAATTTGCTTTCGGTCTGTACGACAGGCCAGC
>JAMFSL010000211.1 GCA_026225275.1 Puia dinghuensis
CCCTATAACCCACTTTCATCAATCCATTAGGCTTCAAATAAAGCCGGTCATTTTGAAAATCAAGGACCATATTAAACCGCTTGAGCAGGTCATTACCGAAGAGGTTGACTGAAAACCCCGCCGGATTCCGGCTACCGAGCAGCCAGGTTGGAATGTCCGTTAGTGTAAAGCCATCCACGCTCAGTTGAGGCACTGAAACAATTTTATTTTCATATTTCCGGCCGGCCCCATCACGCATGACGGAGGTAGCGAGTACTTTCAGATTCCCGGGAAAATGCTGCCGCGCCGCCCAGTTACTATCGAGGAAGAGGGCCCGGTCAGCGCCACAGTCGAACATAAAGTCGCCGCTATAGGACTGCTTATCCACGATGATCGTGGCTTTGGCGCAGGGGTAAGATCGGAGGAAATCCAGTTTTGACCGGGTATAGCCTTTCAGGTGGGTGGGCCGTTTGGAATGGATGATGATGAGATTGTGGTCGTAGTCGAGCTCGACACATTTTCCGTCGAAGAGGTTCCAGCCGAAGCGGCCATCCATATCGCGAGCGGTATTGGGAGCAGAATATACTTTGGGATGAATCCAATTGAGCGGACCGATCTGCACTTTATTGATCTGCCGGAATCTTTTGTAGTTGGGTGTGGTGAGGACAAAGTCGAACGAACTGAGATCGAAATGCAGGTCCAGTGAGGTAGTATCATTGACGACCGATTGAACGCAGATGGCATTGTAGGCCGTCAGCGTGAAAGGGATGGTATCATGCGTCGCCGGCCCCGCGTCCTCCCTTCGTCCTGCCGGTAGTACCGAAGCAACCCTCGTATAACACGAATCCTTCCCATTCAATAAAATGATAAAGTCGAATGTCGCGCCGGGCCGCAGTTTAACCCTGATCGAATCGATGTCGGTATAAAAGGTCACCCATTTGGTATGTCGTGACCGATCCGCCGTGTAGATGTCGGGCCGCGCTTTGGGCGAAAGATTCCAGCTATCCTTATCCAGGTAGTCGCCGTCTTTGATGGATACGTGCTTCGACGTTGCATGGATGAGCGGCAGGGTAGATTGAGCGATGCCGGCCAATCCCGATAAGAACGCACCGGCCACGAGTAAGATCAGGTATAAATATTTCATAAAAAAAGGGGGTTCGCTCCCTTATAAATATATATAAAATCCTTAAACCAACCGATTGTTCGGGGTGTTATTCATTCCAACAGATAAATATCCCTCCATGGACAAGCAATTCACCCGAGACGCCTACATCAAATACTGGCTGGAAAACGGCAAAAAGCCTATTTCCGTCTACACTTTCACCCAGCAGCTGGGCATCCCTGAATCCACCTTTTACGATAACTATTCTTCGTTTGAGGCCCTCGAAAAGGACATTTGGCGCTCCTTCTTCGTGGACACGCTGGAAAAGCTAAAACCGGACGCGACGTATCTCAACTACGATTCCCGGGAAAAGCTCCTCGCTTTTTATTTCCTCTGGGTACAAAGACTGCGGGAGAACAGGAGCTATATCCTGTTGCAGAAGGACAAATACCTCGCCCCGCCATTGCATATCGACCAGCTGGAGTCGTTCAGGATCGCCTTTTATGACTATATCCGCGATCTTATCAAAGAAGGGTATCAGAGCGGTGAGATCAAAGAACGAAAATTTGTGTCGGATCAATACGTTCATGGTTTCTGGCTACAGGCCCTCTTCGTTCTCCAATACTGGGTCAAAGACGATAGCGAGCGCTTCGAGATGACGGACGCCGCGATAGAAAAAGCGGTTAATTTGAGCTTCCAGTTGATTAGCAGCAATACGCTTGATTCCATTTTGGACTTCGGCAAGTTCGTTTTCGCAAGGAAATAGCCCCGCAAAGAATCGCCCGGAAATCGTAGCATCGAGGAAAATGTAGCATCATGAAAGAACAGACAAGCATTCCCACCGGCAAGGTAGAACGCGCCAGCAGATTCGTAGGAACGGGATTGAAAGTGGGCGCCAATTACCTCAAGCATTATACAAAAAAGCTCATCGATCCTTCCACCACCAAAGAAGAGTTGCATGCCGACAATGCGGAGGATATTTATGATACGCTGAGTGGGCTGAAAGGCGGCGCACTCAAGGTAGCCCAGATGCTGTCCATGGACAAGGGCATGCTGCCCAAAGCATATACCGAACGATTCGCCATGTCCCAATACAGCGCGCCGCCGCTGTCGGGTCCGCTTGTGGTGAATACGTTCATAAAGACATTGGGCAAAACGCCTGCCCAGCTCTATGATCAATTCGAGATCAAGGCATCCAATGCAGCCTCCATCGGGCAGGTGCATAAAGCTGAAAAATGGGGCAAGGAGCTGGCGGTAAAGATCCAGTATCCGGGCGTGGCCAACAGTGTCAAGTCAGATTTGAGGATCGTCAAGCCTTTTGCCTTACGGATCGTGGGGATGAACGAAGTAGACATGGACAAATACTTCGATGAGATAGAAGGCAAACTGTTGGAGGAGACCGATTATCGGCTCGAGCTCCGCCGGAGCATGGAAGTGTCGCAGCAATGCGCCCATATCAAAAACCTAATCTTCCCCACCTATTATCCCGAGCTATCGAGTGACAGGATCATCACGATGGATTGGCTGCAGGGCTTTCATCTGAAAGAATTCCTGGAGCGTAACCCCTCTCAGGAGGTCCGCAACAGTATCGGCCAGGCCCTGTGGGACTTCTATCAGTTCCAGGTGCATCAGCTCAGGAAGGTACATGCAGACCCGCACCCCGGAAATTTCCTCATGCGGGATGATGGGACAGTGGGGGTGTTCGATTTTGGTTGTATCAAGGAGATACCTGAGGATTTTTATGTCAATTACTTTTTGCTGACCAATAAGGAAGTGTTACAGGATGAGGTCCGCCGCCGGGAGATCTATACCAATCTCGAAATGATCCACCCCAGTGACACCGAAAAAGAAATCACCTTCTTCTCCGAGCTTTTCCAGAAGATGATCGATATGCTGACGCTGCCCTTCACGCGTGCGGAGTTCGACTTCGGGGATGAATCTTATTTTACTGCGATCTATCAGTACATGGATGAGCTCTCTAATCTGAAGGAAGTGCGGGAATCCAAAGTAGCCAGGGGGTCACGGCATTCCCTGTATGTCAACCGAACGTATTTCGGGTTGTATTCTATTTTGAGCGATCTCAAAGCCAAAATCAATACCGGGGAGTCGTTCCCGGTTTTCAAGTAAACCTTTAAACGCGAGGTTGCATCACTAATCGGTGCTCAGGAACCGGGATGCTCACGGGAGTTACCGCATCCGGGTATTGGTACAAAACGGTGTACCGGCCCGTCTCCGCATGATATCCTTCTACCACTGCAAAACCGACGGGCTGATATGCTGTATTCAGGATGACAACTTGTTGGCCGGGTGAATAATTCATAGGAAGTAAATTATCATTTTCCTTCGAAAAAATCAATTTGACTTATGAACAGGTGTGCATATTAACATATAATGGTTCCTACTTATTTTATTATTCCCGATCCGTCGCTGATAATTTTTATGCGTGTGCATCGTTTTTAACCGGCGGCCAATGGTTGGACCGTGGTACGAGGAATACGTAAAAACAAGCTGTTCAAATGATATTTCTTTTGATCCGTACCCTATAGGACCCACGGAAGAGCCCTTGCCGATCACATTACAGGCCCCGAAAGCCTTGCCGGAGACCTTCAGGTTCTTTACCTGAAGGTTTTATGTCTTTACTCCGTAGGATGCACTGGTTTGTTTAGGCTTGGATTGTCTCTGGCATATTTCACATCGATACTATCGCCTATCTTTAAATTGGGATCATGGGCGTTGTCTTTATATGTCGTGCCGTTAACTACAAACATATATGAGTATGAAAAAGCTTGAGTTACCGGGTTATTCCCCATGTAGTTTTTTTCATTGACAATGACTGCTTTAATATAAATAAAGTCACTCTCCTTTACCTGATTGGTTTTGTGTCTAACATATATCTTATACCCAGCAAATCCAAAAATGAATAATATTACCACACAAGCGAGTAGCTCTTTTATTTTCTTCATCTTAATTATTATATAGATCACCCATATTATATAGATCACCCAATCCTCCATTCCTTCCTGAACCCCTCAGGCGTCACCCCCGCATACTTCTTAAAAAACCTTGAAAAGTAAGAATTATCCTGAAAATTCAACTCATACGCGATCTCCGCAGCCGTCATATCAGCATTCGTCAGCAATCGCTTGGCTTCTAATAGCACGCGATCCCTGATCACCGCCCCCGCGGGCCGGCCTACCAATTCCTGACACAGCGCATTCAGATGATTCGGCGTGATATGTAGCAGCCTGGCGTATTCCACCGGCAGCCGCAACTCCTTATACTGTTGCTCGATCAGCTGCCGGAAATGAACCAACACCTGCTGCTTCTGACCGATCGCATGCGCCCCATGCCCAGCCGAAGCCACTCCCTGCACCACCAGTAACAGTTCGAGCAACCGTACCCGCATCAAATCTCCCCCATCCCCCGCAGCAAACTGCTCCAGCATCTGTTGCAACAACCCATAGACTTGCTCCCGCACCCCGGACCCAGCCTCCCGCACCGCCAACCGCACAACGCTATCTTCTGCCCGTCCGCTAAAAAACGTAAACCTGTCCAGATATGAAGAATCCCCCAAAAACGCCCGCAGATAATCCGTAGAAAAATTAATCACATACCCCTCCGGCCGGCCCTCAAAGCTCCAGCTATGCACCTGCCCCGGCGGCATAAAGTAGATCTGCCCCGCCTCAACCGGAAATCGTAAAAAATCAATGGAATGATGACCCGACCCGCCGGTAAAACACACGAGGTGATAAAACACATGCCGGTGCGCATGATGTAAATGCGGCGACTGCCGCTCCAGGTAAGGACCGAACGATTCAATCATGAACTCCCCCGCCAAAGGCGCAGCCAGCTTCGCCAACTCATATAAGGGGATCTTATCCTTCGCCATGAAGGCAATTTACACAATTCCATTCTTCACCGCAAAAAGCACCAACCCCGCCGTATTCCGCGCCCCGACCTTTTCGATCAGCCGCTGCCGGATCCCCTCTACACTCCGCGAAGAAAGAAAGATCATCTGCCCGATCTCCACATTCGTCTTCTCATCGCAGATCAGGTGAAGCACCTGTAATTCGCGTTCCGTGAGATCGATATCATGCCGGAAAGAAGGAGTGAGGTTCACTCTGGCCACGAGCTTTTTCAGCAGCGCCTTATTGACGAGGTCATTGAAGTAATAGCCGTTCTCGCATACACAGTAGATCGCCCTGCTGATCTCGGCAGAATTGGCATTTTTGAGCAAGTAGCCGTTGGCGCCGTTTTCCATCAGATGAATGATGAATTTTTCATCGTCGTACATCGTCACGGCCAGTACTTTGATCTGCTCCCACTGGCGGCGGATCACCTTCGTGGCTTCCATGCCATCCATGCCCGGCATTTTCAGATCCATCAGGACGACGTCGACAGGAATTCGCTGAATGCCCGCGACCAGCTCTTCGCCGTTAGCGGTTTCCAACACGAGTTCGAAATTGTCATCTCTTGCCAGGCCGACCTTCAACCCATCCCGGAAGATCGATGAGTCATCAGCAATGGCAATCCTGATCTTGCTCATGGTTTTAGCTATAAAAAGGTAAGTGATAACGCTTAGGGCTACACCCCGTCAACCGACGCGTCAGCTGTAGGCAAATATATGTCAATAAAGTATCCATCGGGCCGGGAGGAAAAGATCAATTTACCCTTAAGGAGGATCAATCGGTTTTGGATGATCTTAAAGCCCATGCTGTTCTTCTGGAATTTCAGTTCCTCGAATTTTTCCTGCGTCAGCCCCTTACCGTTATGGAAGATCGTCAGCACGAGCCACTCTTCCGTATTGACGCAACTGATATGGATCTTTTTGGGTTTGGCATGTTTGATGAGGTTATTGATCAGTTCCTGGACCATCCGGTAGATGCTGATCTCGTTCTCCTTCAGGTTCGCGGGATAACGGCAATCCAGGGCCATCGTTGCCTCCGCCAGGTTCTCGTCCATGAGCTTTTGCATGAAATGCCTGACAGCCTCGAAGAGACCGAATTCCTGCAGGATACTACTGTGCAGGTTATGAGACATCCCGCGGATCTGGGCGATGGCTTCGTCCAGCAATTCCTGCCCTTTCGTATAGAGAGGCGTATTGTGCGGATCGTTTTCATTCAGCCGGATATTCTCGAAATGCAGCTTGGAGGAGGATAGCAGCGTGCCCACTTCGTCATGGAGTGCCTCTGCGATCCGCAACCGCTCCGATTCTTCGCTGCGGACCGCGGCCTCGATCAACAGGTTTTGCTGCGACTGATGGAGCTGCTGGATATACTTCTGGTACTGGAGTTTCCGGCGTTGCGTGGAAATAAAGATCAGTAGAAAGCTGACGAATAACAGTAGCATCACGGAAATGCCTACCAGGACAAGCAGCTTAATGTTTCCTTCGTGTAGATTCATATAGGGCTTTTGCTAAAAAAAGTTGCAGCAGGATATAGGACAGATTATGGACGGTCCAGATACCCACCGCAAAAATGATGTCATAGGTCGAAAGTTCGTTATACAACAGAAAGATAAAGAAGTTGATGGCGACGTAGATGCCGAGACCGGTGACCACCCAGAAATCGGGTTGGTTGATGGCCATCTCCTGGTCTTCCTTTACCTTATAAAAATAGTATTGCAGACAGTAGAACAGCAGAAGGCCGGCTTCGAGGGCCATGAGGCGGCTGCTCAGGTTATAATAGTCAAAGAAATGTTCGGATAAGGTGAAGTTCAGCACGACGAACAGCCCGAACAGCCACGGCAGGATCCGTTTGAGCCGGGTGAGGAACGGCTGGTTCAGCCGGATAAAGAAGAGGGCAAAGAGGTAGAACCGGACCAACGAGTGGATGTTGTACAGGTAGTTGTTCGAATTGAAGGGCGGTGAGATGTGGGTTCGGCACTTCCAGATGAAGTCGATGCCAAAGTCCACGACGAATGCTATCCATATATATAGAACAACCGGCCGGAGATACCCCGGTTGTTCCCTGTGGCGCACCCAAATAGTTAAGGGTATGAGCGGCGCCCACGCTTCGGACCAATCTAGTATGTCGGTTAAGAATGATCCCATCTCCGGGTCCTTTTTAATTAGAGCGTTGCCGGCGGCGAGGGGTTGGTATCGGTACCACCTCCGCCAGTCAGCGGCGTTGCATCCTTGGTCTTCACACTACCGCCTTTTACGTTCATCGCCGGCTCTGCGGTGACGGTGTAATAGACCTGGTGATCCGCATTTACATTAGGGGTGAACAGGAGATACTCCTTCGGAGAGGGGTCTGCCTGTAGCAGCGACTGGACAGCGGCCACCGACAACGTGTTGGATGTCAGTTTGAGCGGGCCGCTGAGCAGCAGGGCATTGCTTTCGTAAGGCAGCAATACCTCCGGGTTGTAAGGGTTAAAATAGCCTGGCGTGGTGTTGTGAGCGAAAGCGCACAGCCCCAGGGGCTTGGCCGGATCGGTCGTGGCCGGGAAATGGAAATCGAACAGGAAATAATCCAGTCCAGGCGTCGGGTAGTTCAGCCAGTATTCCACCTGGTTAATGGGCCATTTCAGCCAGAGGAATTTCAGTGTTTGTAACGGAGTTTCTAGGTTCATTGGTGGGTTGATTTAGGCTGTAAAAGTAACTGCGGCGGGCCGCCCCTGTTAGCGTAGAAATACGCTTTCCGCAAATTACGCGTTTATACGTGAATTGGCCATATTTGCCTTTGCCCGAAAAATTTTCTATTTTGGCCCCCAAACATCTTAACTCATGACCCTAACCAAAACCGACCTATCTCTCATCGTGATCCTAACGGCAGCATCCCTTATCCCTGCCTGTAAAAAATCCAACTCCGCCTCCCCTGCTATGACCGCCACCATCGGCACGATCAGCTTCCAGTCAACCACCGCAACAAGTTTTCATACTATTATAGACAGCGTTTTCGCCTTCAATATGGAGATGCGGCATTCCACCGACAGCTCCTATATCTTCCTTGAATTCAGAGGCGCATTCCAACTAAATACGCCCATAGACTCCTACGTCGGGTCGGTCCTATTCGACTATGGCGATTTCGGCTCAACGTTTTATTCAGCGGGTGGTTTTGGCGCCGCCCCACCTGCCAGCAACAGGGGCCATGTCGTCCTCACTATTACTGCCTGGGATTCAACCGCGCACAGCATAGCAGGTACGTTCAACGGCTCGGGCTTTGACTTGCCAAATGTCACAGACAGCGTGTCGATCAACGGGAAATTCAATACTACGTATATAGATAATTAAAGTTTTATCAACCTCAAAGTCTTCTTTA
>JAMFSL010000212.1 GCA_026225275.1 Puia dinghuensis
ATACCGTCTATTCGTAAATGAACTCGATCAGGCTCTGCCGGCCATTCAGCAGGTAGAAGGCCACAAACAACAGGGGATTCCTGGCCGAATGATTGTCGAAATGCACGATACGGGACATGGCAGGTTCGTAAAAAGCCTGCCCCGCATGAAGTACATGCGGCGCCTCACCTTCCACCTGCAGTAATGCGGAGCCTTCGAGGATATAACCCATGACAGGACAGGGGTGCGAATGCAGACTCGCCTTCTGCCCGGGAGAAAAGCGGATCTCGTGCACCTGGACGCTCGTTATGGTACGGGTGCCCAGGTCTGCGGTTAACAGGTGTTGGCGGGAAATGGGATCAGGCATAATTCCGGGTTGAATATCGGTACAAAAATAATCTATTATATGAGCGATTTAAGGTTATTTTGCAATTAAGCATGACACTCTATATCGCATCTCTTAATTCCGGAAGTAACGGCAATTGTTATTACGTTGGTAATGAAGAAGAAGCCGTGCTCATTGACGCCGGACTTTCCTGCCGGGAAACCGAACGACGGATGCGCCGCCTGAATCTGCCGCTGGACCGCGTGAAAGCCATCTTCGTATCGCATGAACATGACGATCATATCCGTGGGCTGGAAGTGCTGTCCCATCGCTATAATTTGCCTGTTTATATCACTGCGAAGACGCTGGAGCAATGTCGCTTTGCACCTGCCGCTGGATTGGTAAGATCCTTTCAGGCCGGCAATCCCATCACCATCGGCGCACTCACGATAACAGCTTTCGCCAAGATGCACGACGCTTCGGATCCTTATAGCTTTACCGTCGCCTCGCCTTCTGTCCGCATTGGAGTCTTTACCGATCTGGGCATCGTCTGTGATAACCTTATCCGCCATTTCAGCCAATGCCACGCGGCCTTTCTCGAAGCCAACTATGATGAACAACTACTTGAAAACGGCCGTTATCCCTGGCCGCTGAAGAATCGCATCCGTGGAGGCCAGGGCCACCTCTCCAACCGGCAGGCCTTCGAACTCTTCGCGGAGTATCGCCCGGCCTTCATGAGCCACCTGCTCCTGGCGCATCTCTCGCAGGACAATAACCGGCCGGAGCTTGTGCAAGGGCTTTTCGAGCAGCAGGCGCAGGGCACCGACGTGATCATTGCCTCACGGAATAATGAATCGGAGATTTATGCTGTAGAGGGATCCTACCGCGGAACCGCCGGACCTGCATGGACGCCTCAGGGCATTCGCAAACCGAAAGGCGATGCCGATCCTCCCATTCCGGCCGTAACCATGCGAAACCGCAGGAAACTGGCGGCCGCAAACGCAAGATCCGCCGTTACTCAGATAACTCTTTTTGAATAACCACTTTCTCCGCCACAATATCCGCTGGCTTTGGCTCTACGATCTCTGCCGCCGCTTTGGCAGCGGCATCAGCGGACGCCGCCTTCGTCGCGGTTTCAGCAATACCCGCCCCCGCTGGTTCTGACGAAGTAACAACCGCCCCCACCGGCATCACCGGCTCAACCGCCGCACCAGCCCCTGTCAACACTTCCCGCAACATCGTCTGCGGGATCACCAACCGCTGCGGATCCTTTTTCAGGTAACCATTGAAAATAGTCATCGCCTTTTGCACCACAAAATACTGCAACAGCGTCTCGAAATCCTCCGCCAAAGCCGGTACCAACACGGTATCCTTAGCACGCTCCTTATACGCCCGGACAAAAAAACCGCTGGTATAATGCGCCCACACCCCCGCCATCGGCAAAAGCCGGCGGGCATCATCCGTATGCGCCTGCCGGCTATGTAAGAAGCCATCGAAGGCTACCTCATAAATACTGGCTATCATCGACGCGAGGTCCACGAATACGCTCCGTCTAAGTCTTCGCTCGCTGAAGCTCAGTATAGGGTCGCCGCTATAGTCGCTGATGGCCAGGTCCTTGCCTGTCAACAGGATCTGCCCCAGATGATAATTACCATGGATACGCAATTTCGACACCTCCATCTTATGCGCATAGATCTTCCTGAGTGTGCTAAGCAGTTCGGGCCGATAGGCCAGAATACGATCCATCCGCTCTTGCAAATCCGCCGGCAGCGCCCGCTTGTAACGGGTCAGGTTCTCATAGGTCTCCCGCACCAGCGACGTTATCGATGAATAGAGGGAACGTTGGTAATGTAGCGAAAAAGCCTCCGGCTTTATATCCTTGCCCATACCCGAGGCCAACGCCAGATGCAGCTCGGCGGTACGCAACCCGATTAGCCGGGCTTGCTCTGATGCATTCACCCCTAGCAGGTTCTGCAGGTCGACAGGCAGCTCTTCGAATGACAAAGGCTCCGCCAGCGTACCCAGCCGCTCCTGCGGCGGTGGCCCATTCTTCTCCCCTGCCAGTATCCGTTCGATATAATTATTGATCCGCTCCTCGAAATACACGTAGCCGTCTCCATGATTCTCGATCATCTCCTGCAAAAGTCCCAACACGATACAACCCTTTTTGTCCTTCCATTCGATGCTGCCTATAAAGGCGGGCAGATATGGGAATTTCGCTTCGCTGGACAGAAAACGCGTGAGTTCCTGGTCCGGATTCGTGGTCCGGTCGACCTTGCGATATAGCTTGAGGAAAAACATGCCATCATAAGCGATGGCGGTATTGTAAAGATCAGAAGCATGGATCTTGGGAAGCAACTCGGCCTTCTCCTTCCAATAGCGTCGAACGGTATCATTGCCATCGAAGACGATGGGCGATGCATGCCCCTTCTGTCCAGACAGTTTCTCCAGTAAAGCAAGTTGAAACTCCGGTACAAAGAAAGCATCCACCAACACCCCCTCCCCGGTTTCTGATTTGACATGCGCGATCAGCGCCTCGGGAAAGGTCTCACTGAGTTTCTTTGCCGCCTCTTCTTTCACAAAACACAGCGGCAGTTGGTAAAGACCGGGGACTCCATCATCACCCGTTATCTCCAGCAGGAGCCAGAATATTGAATGATTTTGATCATCATCGACCTGTACCGTCACCTGATCGGTGATGACGATCTGATAGGTATTGCGCTCCTTAGGCACAAACCATTTGGCCCTGATCAGGTATTTTGGCAGAATATTACTCTCCAGCAGGCGCCGGGTGTTACCCTCCATCAGACCTGTCCAATTCCGCAGTAACAGTAACGGCAAGGGCTTCTCCTCATCCATTTCCGGATGCGCCTTTTCCAGTACGAACCAATTATAACTATACGGCGCCAGCGTAAAAAAATATTGGCCGTCGTCGCGTATCACCGGAAAGCGGTTGGCACTGCTGACCTCCACCGGTACAAATCCCTTATATGCCAGCAGGTCGACCTCGGCAGCCTGCGAAAACTTCGAGAGGTTCACGACGATCAGCAGGGTCTCGTCCTCGTACGTGCGCGTAAAAGCCAACACCTTTGGATTCTCCACATTCAGGAACTTCAGATCCCCCCGGCCAAAGGTCTTGAACTTCTTCCGTACAGCGATCATCCGTTTCATGAACCAGAACAACGAACTCGTATTGCTACGCTGCGTCTCCACATTCACCGACTCATAATGATATTCGGGATCGAGGATCAGCGGCAGATATAATTTTTGTGGATTAGCAGCGCTAAAGCCCGCATTACGATCCGGCGACCACTGCATCGGCGTGCGGACACCGTCGCGATCCCCCAGGTAAAAATTATCCCCCATGCCGATCTCGTCACCATAGTAGAGAACAGGCGTACCTGGCAGGGAGAACAATAGCGAGTTCAGCAGCTCGATCTTCCGTCGGTCGTTATCCAGCAACGGGGCCAGTCGGTGACGAATACCCAGATTAATCCTCGCCTTGGGGTCCCGTGCATATACTTTATACATGTAGTCCCGCTCTTCGTCCGTCACCATTTCCAGCGTTAGCTCGTCATGGTTTCGAAGAAAGAGGGCCCATTGACAGGTGGGCGGTATCGGGGGTGTCTGGTCGAATATATCGGTGATGGGGTAATGGTCTTCCATCTGCAGGGCCATGAACATCCGCGGCATGACGGGGAAATGATAGTTCATATGACATTCATCCCCATCGCCGAAATATGACACCGAGTCCTCCGGCCACATATTGGCCTCCGCCAGCAGGACGGTACCCGGAAAATGCTCATCGATATGACGACGCAGCCTTTTCAGAAAAGCATGGGTCTCGGGAAGATTTTCTCCGTTGGTATTCTCGCGTTCGAACAGATAGGGCACCGCATCCAGCCTGAACCCATCCACCCCCATCTTACACCAGAAATCAATGATACGAAAAACTTCCTCCTGCACCGCCGGATTCCCATAGTTGAGATCGGGTTGATGATGAAAGAACCGATGCCAGTAATATTGCTCCGCTACGGGGTCCCAGGTCCAGTTCGACTTTTCGAAATCCTGAAATATGATCCTCACATCTTTATATTGCGTTGGGTCGTCGGTCCAGACGTAGTAATTCCGCTCCTTTGAATCCTTGGGCGCCTTGCGTGCCCGCTGAAACCAGGCATGCGCGTCCGAGGTATGATTGATAACCAGTTCGGTGATCACCTTTAGGTTACGACGGTGCGCCTCCTTCATAAAATGTCGGAATTGAGGGATGTCCCCATACGAGGGATTGATATTGTAGTAATCGGCAATATCGTAACCGTCGTCTTTCAGGGGTGAAGGATAAAAAGGGAGAAGCCATATCGCCGTCACCCCCAGATCCTGCAGGTAATCCAGCTTCTGCAGCAGCCCCTGGAAGTCCCCAATGCCATCCGCATCGCCATCACAGAAGGCTTTGATATGCAATTCATAAATGACCGCGTCTTTGTACCAGTGAAGATTGTCGTCGAGAGCAATGGGTGTTGGCATATCCGAATAACTACAAATGGCGTGCGCGGTTAACTTCCGCTGCAAAAGCCGGACCGCCGACGCCGGAAAGGGGAAAGTTTTCTACAGTAAACCGCCGGGACGACGGTGTTGCAGCTGCTTGTTATTCAAACAAAAGGGTGAAGCAGGTGCCCTCGCCTTCCTTAGACTCGACATTCATCCCGATATGATTCGCCTGAAGAATTTCCCGGGTCGTTGATAATCCAAGGCCCAGGCCGCCTGGTTTACGGGTAAAATACGGATCGAAGATCTGCTGGAGGTGTTCCGCAGGAATTCCGCATCCGTTGTCCCCGATCTGCAGGCAATAATGACCATCCACCTGGCTTTCTATCACCCTTAGCTCGCCATTTTCCGATGACATGGCATCGACGGCATTGATAACAATATTGGTCAAAGCGATCCTGAGCCTGTCCTTGTCCATCGGTATCTGCTTATCCTGCGAGGCATATTCTTTCCTGACCTTAATGTTCTTCAACCTGATGCGGTCAGCGGCTACGTCGAGAACATCGTCCAGCAGCCGATGCATAGAATACCCGTCGCCTGCTGCCTTATCCGGCTGCTGGTATTTCAGCAGATCAAAAACCAATTGATTGATCCGTGCCGAACTGCGCCTGATAATATCCAGGTATAATTTCGGCTCATCGTCGTTAACGGCGTATGCCAGCATATCGACCGCCAGGTTGATATTGGTCAGCGGGTTCCGGACTTCGTGAGCCAGGGCCGTGACAAAACGGGCAGGTTGATTCAAAACATCTTCTGGTGAGATCGGCGGGTTCGTCCGTCGCCCGGACGATTGATAGGCACGAATGGCCGTGACAGCACGGAATATATTACGAGTATTCATTTATTAGATTTAGCTATTCGTAACCGCTCTTGATGATCGTCATGATCATTTTAAAACGCCCGTTGGGCTTTATAAAATTGGGCGAATGTGCAGGTATGATGATTCCCTGACCAGATTCCAGGAAATTCGACTTTTTATCGATAACGATCTCGGCCTTGCCTTCGATGATCTGGGCGAACGTGTCGAAGGGTGACGTCTTTTCGGTCAATCCCTCGCCGCTGTCAAAAGACATCGCGCTGATATTGCCCGTTGATTTCTTTATGATGGTCTTGATCACCACTGAATTCGGTACATATTCGATGATTTCAACAATGATGTGTGATTTTGATTTTTCGAGTTCCTTGCTATCCCGGTTATCCATGAGAGCTTTTGATCTTACAAAGGTAAGTTGTCCTGCTCCTTAAAAGTTACATGCCTGCCGGTAGACATTACATGATTCACACATTCACAGATCCTCCAGCATGGAACGTCTCTTTTCCTTGAGTTGCTTAAAATGGGAAGGGGTCAGTCCGGTAATCTTTTTGAATTGGGCCGACAGGTGGGCGACGCTGCTGTAATGCATCAGGTAAGCTATTTCAGTCAGATTAAGCTCGTTGTAGACCAGTAATTCCTTGACGCGTTCGATTTTGTGGGTGATGATGAATTTTTCAATGGTAATGCCCTGCACTTCCGAAAAAAGATTGGCGAGGTAAGTGTAATCATAGTCCAGCTTTCCGCTTAAGAAAACGGAAAAATTCACGGTCAGCGGTTCTTCCGCGTAATGGATCAATTCCACAATGACATTCTTGATCTTCTGGATCAGCACACTTTTTTTGTCATCCATCAGTTCGAGGCCCGACTTCACCAGCGCATCCTTGAACTGGTCCTGCTGTTCGGGCGAAAGCGTTTCTGCAATTTCGGCCTCGCCTAATTCCACTGTAATATAGTGAAGGCCGAGTTTTGTCAGCTCGTCTTTCACCACCATTTTACAGCGGATACAAACCATATTTTTAATGTACACTTTCATTTTTGAGAGTTCCGGGAGGTCGGATGGAAAGATGACAGGGAAGAATTCAATACAAAGATAGACATAAATCAATGGAGCTCATTGCTTAATACCCAAATGTGTGAATCATGTAACATTTGATGACCATCATATAAGATCTGACGCAGGAAATAGCTTGAAATTTAATAAAAAATTGGAAAGAGGACCTGTACTGATAAAATCCACTTATTTACTAGGCGTCATTCTGTTGATAGGATGGCTGATCGGTACCCTTGTTTTTCACGCCGGACCTACCGTACATTTATTATTGCTGGCCGCCATGTTGACGGTTCTGGTGAATATTATTCGTGAAGGTTAGGACCATTGCCTATCAATCCGCACCTGGTGTTTTCAGAGGAATAAGATCGCTTCGGGGTAACTCCCGGGGCGGTTTGTTTTGAAGCAGGGCTGGGACCCCAGGGTCTTAATTCTCATTTTCCGTACTTATACGCTGTAATGCCTTTCAATTTTTTGTATTTTTAACGCAATGTCGCTCCGAATATCCTTTTTAAGGCCCCTACTGGCTATAGCATGGGTATGCTTCCTGTTTTGCACCCCGTCTGCCGAAGCCTCCCCTGTTCCCCCCGCTCTCGTCACGGGCCGGGAAGTATTGCTTCACCCCTATTTTTTTGCGCTGGAAGATGACAATGGGCATTTATCGGCCAGTTCCGTCTTCAACAGCTCGTCGGCACTGGTTCCGCTGGACTCTCTCCACAGCGGAAGTCCGACCGGGTACTTTTGGCTGAAAGCCACATTGCACGCAGATTCCGGCTTGAAGGACCCGGTACAGATACTTTCTTTCAGCCACCTCACCTTTGTGGATGTTTACCTGTATGAGAATAATACCTGCGTGCTGTACCGGCAAGCCGGCGAATTTCGCCGCCGCAGCGATATCAGCGAGGAGGATGGTCGCGTTTATACCCGTCTGCAACTCCAACCCGGGAAGACGTATACTCTTCTGTTGCAGGTACATCATACAAAGCATTTTCAGCCGGTCTTCAACTTCGTTCTGCAATCCAGGCGGGAATATTTCCATCACCTCCGTGTGCAGCAAACGACAGATGCCGCTTTGCAGGGCGCCATGGTGATCTTTTTCCTTTACACCCTGTTATCATTGCTCGTGAGCCGCTTCAGGCCTTACTTTTGGCTGCTCCTCACGGTCGTGGGCGGCGGATTGTTCGTCATCTGTAGCTCAGGCAATTTCATCGAGTGGTTCTTTCCCGAAAATCCGGCTGCGGGCTGGCTGCTCAATGCGCCCTTCCTGCACATCGGTATGTTCGGCCTTTACGGGCTATTGATAGACTTTTGGCAGCTGAAGAAACATAACCGGGTGCTGTACCTGTGGTGGTGGTGGTCAGCCGCACTGGTGATCTTAACAGCCGTTGCCGCATTCTGCGTTCCCCAGTTCACCGGCAATTACCAGCTGATGATCGGGCTGTCCCTTTGGAAAACTCCCTTGACGCTCGTTCTCATCATCTGCACTGTCTGGACCTGCTGGAACCGGCTGAGTACCGCACAACGATTCCTGGCCTATGGGCTGCTGCTGGCCGGCGTCGCAGGACTGGTCGTCCCCGTCAACGCTACCTTCAACCGTGAGCAATCTCTGGCCACTATAACGCTGACTGTTGATATCACGATCATTTGCGTTTTCCTTCTCTTTGCGACGGGGCTCAAGGAAGAGATGCGACAGCACGAGATCGGCAAACAGGCCGCGCTACAGGAACTGACTGAACTACAGCAATACCAGAAGATCCTTCTCGAACGCCAGGTAGACGAACGGACGGAAGAACTGCATGTCACCAACAGACGGCTGGTCAAGCAAAAGCAGCTGCTGGCAGAGCGAAATGTCCAGATCGAGACGCTCATCAATGAGCTGAACCACCGGGTCAAGAACAATCTTCAGTTGCTTTACGGCCTGCTGAGCCTGCAATTGCCGATGGTCAAAGACGGCCACGCCCGCGATATCCTGAAAGGAAATATCGGCAAGATCAGGGCCATGATGCTCGTTAACCAAAAACTATTTAACTTTGAAAAAGGTCAGGGGGTCAGTTTATGTGAATTCATCGATGAACTGGCGGCCCACCTGCAAAAGATCTATGATACGAACGGCAGGACGCGTATCTCGCAGGACATTCCCGAGAGCCTCCGGCTCAGCGAAAAGCATACGCTGTCATTCGGATTGATCCTCTCTGAATTGTTCACCAACACCTTCAAACACGCTTTCCAGGATCAAAAAGATCCCTGTATCCATGTGGAGGCGATGGCCGTAGGAGAAAAATGGTTGCAATTTGCCTATTCCGACAATGGCACGGGCTTGAAAGGTGGCGAAATCATGGATAAGTTCACTATGGGCATTCCCCTGATCAAGGATCTCACCCGACAGATGAATGGACAGATAACAATAAAGAAGGAAGAGGGATTAAGCTATTCATTTCTAATTCCAGTCTGATGATAAGAGTATTGATCATTGAAGATGAGATTATCATAGGCCGCTACCTGGAAGCGCAAGTGGCAGAGAACTTTCCCTGTCATACCCGCATTGCCGTTTCAGCCGGAGAGGCAAGAGAGGCGATGGCAGAATGGCTGCCGCATTTACTGCTCTGTGATATCAATTTACAGGAAGATCAGACAGGAATTGACCTCGTCAACGAGTTGAGAAGGCGATATGCCTTCGAGGTAATTTATATCACCTCCTATCAGGCAAAAGGCATCATCGAAGCCGCTGCCGCTACACAGGCAGCCAATTATATCATCAAGCCGGTGGACGATGCGCAATTATACGCCGGTGTACAGCTGGTCATGAACCGGATTCTGACCGGCGAACATACCGGCCGGACCCTCTTGCAGGCAGACCGCCTGTTCACCGGTACTGAATTGCAGATCCTACGGCTGATCCGGGAGAAAAAAACCACCCGCGAAATCGGCGACATCCTGCATCTCAGCCCCTATACCATCAAAAATCATCGCCATGCCATCTGTCGCAAGCTCGAGCTTCGCGACGAAAACAATGCCCTGCTGAAATGGGTATCGCAGGACTTCCCGCCTACTGCGTAAAGGGTCAGCGGCCCGAAAGCACCTACGGCGCCAGATGGGCCACGGGCCCATCGGCCAAAGGCCCGACATAAGACGGATCACGCCAGGGGCTATTTTTCGTCGAAAGCCCCTAAGGCGCAGGATGGGCCACGGGCCCATCGGCCAAAGGCCCGACATAAATGGATTACGCCGGGGGCTACTTTTAGCTAAAGCCCCTACGGCGTAATCGTTCCCGTAAAGAAGTCGATGGCCTTTTTCTGCAACATCATATTCACCGATGCCTGGATCTTATTTTGCTGCGCCTGCAGCAATACCTGCTGGGAATTAGATTCTGTGATGAAGTCGGTAGCACCTTGCTTGTAACGGGCGTCTACCGCATCATAGGCTTGCTGGGCCGCGATCAGCCCCTTCCCTACCGTCTCCATCTGCTGCACGGCATTCCTATAGTCATTGTGCGCTATCCGGATATTGGCGACGATGCCGATCCTGGTGTCGTCCCTGTCGATACGGGCATTGTCCGCATAGATCCTGGCCGCCGCAACATTGGATTTGGTAGCGAACCGGTCGAAGATATTCCAGACGGCATTGACACCTACCATTCCGTATGTATATTTATAAAGCTGCGTATACAACGGGGTCTGCGAGGACGGCATCTCGTTGACGCCATTAACGGTAAGGGCGTTGTAAGCCGCACCGTCATTGAACAGACCGCCCGATACACTCACCGTCGGCAGATATCCGCTCTTGAATTTTTTAATATTCCAGTCACTGACCTGAACATTCAGTTCCGCCGAGCGAAGGTCAACGCGGTCATTCAGTCCCTCCTGCAGCAAAGGCTCTAAACTACCATATCGCGCTGCATCGGCCTCGTCGTCGATTGGCATGTCTTCGAAATCATAGTAGTCTGCTGAGTCGATACGCAATTTCTGCAACAATAATACCTTGTCATCCTGCGCCCTGCTGCGGGCATTGATGAGCAACAGTTGATCACTGCTGGTCTGCGCCTGCTGCTGGTAGAGGTCTGTCCGTGCTGTCCTGCCCACTTCGACCTGCATGGTCAGCTGCTGTTCGCGCCTTACCGACACCAGCAGATTATTACTGTCCAGGACGACGATCTTCCGGTCGAGAACGACTTGCAGATAAGATTGGGTGATATCTAATTCGATATCCTGCCTGGCTCTGTCCAGCGTCAGCCCGGCTACCTGTCTGTTCAGTTTAGCGGCTTTGAAATTAGAATAGTTGTAATACCCGGTAAAAATATTGAGACTGCTCGTCACCTGATAATTATAAGCGCTCCGGGCCTGGTAAGCCAGATAAGGACCTGTAGAAGCATAAAAGTTGTTGCCCAGGTCATAGTTGACCCCGCCTGCCGCCTGAGCATTCGGCAGATACTGCCCATAAGCAGCCAGCACCTGAGTGCCAGCCAGAGCAACGTCATTGTTACCCTTTAGAACAGCCGTCGAATTCGTCAGTCCTATATTGACACAATCCTGCAGACTCAGTATTCGTATGGCCGGACCGTCCGGACCCTGCGGCGGCCGCAGGCTTGCCGCAGACAGTAAAGCAACGATTCCCATTCTATTGATCATAATCACTTGTAATTACATTTGAAGTTTCACCTTTTGATTTTCCTGCAGCTCAGGACTGACATTCAGCCCGATGACATCGCCTTTCTGTACCCCGCTGATGATGGAGACAGATGTGCCATCATTCTTTCCGACAGTCACCGGCTGATAATGCAGCTGATGCAGACTGTCTACGACCGGGACGAAAAACTTTCCACCCCTTACGACCAGCGCTTCCGAAGGGATGCTCAGCCCCTTCTGATCGGGCGTAGCCAGCGTCACCTGCAGATAGCTGCCGGGAATCAGATCCTTCTTGCTGTTATCGACGTCGATCTCCACCAGCATCATCCTCGTCTTGGGATCCAGCTCGCCCGCAATACGGGTCACCCTGGACTTCAGCGACCAGCCCGGCCGGTCTGTCGTAGTGATGCTCACCGGGTAGCCATTCTGTACAAAACCGGCATCCACCTGCGGCACATAGATATAGACACGGACTTTCTCCAGCTGGGATAACGTCACCACCGGCTGCGCGCTCGTTTGCGAACTGACGGCATTCTGTACCAGCGCCCCGGGATCGGCATAACGGGCCGTTACAGTCCCGGAGAAAGGAGCAATGAGCTCCTTATACCCCATCTGCTGCCGCAGCGACTCGACATTCGCCCTGGACATGCTGACCGCTGTCTGGCTGGTTTCAGCCTCCTCCTTTGAAATATATTCTTTCTTTACCAGCGCGGAATCCCGCGCCCAGATCTTCTGCTTGTTCTCGAGGTCGGCCAGCGCCGCATTGTAGGCCTGGTCCGTCTCAGGCGAAATAATAGTAGCCAGCAGCTGTCCTTCCCGAACTCTGTCCCCCTTGTCCACCAGGATCTTGTTCATATAGCCGCCGGTCTTCGCATAAAGGGTGGCCTCCTGGTAAGGCCGGGCCTCGCCGATAAAGACCAGTCCCTTGTCGCCTGCAGTGACGCCTGCATGAACGACCCTGACCACCGGGCCTTCCTTGGACGCCTTAATGCGGTTGTCGGTTTCCGTGACCAGAGCCTCTTTCTTCTTCAGGGCCATAAAAATAAACCCGAAAGCAGCCAGACCGACCAGCAGCAGGCCGCCGATCCATACTTTCCATCCAGTTTTGTTGTTTGTGTTGCTCATAATATTATTATTCAGGGTTAATAATTTCAGGATCGGGATGAATGCCGCCATGCGGATGATCTCCCACATGTACTTCGTCATACCGCATCGTCTCCAGGGCGAACTGCTCATCCATCTTGTGCCTCGTCGGCTCCTCCTTGCGGAGGAGCGAATAGATCACCGGAACGATAAACAACGTGACAAAGGTGGCTACGATCAGCCCACCCATAACCGCCCGGCCAAGAGGCGCGTTCTGTTCGCCGCCGGGCCCGGTGCCCAACGCCATCGGTATCATCCCCAGCACCATGGCCAGGGCTGTCATCAATACGGGACGCAACCGCGTTCTGCCGGCCGCCAGCGCTGCTTCTATGGCATTCAATCCATTCTCTACCCGTACCTCATTGGCAAAGCTCACCATCAGGATGGAGTTGGAAACGGCAATCCCCACCGCCACGATGGATCCCATCAATGACACCGTATTCAGCGTCGTCCCGGTAATGGCCAGCATCCACAATATCCCGATAAAGGCGCCGGGCACCGCGAACAGGATGATAAAAGGATCCAGCCAGGTCTGGAACAATATGACCATCAGGAAATACACCAGCATGATCGAAAGGATCAGTCCCAGCCCCAGCGTTTTGAAAGTCTGGTTCATGACCTCCGGCTGCCCGCGCATGTAGAAGTGCATACCGGTAGGTACCTTCCCGATACCGGCTATCTTCTTTTCGATATCATCCGCCACAGAGCCCATGTCCCGCCCGTCCACATTAGCGGTGATATCCATCACCCGCTGCACGGTATAGTGAGAGATCACATCATACTCATTCATGAACTGCGCCGTGGCGATATTCCCCAGCGGCTGGACCTGCGAAACAGGCAGGTCTGTCGGCGACGGAGAGGACGTCTGCATCAGCGTCGTATTGTTGGTCACAGGTGAATTCATGACGCTATTCATGGAATTCAACTGCGCATAAGGCACCTTCACCGCCACCGGGTAGTTCACATTGTTGACAGGGTTGATAAAGAAGGAAGGCGATACCAGCGTGTTGGATGACAGTGCGATTAGCATGGCATTGGCTGCATCCTGTTGCGTCATCCCCAGTTCCTGGGCCCTTTCACGATCCACATTAATCTTGAACGTCGGATAATCCAGTACCTGCTTGATATTCACATCCGCCGTACCGGGTATTGTCTTGATCTGATCTTTGAGCTTGCTGGCATATTTATAAGATGAATCGTAATTGTTGAACATGATCTGCAGATCGATCGGCGCCGACGTCCCGAAATTCAGCACCTGGCTGACGATGTCGGCGGATTGGAAATAGACCTGGCAACCGGGAAAATTCGCAGCCAGATCGGCACGGATCTTCCGCATATAGCCGGCCGTAGGCTGATGCACAGGATTGAGGGCAATGAGGATGTCCGCATCCATACTGCTGGTGTTATCGGTTTGCACGAAACCCAGGTTATAGAACAGGGGTACGCCGATCATATCGTTGATAGAGCCCAGGTCGGCCTTGGGAATGATCTGCTGGATACGTGCTTCCGCTGAGTCGACCAGCCGTTCGGTCTCCTCGATCCGGCTGCCGGAAGGCGCACGGAAGTGGATCTTCATCATCCCGGTATCGGTCGTCGGGAAGAAGTCGGTCCCTATGATCTTCACCAGCGACAGCGAGATCACCAGTATCCCCAGCACGGACAACAGCACCGCCGTACGGTTCTTCAGACAGTTATGCAGTATCCGGACATACCGGTCGGTGAATTTGCCGAAACGCCGGTCCCGCCACTGGTTGAATTTCCACGACACCATCTTGAAGGCGCTCACCCCAACGGGAGCTGTATCGCCATGATATTCACTCGCCATCAGCATCCTGGCCAACACCGGCACCAGTGTACGTGACAGGATATAGCTGGCCATCATCGACACGACGACGGACAACGCCATCGCCTGGAATAAATATTTCGACGGTCCCGTCAGCAGGACTACGGGAAAGAATACGATACAGATGGCCAGGGTAGCCATCAGTGCAGGTACGGCGATCTGCTGCGCCCCGTCGAGAATGGCGATGGTTAGCGGCTTGTGCAGGCCGATGTTCCGGTGAATATTCTCCACTTCCACGGTAGCGTCATCCACCAGCATCCCGATCGCCAGCGACAAACCGCCCAGCGTCATGATGTTTAAAGAGTTTCCAGTCAGATTCAATACAATAATACCCACGAAGATGGATAGCGGTATGGACGTACAGACGATCACGATACTGCGCCAGCTGCCGAGGAAGAACATGATCATCAGCGACACCAGGATAGCTCCTGTGACGGCTTCGTGCAATACGCTTTCGATGGAGTTCTCTACGAAGACAGACTGGTCGAAGTCCACCCTGAGATCGAGGCCGTCCGGCGCCGATTCCTTGATCGTAGGGATCATATCTTTTGCCGCCTCCACGACTTCCAGGGTGGAGGCATTCGATTTCTTTAAAATGGACAGGTAAGCGGCCCGGTGCCGGTTCACCCGCACGACATTGGTCTGGTCGGCATAGGCATCGGAGATCTTGGCTACATCCCCCATGTTCACCACCTGCCCGTTGACGGACTTGACGGGAAGGGTCTCAAACTCCTTCACTACTTCGGGACTGGAGTTGAGCTCTACGTTGTATTCCCGGGTGCCGATCCGCGCCGTACCGGCGGGAATAATGAGGTTCTGAGCCTGCAGCGCATTCAGCAGGTCACTCGGCGAAAGCCCCTTGGCCGCCATGGCTTTGGGATCGGCATCGATAACGATTTCCCTGGTCTTACCACCAAAAGGAGCCGGCGTAGAGAGACCGGGAATGGTGAAAAGGCGGATACGGATGAAGTTCAGCGCATAGTCATAGATCTTATCTTCCGGCAGCGTCTTGCTGTCCAGAGTGATCTGCGCCACCTGTACGTTGGTAGCATTGAACTGGATGATAAAAGGAGGTTGGATGCCGGGGGGCATCGAGTGCAGGGATACGTTGGCTGTAGCAGACATTTGCGCGATGGCCGCTCCTATATCGGTGCCCTTTTCGAAATAAACATGCAAAAGACCAATGCCGGGTTGACATTGCGACTCGATACGCTCAACTCCATTCACCGAGGAGGAAATGCCACGCTCACTCAGCAGCACTACCTTCCTTTCCATATCGGCAGCGGACAGGCCGGTGTAGTTCCAGATGACATTGACAACAGGAATATCGATGACCGGGAAAATATCCACCATCATCGACTTGATCGACATGATGCCCATGATCATGATGAGAAAAGCCATCACGGCAACAGTATAGGGTCTTCTTAAGGCTAGTCTGACAATCCACATAAATAAAACAAATTAGAACTTGAATAGTAGCAGGCGCACACAGGACAGCGTGAGCCGGGCATTCAAATGGCAGACAATAATAAAGGATGTTACAAAGGAAGTGGAGTAGCCTCAGATCCGTAACCGGAGCAACTCGAGATAACGGGGCGGACCGCCGATAGTCCCCTGCTTGTCCGATAGTGACAGGCTGCATATGGACAGCATGGCATCTGTTCCGGGCTGTGAATACATCGCAGGCAGAAAAGGAAACGCAGATGGATCGATCGGTCTGACGGATCGGCCGGCAGAAGGAACGGCATAGACGCTCGCATCTTTGTGCAGGTAAGCGATCTTTACCCCCGGCGCGGAATAAGCCTTCATGAACTGTGCAGTGGCATCGTCCGTCGGCTGGATCTTATCGAGACAAATGATGAGGAATTTTTTGACCGGACAAGAGTACAACAGTACAAAGAACACACCCAGCACCAGCCAGGATATCTGTCTGCATTTCTTTTTGGCGGGTGTAAGTCGGTACATTTCACCGCAAAGGTAAACCAAAATGGCTCGGGCACAGACGGCTGAAATCTTTTAGCCGGGGTTTTAATCGAAATTTAATTCAAGTTTATCTATATATAAAGGCGCCCCGTTGGGAGCGCCTTTGATAAAGTCTTTGACTATTATTTCGCGAACAAAGTAGCAAAGAAACTCTTCATAGCTTCCCAGGATGCCGTATCCGCCTTGGCATTGTAAGCGATGGGCAGATGGAATTTCTGGCCATTGGCAGTAGCTGCCGGATTAGTAAACGCATGCGTAGCGCTATCGTAACCGATAAAAGTATAGGAAGCGCCGATAGAGTCCATTTGTTTCTTAAAGGCCGCCACATCTTTTGGCGTAACGAACTGATCGGCATTACCATGACAGACGAGGATCTTTGTCCGCAGCAGATCTTTCCGTGCAGGTACCCCGATCAGGTTGCCATGGAAACTGACAATACCCTTCAGATCGTCGCCCAGCCGGACAGTGTTCAACAGCACGCCGCCGCCGAAACAATAGCCGATAGCGCCGATAGCGTTCGGATCGACTATGGCTAACGAGCGGATCTTCGCCATGGCGGAGTCGACACGGATCTTACCCTTTTCCGGATGCGCATAGAATGGGCCGGAATACGCTTTGGCGCTGTCCAGGTTGTCGGCTACCTTGCCATCACCATACAGATCGACTGCCATAGCCACATACCCTAATTGAGCCAGCATCCGGGCGCGCATCCTGACATAATCATCCAGCCCCCACCACTCGGGAATAACGAGGATGGCCGGCCGCTTGCCTTTGATGCTATCGTTATAGGCAATATAACCGTCCATCGTAGCTCCATCAGCATTGAAGGTAACCGTCTCTTCTTTCAGCGTAACAGTGGAGTCGACGCTTGCCGGCGCGGATGCCGCTTGTTTGGTGTCGTTGTTGTTACAGGAAGTGAACAGGCAGGACAATAGTACACTGCCGGCATAGATTTTTATGTAATTCAGGGAAATCATCGTTTATACTCTTTTAGGATTTAAAAATACCAAAAAAAGAATAAACGGACGAGAACTGGCAAAGGATGCCTCAATGCTGACAGCAATCACGGCAATGCAAACGCTACATACGAATCTCCTGACTTCTTATGCAATTTTCCGCCGCCGCACGCGATCACGACGTACTGACGCCCTTCCACGGTATAGATGGAAGGAGTCGCAAAGCCTGCAGCAGGCAGATCGGTCTCCCACAGCAGCTGGCCTGTTCGTTTGTTGAAAGCCCTGAATTTGGCGTCGCTGGTCGCAGCGATAAACAATAGTCCTCCCGCAGTTACGACAGGTCCGCCGTAATTTTCAGTGCCCGAGTGAATACCCCTGGCTTTTAATTCAGGGTAATCGCCCAGCGTATCTCTCCAGACAATGGCAGCCTTATTGAGGTCTATCGCGGTAAGGGTGCCCCACGGCGGCATCACGGCCGGGTAGCCTTCTTTTGTCAGGAACTTGTTGTACCCGGTACTCGTATAGGGCAGATGAAAATAGGGATCCTCGGGCGTCTTATTGTCATTGACGAAAGGTTGTCGTTGGCGGGCTGTATTGTCCAGGATGAAAGCAGACAGAGCGTATTTCTCCGCTGCGCTCAGCTGATTGAAAGCCGGCATCATCCTGCGACCGGAGGAGATCAGTGTCAGAAACTGATCTTCCGTATATTTCTTTTTCGCCCCGATCAGGGAAGGATAGTTGCCGCCGCCCTGTCTCTCCGGCCCATGGCAGGTCATGCAATTGCTAGTGTAGAGGGCCCGGGCTGCCTGACCGACATTCATACCCCCTGCAGCGGGAGGCGGTGGCGCCGCATTCACCATCGTCAGTATCCAGGGCATTTCATTGGCATTGACATACAACAGACCCGTTGTCGGATCATATGCAGGGCCACCCCATTCGGCGCCCCCGTCAAATCCGGGAAAGATCACCGTCCCTTCCCTGCTGGGCGGGTCGAACATGGCGGAATGATAACCGGCCAGCCTTTTCTTTATATCCTGGTAGGAGGAATCCGGTATGAGCGTGTTCAGATCGGCCGCCGTTATCGATTGCCGCGCGAAGGTCGGCAGAACGGTGGGCATAGGCTGTGTCGGCGACAATTTCTCGCCCGCCAGTTCACTCACTACCGGCACCGGCCTTTCGACCACAGGATAAAGAGGTTGACCTGTCGACCGGTCCAACAAGAAGATCAGGCCGGATTTGGTGACCTGCACTACGGCGGGAATGGTCTTGCCATCCTTTTGTACTGTTACCGGTATCGGCGGCGTGGGTGGGTCGCGGTCCCACAAATCGTGATGCACGGTTTGATAATGCCATATCCGCCGGCCGGTGGCCGCATCCAATGCGATCACACAATTGGCGAAGAGATCGTCACCGATGCGGCGGCCACCATAGAAATCGAAGCTGGCAGATCCGACAGGTGCGAAAAGAACGCCGTTATCTTCATCGAGGCTGAAGCCGGGCCAGGTATTTGCGCCACCGATATGCTTATACGCCGCCGTGTCCGCCCAGGAAGAATAGCCTTCCTCTCCGGGATAGGGAATGGTATGAAAGATCCAGCGCAGACGGCCGGTATGGACGTCATATGCCCGGATATGACCCGGGGCTGCGGCAGCTTCCTCGGCTACCCTATCGCCGACAATGAGCAGATCTTTATAAATAACGCCGGGCGTCGTACCGGTAACGCTGAGGTCTTTTACATCCCGGCCAAGATCATGATGTAAATCGATCACCCCGTTTTCACCGAAAGAAGGGATAGGACGTCCCGTCAGGGCATCGATGCAATACAATGAAGAACTGGCGGAATAGAACAGTCGCTGATCGTCTGCACTACCACGATAGTAGGCTATACCTCTACAGGCATTTATCGCTATTTTTTGAACCGCGCCCCCGTCAGGCCGGGCAGGGTCAAAACTCCATTTCAACCGGCCTGTCGCCGCATCGAGGGCGAAGATCTTCAACCGCGGTGAAACACCAAAGAGCGTGCTATCTATAATGAGGGAATTGACCTGGATCTGGGAATTGCTGTCCGCATCGCCGGTGTGATATTCCCAGGCCTGACGTAGCTGACTGACGTTATTCGTATCGATCTGCCGGGCAACGGAATAATGTATATTATCCTTGCTGCCGCCATAGGCAGACCATGTGCTGTACTTCTCCGGTTCATGGTGACAGGCCGAAAACAGGACAACAGAAATCAACAGATAAAACAAGAAGTTCCTGATCATTGGCAGTTGCAATGGTTAATGGACTACATTTATTATCTCAATTTATCATTATGTCGGCATATAAACAATCCTTTTTATTGGCACGCTGGCGATCGGGACCAGCCTCTTCGGACATGGGCTGGTTCGGTTGCAAAAACTCGACAAATTCAGTCACGGCATGGCCGCCCTATTCCCGCATTCCATTCTACCACAATCTCTCGTACTGGGTTTCGGCTATTTCTTACCGTTTGCAGAGTTCGGAATCGGCCTGCTGATGCTCGCAGGATTGTTTACCCGCCAGGTAGCAGTAGCCGGAGCGTTACTGATGATCATTCTCATCTTTGGATCGACTACCGTCGAACAGTGGGATGGCATTTCAACACAACTTATTCATGCCGCCTTTTTTATCGGGGTGCTAATTTTCGTCGACCGGTATGACAACTGGTCTCTGGACCTGGCGCTTCGACGAAAGTAAGTCGAACAGCAGGCTGAGCAATAACGCGATCATCAATCGCAGCCCAAACCGGCCGTCCTTTCGGGATAGATATGGAGCAAAAAAAAGCTGACCCAAAAGTCAACCAGTAATAGTGATATTGTAGTGAAGAATGTAACCGATTTTAGCGACGGCCTATCAAGTGTGCGTAAATATACGATGCTTTTGGCAATACGAAAAAAATCGATAAAAAAATAAATGTAATCAGCAACTTATAAATATAACTAATTGATTATTATATGGTATCACGCTATAGGCGGAGAAGACCCAGGTGGTTCAGGCAGGAAGTCCTGGCCTTGTATTTTGCCGTTCGGGATAAACGTACGCCCTTGCGTATTAAAATCCTGGTATTCTTAGCTTTACTATATCTCGTGGATCCGATCGACCTGATCCCTGACATGATCCCGGTGTTCGGTTATCTCGATGATCTGCTGATCGTGCCTTTACTCCTTCACCTGGCGTTCAGGTGGCTTCCCGCCCCGGTCCGGGAAGATTGTCTCTTCAAGGCATATCACCAGGCCAAACGGCTCCGCTGGATAGGCTGGCTATTGGGCCTGCTACTGATCGGGATGCTGGTAGCAGCCTTTCTCCTGGGAAGGCATATGGGTCAATATTTCCACTAATGCTTACGGGCATTCTTTTTGCTCTGCACCGAGAATAAAAAATTCCTACATTAGGGCATGGATTTGTCAAAGCCTTTGGATAAACTTTCTGTTGTTCCTGAATTTCTCTCGGGCGGTGGCGAAATGGGTGAGCGTATCCGACAGTTCGATTGGTCGGCTACCCCGCTGGGCCCCTTAGATACCTGGCCGCAAAGCCTGCGGACATGCATGCGCATCATGCTGACATCGCGACAGCCGATATGGATCGGCTGGGGAAAAGAGCTGATCAAGTTGTATAATGATCCATACAAAGCCATTGTGGGCGGCAAGCACCCCTGGGCGTTGGGTAAACCGGCATCAGTCGTCTGGAACGATATCTGGCGCGACATTGACCCGATGCTGCGGCAGGTGATGGAAATGGATGAAGGCACCTATGTTGAATCCCAATTGCTGATCATGGAGCGCAACGGGTATCCGGAAGAGACGTATTATACTTTCTCTTATACTCCAATTCCGGGTGACGATGGAGACACAGCAGGAATGATCTGCGCCAATACCGATGACACGGACCGGATCCTCAGCGAAAGGCAGCTGACAACTCTGACCCGGCTGGGTAAAAAATTCACCGATTCGAAGTCTAATGAGATGGTGATCCGCACCACTATCGATACCCTAAAAGAGAACGCCCATGACTTCCCTTTTGCCTGCTTTTATACTGTCGTTGACGGCAAAGCCGTTCTGTCGGATTGTACCGCTGATATGACGGGTACGCAGCTGCCGCCAAAAATCGATCTGAAAGGAAATGATCATCTCGGCCTGCTGATGAAGACGGCGTTGACCAATAAGCATCCGGAAGTGCTGGAAAATGCCGGCGATCATCTCGGGAGGCTGCCGCAGGGCGCCTGGTCCATTCCGCCTAAAAAGGTCATTGTCCTGCCCATCATCCAAAGCGGGGTTAAAGACCCATATGGATTCCTGCTCGTAGGCCTTAATCCATATCGCCTGCCGGATGAAAAATATCGCAGCTTCTTTTCCCTGCTGGCAGACCAGGTGACTACCAGCTTCGGAAATGTACATATCCTGGAAGAAGAAAGGCGGCGTATTCAGGCCCTGGCCGAGATAGATCAGGCCAAAACTATTTTCTTTTCCAATATCAGTCACGAATTCAGGACTCCTCTCACCCTGCTGCTGGGACCTATCGAGGATGCGATGAATGAGCCGGGTAATGTGGAAGATAACCGGGTCCGCCTGGACGTAGCCTATCGCAATGCGCTGCGAATGCAAAAACTGGTGAATACGCTGCTGGAATTTTCGAGGATCGAAGCCGGAAGAGCAGAAGGCCGGTTCAGCGCTGTAGATATTGCCGGATTTACAGCCGAACTGGCCAGCTCATTTCGTTCGGCTATCGAAAAGACCGGATTACAGCTGCACCTGCAGCTGGGGCACGTCGGAGAGGAAGTTTATGTGGACATGGGCATGTGGGAGAAGATCATCCTTAACCTGGTGTCGAATGCGTTCAAATACACCAGTCAGGGTTCGATCACTGTAGAGGTACTGGAGAGCAAAGGAACCGTCCGCGTCTCTGTAACGGATACAGGCGTCGGCATTCCGGAAGATCAGTTGGACCTTATCTTCGACCGTTTCCACCGGGTGGAGAACAGCGCTGTTCGAAGCCAGGAAGGTACCGGCATCGGTCTTTCCCTCGTGAAAGAACTGGTCAAAATTCACCAGGGGAGTATCGAAGTGCAGAGCCGGCCGGGCGAAGGATCTACTTTTACCATCGTGCTGGCTACGGGCAGAAACCATCTGCCGCCGAACAGGATTACAGCGCAAGGAACATACAATCTGACGACCAGGGAACGAAATGTTTACGTAGAAGAATCGTTGAATTGGCTGTCGGATACAGAGACAGCGCCATTCCTGCCGACTCCCGACTCACCGGGAGAAGGTCGGTTCAGGGTATTACTGGCCGACGACAATACTGATATGCGTGACTATGTAGGCAGACTACTGGCCGGTAAATATGACCTCACTATGGCCAGGGACGGCGAAGAGGCATTTGAAAAAATGCTGTACACGAAACCTCACCTGCTGCTGACAGATGTCATGATGCCAAAATTGGATGGCTTCGGATTGCTTAAAAAGATCCGTAATCATCCTGAGATCAAAAACACTCCCGTCATTTTTTTATCCGCCAGAGCCGGCGAAGAGTCCAAGGTGGAAGGATTGCAGGCGGGGGCGGACGATTACCTCGTCAAACCGTTTTCCGCCAAAGAACTGATCGCCAGAGTCGACGCCAACCTTCGCATCGATGCCGCCAGGAAACAGCAGGCTTATATCCTTGAGCAGGAAGTGAAAAAGCGTACGGAAGAACTACACAAGCTAAACCTGTCCTTACAGCAATCCAATGACGACCTCCGGCAATTCGCCCATGTGGCCAGCCATGACCTGAAAGAACCCATCCGGAAAGTCAAAGTTTATATGGGACGATTGCAGGACGATCCGGGAAGTACTTTTTCCGAAAAGGGAGGCACCTATCTCGAAAAGATCAATTCCGCGGCCAACAGAATGCTGGCCATGGTCGAAGGGGTGCTGCATTATTCTACGATCAATTCCACCGAAGTGGAGACCGAACTCGTCGACATCAACCGGCTTCTGGAGAATATCGAATCGGACCTGGAACTACCGATACAACAAAAAAAGGCCACTTTATCTTATTCCGGAATACCTTCCGTCGAAGGTGCCCCCGTATTGTTATACCAACTGCTCTATAACCTCATCAATAATTCCCTGAAATTTTCGAAGTCGGGTACGCCTTGCCTCATCACGGTTACCGCGGGTATCGGTAGCGATTATACGGAGATCGTCGTGGCTGACAATGGGATTGGATTCGACCAGGGGCAGGCAGAAAGGATATTCGACACCTTTACCCGGCTAAACACCAAAGACAGGTATGAAGGCACGGGCCTCGGACTTTCCTTGTGTAAAAAGATCGTTCTTCGACACGGCGGAGAGATCAGCGCCAGCAGTAAAAAAGGCGAAGGTGCGGCCTTTCATATCCGGCTGCCGTTGAAGGGAGGAAGGGGACACAAAATTTAAAGACAAGGCAAGATGCAAAATATTTATCTCATTGACGATGAATGATTTCAAAGTGTTGAAACGATTGCTGACAGTGATTCTTCAAACGCCTGCCGATCAGCTGTCAGAGGCATTGCGGCGCCTCCCCGGCCATACGTAATCGTAATTCTACGAGTCCTCTTCTGGGTATATACTAATTCTCGTCTGGGGGTTTAACGATATTAAGTGTTTGTGCCTAATGTCTCGTAAGTTAACTGATGACCGACTGCAATTGCGGGACAGAAAGCTGGGAATCTCATGAACATCATCGCATCTTTGTGTCGGTAATCAACCGTTGCAAAATCCAATGTCCTTGTAAGCTTGAATCCAATCCTGTGAGCCAATCCAATCATCCTGTAAGCCTATCCAATCCTGTGAGATAACCCGAGCCTGTGCACAAACCACTGTACCTTGATGCCGACCCCTTGACAGTGAATGAATTGACCCGCCGATGAACCCCGGCGGGTTATTTTTTTTCAACTATGGCCGCTCGCCTTCGGCCGTTTAGCTCAGCTACCGAAAGGCTGATCTATGGCTACGCTGGGTTGCGAAAACCAACGCGGCCCCTCTTCCGTCATGTATGCACAATCTTCCAGCCGGATTCCAAACTCGCCATAAATGGCGATCATCGGTTCGATGCTGAAACACATCCCTGCCTGTAATGGCAATTTATTGCCCGGAACTATATACCCCCATTCATGGATGTCCATGCCAATGCCATGACCCGTCCGGTGCGGCAGACCCGGTATCTTGAACCCTGGACCAAACCCGGCATCGGAAATCACCTTCCGGGCCGCAGCATCGACATTCTCGCAGGGAGCGCCAATCTTTGCCGCCGCAAATGCTGCGGCCTGCGCTCTTTTTTCAAGGTCCCATATCTGCCGTTGCCGTTGGGTCGGCTCCGCGCCGTAGACGATGGCACGGCTGATATCGGAACAATATCCCTGTACTTTACATCCATCATCCATCAACACGACATCACCCTTTTTCAGGTGCTGCGTCTGAATACTACCATGCGGATAGGCCGATGCCTCGCCAAAGTTGGCGCTTAAATCCCCTTTCACCCCTAGTCTTGCAAATGCGTCTTCGGCAGTAGCAGAAAAATCCGCCGGAGTCATCCCTTCATGCAGCAAGGCGATGCTGGCCTTATACGCGGCGACGGTGATATCATTGGCTTTCTGCATCAGCGCGATTTCAGCAGGCGATTTGATCAGCCTGCATCGCATCGTGACCGGGTCACCGCTGATATAGGTAAGATGGGAGGCTTCTTTTCTGACACCATCAAAAATGAAAAACCGCACCCTCTCTTCCATTCCTATAGTACCGGTGCGAATATCGAAGTCTTTGAACACATTCGCAATGACACGGTAAGGGCTTTCATCTTCTTCCCAGGTCCTGACCTCCGTACCTATAGTGATCAATTGTCGCAGCCGCTCGGCCTCGAAAGCAGGACAGACATATTTGACTTCTCCTCGTGCCGGAATGATCGCCGCCATCGTCCTTTCACTCTGCCCCCAACTGATCCCGGTGAAATAGACCATAGAAGTGCCGGAATCCAGCACCAATGCTGCGATATTATTTTCGGCCATCAGCCGCTGAGCCTTCTCGACACGCGTCTGCCTTTCCTGCAGGCTGATCGGGGTGACGTCGCCGGTCATCGGGCTCAACCCGGACAACAATGTTGAACGGGAAGTTCCGGCAAAAGCCGATAGCCCTGAGACCATCGCCGCCCCGAAAGATGCACTGCCGGCCGTCAGTCGGAGAAATCCTCTTCTTTTGATACCCATAGAAAATTGTATTATGCCCGGAAATTATTGAAAAAAAGCTCGTCCGGACCCGCAGCGCTTATTTGGGTTCAAAATGGGCAAGGAATGGCCAAAATCTGGTTAAAAAGGACCGTGGATAACTTCAGGAAAATTGCCTTTTATTTTGGGTTTATTCGGCGTATATTTAGAGATATCCCAAAAAGCCTTTCAGACAACTTAGACACTTATGAAGAGCCTGTGCATTTGTTTACTTTTTTTGCCTTATATCAAGGCAAATACTGACAATAACAGCTGGACCTTGAGAAAGGATAAAGATGGTATTACCATCTTCAGCAGACGTTCGGAAACGTCGAAATACAATGATCTCCGCATCGAAGTGGATCTTCCCGGTACGCCCGCAGAGCTCGAATCTGTTTTACTCGACGTCCAGCATTACCCCGGCTGGGCCTATGCCTTTAATTCCACCGTCATGATAAAGAAGGTTAGCTCAAGCGAGGTCATCTATTACTCGAAGGTCGATGTACCCTGGCCCGGGACCAACAGGGACTTCTATGCCGATCTTAAGCTCAACATGGACCCCACCGGCCGGACGCTGACCGTCGAATCCGATGGGATGAAAAATCAACCCGAAAATAAGGACCTGGTGCGTATTGCGATGTCGCATGTTGTCTGGACCGTAACGGCAGAATCCGATAACGTGATGCATTTACATTATATCCTCCAGATGGACCCGGGCGGATCTGTGCCCGCATGGATACTCAATGCCTTTTGTCTGAAGGCTCCGATGGAAACCTTCACCAATCTCAAGCGAAGGATGACGGAAATGAATAAGTAATTAAGTCTTTTTCTTCTATGTCTTTTTCTTCAGCGTGATCACCGTAATCTCCGGCCAGATGCCCAATCGGCCCGAAAACGCCAAAAAACCAAATCCACGGTTTACATACAGGTAACGATCCTTTTCATTCGCCAATCCTGCCCAGTCCAGGTATCGGTATTGGACAGGACTCCATCGCCATCCTGCCGTTTCCACGCCAAATTGTGCCCCATGCGTATGGCCGGATAAAGTCAGGTGAATAGTCGTAGGATGATATCTGATCTTTTCTTCCCAGTGTGTCGGGTCATGTGACAGACATATTTTGAAAGCGTCTTTATCGACACCCTGCAGGGCCTTGTCAAGATCGCCGATCTGGATGAATCCACGTCCCCAGTTCTGTACGCCGATCAGCGCCATCTTCTGCCCACTTTTCTCCAGCACTACGTGCTCGTCCAATAGCAACCGATATCCCAATGTGGCATGATGCGCCTTTAATTGCTGCAGGTTATCGGCCTTCTGTTGTTCGCTGTCCCATTGGATATAATCTCCATAATCATGATTACCGAGAATGGAGAACTGGCCATAGGGTGCTTTCAGTGTACTAAACATATCGAGATACGGCTCTATCTCCCAGGCCGCATTATTCACCAGGTCGCCGGTAAAAACGAAGAGGTCACTTTGCTGCGCCCTGGCCAGATCGATACCCCGCTGCACCGCCTGCCGGTGATCGAAACTGCCGGAATGAATATCGGAAATCTGCGTAATGGTAAATCCGTCAAATGCATCGGGAAGATCATCGAACTCAAGCGTCTGCTTATGCACCCTGTAATCGTATTTGCCCTTCAGCATCGCATACATAAATGCCGTGAAAGGGAGCGCCGCCACCAGCACCGCAATCTCGCTGACAAATTTCCGGCGACCGGGGAAGAAAGGTTCCCCCGCCCTAGCCGCCGGCCGGGTAAAATGATCGATAATTCCATAGAAGAGTCTTACTATATCCCCGATCAGCAAAACCAGCCCGAAAAACAGCTTAGTGATCAAAAAAACAAGAAAAAGACTCAGCATCCACTCATGATAGGGCCGCATCCCTACTGCCCTCCTAAAACTCGATAGCCCGCTGAAGAACAATACCGTCACACCCAGGGACACCACCAGGCAGCCCCATTTGACCACCTGCCGCCAGCGCTCAGACTTCCAGCCGGAAGTCAGCGTTTTTAGCCCGCTGAATACATACCCATCCAAAAGCAGGCTGACAGCCAGCATGATCAATAAAATCTTCAATATACCGTTGCCATGCATAAGTTTAACTGTGGTTTATTTCCAAATATACGTTCGTCATAGCGCCTTATAGTTTAGACCAATTCATTTTATTTTCGTAATTTTGATCCCAGATTCCATTTCGGCCCTCCCGTCATTTAGCCAGTAACACGAGGACGCAACTGCCTTCTTGTCTCATAATATTGCCAGTCTTACCTGATTTGTCAGCGCCGAATTATAAGGACGGCTTTTTGCTTCTACTGTAGAGGTTTTAGTTATTCTTAAACAAAAAAAGAGGAAATTAAATATGTCAGAAACATGGAACAAAAAAGAACGCGAAAGAAACAAGCAGGCAAAAAAGAAAGAAAAGCTTGAAAGGAGACAGGAGAAAAAACTGGCTCCCAAGGGTAATAATGATCTGGACAGCATGCTGGCTTATGTTGACGAAAATGGAGATCTTTCTTCCAAGCCGGCGGATCCCAGAAAGAAGATCACTATCAATGCGGAGGATATCGATATCACCTCCAACCGGCCAAGAGAGGAAGATATGGAGGGACAAAGCCAGGTTGGCATTGTTACGCTTTTTAAGACGGATAAAGGGTATGGTTTTATCAAAAACCTCGACACACAGGATAGTTACTTCTTCCACGTCAATTCTTTGATAGATCCGGTCAAAGAAAATAATAAAGTAAGTTTTGAGATCGAAAAAGGCCCCAAAGGGTTGAGCGCCGTCAATGTGAGAGTGGTCAG
>JAMFSL010000213.1 GCA_026225275.1 Puia dinghuensis
ACCCATTGGCTTCGCCAGGCCGGCGCCTCGAATGGATCTGCGAAATACTGTGTTTCGTGCACGACCTTACCGTTGTGAAATTCCATAATGCTGACTGTATAGGCTGGTCGTCCCTGGTAGGTGATGGTGTATTCGGTGATCCAGAGGTCGTCTTTCCCAAGCATTCGCCTGACATTGAAGCCAGACGGCTTACCGGGATGATGACTGCGCAGTGCCTGTAAATTATTTCGCCCAAGAATACGTTCGCCCGATTGCGGGTAATCACAGATGGCATTGTCATCGTAAATATCATGTTCTGCGTTGGCGTCGCCGATTGCCGATGCGTGCCAGTGTGCATTCAGGGCTTCGCGGATTTGAGCTTCGTTATTTTCTGCCATCGTGTATGTTTTATGATGTTTATTTGTGGATCGGGTCGCCCGAAGGTAAGCCGACTAATCGAGCCAATCTATATGGCGGTTTCACACCCATCTGCCGATAGATAAATGAATAGATTTCCTGAAATTTGGTAAATTGGGGCTATGATCCAGCGTTTTCTAGCCCGGCACAGACATATCATCCTGTACGGCCTCAGCCTTGCGCTGCTTTTAGTCCTGCTCAAATGGCTCGAATGGCGATTCATCGTAATAGACCGCGCCATCGAGATTTATAGCGGTGCGATTGCAGTCGTGTTTACCGGCCTGGGTATCTGGCTGGCGTTGAAGCTAGGCCGCCCGAAATGGAAGACGGTGATCGTCGAAAAGGAAGTATACGTCACCCGGGAAACCAGCATTGCCTCTTCCATCGCCGTCGATGAGAGGGAACTGGCCCGGCTTGGTATCAGTCCCCGGGAATTGGAAGTGCTGCAACTGATGGCCGAAGGGCTGAGTAACCAGGAAATTGCGACCCGGCTCTTTGTTTCCCTCAATACGATCAAGACGCATACCGGCAATATTTTTGCCAAGCTCGATGTCCGCCGCCGGACCCAGGCGGTCGAACAAGCCAGGAAACTGAACCTCATCCACCAAAAAGGATCCCCCGAAAGCAGGATTTTTGCTGTTCCAAGCCAAAATCACCCGAAAGTATGACTCAAATGATCAAGCAATCCCGGATTTTTAGGGTATAAATTCTTTGGTTATGAAAAGGACAATTTTTGTCTTCGGTTCGATTTCCGGCGTGCTCGTCGGTATTTTCCTGGTCGCCCTTACCACGTGGGGAAGCACCAGTACCTCCAGCGAGTGGCTCGGCTATGCCTCCATGATCCTCGCCCTTTCATTAGTCTATGTCGGGGTGCGAAATTTCCGGGATAAGTATAACGGCGGGCTCATCAGCTTTGGTAATGCCTTGCGGATCGGGCTGGGTATCATGCTGATAGCCTCCACGTTCTATGTGGGGGTCTGGTTGGTTGAGTTTTATTGCTTTCTGCCGGATTTCATGGAAAAATATGCCGCGGCCATGGTACGGCATGCAAAGAGCAGCGGCCTGATTGGTGATGCGTTGCAAAAACGACTTGCGGAGATCGAGAGCATGCGGACCGGCTATCGCAACCCTATCAGGGTGATCCTTTACTCGTACCTGGAGATCCTACCTGTCGGGATCGTTATTTCTCTGCTGACGGCGTTGCTGGTTAAGCGGAAGGGGGTGCCTGTTGCTGTGCCTGCCGCGGGTTAGTGGGGCGGCCGTTGCGGGCTAGTGGGGAGATCAAGATATTGGAGTATCCAGATATATAATAAAAAACAATAAAAAATGAAAAAAGTAACTGGCATTGGTGGCATTCTTTTCAAGTGCAAAGACCCAAAAAAAATGACAGCATGGTATGAAAAAAATCTTGGTTTAACCACCAATCCTTATGGGGCGACTTTTGAGTGGTATGAAGCTGCTGACAACACAAAGAAAGGACAAACACAATGGACACCGTTTTCCGAAACGTCGAAATACTTTGAAACAGACTTTATGATCAATTACAGGGTTGACAACCTGGAAGCTCTTGTCGAGGAACTAAAAGAGAATGGGGTGACTATTGTGGATGCTATCGAAACCGTCGATTTCGGTAAGTTTGTACATATCCTTGACGCAGAAGGGAACAAAGTTCAATTGTGGGAGCCTATAGACGCTTGAGCCCGTCAAAATGATAAGGGAATGGAAGCCAGCTGCTAATGCGGTCGGCTTTCATCTATTTCTTCCAGGTAATGGGAGTAATATTATCAAATATTTATTTTTTATTTACGCAGTGATCGATCAGTCCTTATTTATATACATTCGCGGCAGAATAGAATAATTTATATATCAACTTGAATAAATTTACTACAGTTGCTTAGTGTAAAGGAATTAAAGGATGGTAATGAATTTTACTTCAAACAAGTATTTGAACAATACCATCAAAAGCTTTATTTCTTCATCCTAAACAAAACTAAGTCGGAATATATAACAGAGGAGGTTGTGCAGATGGCATTTACGAAACTTTGGCAATGCCGACAAACCTTGCAGGAGGAATACACTATTTCCACACAGTTGTTCAGGATCGCCACTACCACACTTATTGATTATTTGCGAAAGTATAATAATAAGGAGGCGATAACTGGTCGTCTCGATGGGGTAAATATTGAAAAAGGGGTTGACAGTACAAATGAAAAAATGAGCGGAGCCGAATTACAAAAGAGAATATCGGAAGCCGTTAATGATCTGCCCCCGGTAAGAAAGCAGGTATTTGAGATGAGCCGCGAGCAAGGTATGTCATATAGAGAAATCGCTGAAACCTTATCTGTTTCTTCCAGGACGGTGGAAACGCATATTTACAAGGCGCTGAAGCAGATAAAAAAACATATAATTTGATAACAGAGGAAACCATAAAAAACATAGACGTAGAAGAATGGGAGAATTTCCAACCTCCACATGATCTATCCGCCGATATATCCAGCAAGCTGTGGAATAACGTAAATAAAAATATTGCTTTTCCCGCAATACATTATGCTTATTTGAGATGGATCGCAGTGGCGGCATCGGTTTTATTGGTTATAGGCCTTTCCTGGCGTGCTACTTTGAAAAAACAAAAGACAAGCGTACCCAGTGTTGAAACTGTTGCGACTGTTGGGACAACAAAGAAAATCTTCAATAATAGGACTCAAAAAATGATGCTGACGCTAGGCGACGGTTCTACAGTAGAACTTTCACCTAACAGTACGCTGTCTTATCCCGAAAACTTCAACGTTTCAAAGAGGGATGTAACATTGGATGGCGAAGCAACTTTCGATGTAGCTAAAGATGCAGCTAAAATCTTTTCCGTGCAAGGCCATTCTCTTTTAATCACTGTTTTAGGCACGCGTTTTACGGTAAGAACTTATGAGGCGAATAGTGCCGCAAAAGTAATTTTGCATGAAGGAAGGATAATGGTAAAGATCTTCGATTCCTCTTCCCTGCACAATAAAAACGGCTATTACCTCACTGCCGGCGATATTTTTATATTAAAAAAGGTAAATCTGCCTTCTCGTATCAACAATGCAGAGCGTATTGCAACTCCGTCGACTATTTCGGCCGATTCCCTGTCGGTTCGAATCTTACACCTTGAAAAAGATAAAGATGATTGCTACGTATTCAACAACCCCCCTCTCGATGTAGTATTTGACCAATTACAGATTATCTATAATACAAAGATCATCTATAATAAAGCAGAACTAGGCAATCGGACGTTTATCGGGAAAATAGATAGAAAAGATTCGCTCTATCATATATTGAAAAGCATTTCCCTGCTCGATAACTTTACTTTACGTCAACAAGGCGACAGCTTCGTCATAGGCAATTAATCAAGTCCAGATCATTTTAATAGTTATTGGCACTCTCCTTATTAAGTTAATATTAACAGTCAGGGTAAGCTCCAACTACTGCGTATAATAAAGAAATAAAATCTTTATAACGTAGAATAAGTCTATTATGATCAGATCAATAACCAAAATCCGACTGCTCCTTTCCATTCTATTTTTGGGCCTCTGCTGTCATATTCAGTTGATTGCCAATGCGCAAAAAATCAATGAAATAAAGGGGCAGGTGTTTGACGAGAGCGGACAGCCTGTTGCTTACGCGTCTGTCGTTGCCAAAAACCAAAGTACCGGCCAAAGTGCAAGCACACAAACAGATTCATTAGGTGTTTTCATTTATCGCAATTTGGCCGCCGGCGGTCCTTATTCCTTTATTGTCTCACACGTAGGTTTTCAAACTCAAACATTAGCCGGCTATAACATAAAAACCGATGCCGATATAACCTTATTGATCAAGTTAAAAGCGATAGAGAATGGTTTAAATGAAATTATTGTTACCGGCCGTGCAGGTGCGCTGAATCGCACAAAGCTTCAAACAAGCTATTCAGTCACCAGCATTGGTTATAATGCGCTGAGCTTACAGGAGCCTACAAGTGTTACCGAGAGTCTGAAATCAGTACCAGGGTTCTGGGTTGAGGCTTCCGGAGGTGAGGCGAGTGGTAATGTAAGAGCAAGAGGGGTTCCTGTGGATGGTTTCGGATCAATCCAGTTGTTGGAAGACGGAATTCCTGTACAGCACGACCCGGCCTTAGGCTATCTTAACGCAGACCAAGCCTTTCGTTTCGATGAGACCATTCAATCTATTGAAGTTGTCCGTGGCGGTCCCTCTTCCGTATTTTATTCCAATGCGCCGGCAGGAGCAGTCAACTATATTCCCCGTGCCGTTGGTGATAAGACAGAGGGGATTTTTAAGCTGAGCGTAGGAGATGACAATCTTAACAGAGAAGATTTCTGGATAGGAGCTCCTCTCGGTGATGGGTGGAAATTGGCTACCGGCGGGTTTTACCGCACAGGGACAGGGGCGCGTAATCCTGGTTACACCGGCAATCGTGGTGGGCAGATCAGAGCTACTATCGGCAAGAGCTGGGAAAAAACAAGCGTTAGTATTGACTATAAGCAATTGAATGATGATGTGATATTTTATACAGATATGCCCATGACCTATAATAGCAAAGGGAAAATAGTAGCTGTACAGGGTTTTAATGGTAACTACGGCGCTATTGCAGGCCCTGAAACCGAAAGAATGAACATGGTTCAAGGGGACAGCAGTCTTTACCATTATGATAATACGGTTGGAACGTCAGTCAACAGAAGCCAGGTTACGATTAAATTTCAGACCGATCTTGGTGATAATTGGATCCTGAAGAATTCGCTTCGGTACTCCAACACCCAAACCCAACGCAATGGAGTATATGCGCTAAATTTATTAACTGCCGATTCCTTTTATAAGGCTCAATCGAGCCTATTGTCACAAGCCCCTGGTGCCACGAAATTAGGGTTCCAATATGCGACTACAGGCACAGCATTCAATAATGCCAATCAAAATGGCAATGGCCTTGTCATTCAAGGCGGATTAAGAGGCATTACCATGCCTCAGACAGAAGCTGACAACGATCTTCACCTTTCGCATGTTTTTTATATGGGTTCATCCAAGCATGATTTTAATTTAGGATATTATTATGCTCATTTCAATCAAAACTTCAGCAGATATTCTTCAGATGTATACCTGGACGTTCAAAATCAGTCAAGATTGTTGAATATCGTAGGCATAGATGGCAATGGAAATGTAGTAAAAACTTTTTCCAGCAATGGAGTATCCCGATATGGATATGAGTGGGCGGACGCCAATGGTGAACAGACAACGCAGGCACTTTATGTTAGTGATGAATGGCAGATAACACATGCCTTTCGTATCGATGGCGGCGTGCGTTGGGAGTATGCGCAAACGGATGGCGTTGTAGAACAATCGCAGACTGTAAACCTGGGTACATACGCCACATCCCAGATAACGACAGGAAACGGGGAATGGCTGGGCTATAACCATCATTTTGACTACACTACCTGGACAGTGGGAGCGGATTATCAGCTTTCCCCCAATATGGGTCTTTTCGGCAGGTATACATCTGCAGCACGCCTTCCCGGATTTGGCACTTACTATACCAATGTCAGCTCGGCAGCCGTTACTCAGACCATGCAACTAGGTGAGCTGGGATACAAATATGCCAGCAGTCTATTGTCTTTTTATGGTACCGGATTCTATACAAGGTATAATAACGTCGGCTTTACCAATGAAGTGAGCACCTTGAACGGCTTCACCCAGGTAAATGCCTTTGCGAATACAAATGCATATGGCCTTGAACTCGAGGGCAGTATATTTCCGGTACAATGGTTCGATGTTACGGCGACAGCGACGTTGCAGCATGGGGTATATGAGGGGCTTAAGGCCGAGGCCGTTTCCGGAGGCACGCTGACACAATCATACAATTACAATGGCAATCGGCTGATCAGAGTACCGCAAGCCTCTGTCAGAGCCGTTCCGGGATTCAATCTCTTTCGTAACCGCCTTCGTCTGCAATCGGCCATAGAATACGAAGGAAAACGCTACACTGACGTCGCTAACACTCAGGTTCTTCCCGCCTATACGAAAGTCGATATCGATGCTTCGGTAAAAGTGACCAATGAAATTTCAGTTTTTGGCGTTATTGATAATCTTACTAATTCCTTAGGACTTACGGAAGGTAATCCACGCCAAGGTGAAATCCAAAGTCAGGAGGCCAACCAATTTTATTTCTTAGCCCGTCCGATATTGGGAAGAAGTTTCAAAATTTCTATACGGTATAAGTTTTAGTCGATATTTAGGGTTGGGGCCGATCAGTAGGTTGAAAACGAATGTTTTCAACCTTTTTTATTTGTTCGAGGATCCGATTTATCAGGACTTGAAGAAATATTGTTCGAAAACGATTTTCCCGTCGTTAACTTCATAAACAGCGATTTCGTCCATCACAGCAGAATGCACCGCTGAAACCTGGGCGGCCCAGTCACTATCTCTCCGGCAATTTGTTGAATATCCATGATTCTATTTGTTATTAGTTAGGTATATATTTTTTAAACTGATTAGGAGTCATATCTGTCTCCTTCTTAAAAAGTCTCGAAAAATAGGATAAATCTCCAAACCCAAGTTCATAGGCAATTTCAGAAACCCGCTGATCATTGCCCCTGAGGCGGTTCTTGGCTTCGTTTATAAGGTAAATATGGATCAATTCCATAGCGGTTTTACCCGTTTCCTGTTTCAGCATATCGCTAAGGTAGCGGGGTGACAAGTTAAGTTGCGAGGCCAAAGTGCTTACGTTGGGCAACCCCTGATCAAGCAGTAACCCGGTCTCAAAATGAGTAGCCAGAACATCATTAAACTTTGATACGGTTTTACCGGAAAGTTCGGTACGGTTTATAAACTGGCGTTTATAGAAACGCTGCGAATATTTCAGCATTGAACCAATATGCGCCAGCATTATGTCGCGACTATATTCATCATTATTAGCCAGATATTCGGTATCTATCTTGTAAAAAAGATCCCACATGATCTGTTCTTCACGTGGAGAAAGATGTAATGCTTCGTTTGCCTCATAATCAAAAAAAGCATATTTGCTGATCTCATTGTGCAGAACGTGGCCGTTCAAAAAATCTTCATGAATGAATATGACGAATGAGTCTTCGTGATATTCCAGGCCTTTAAACTGAATAATTTGCCGGGGTTTGAAAAATATCATGCAGCCGTTGTCATGGTCATATTTAGTACGCCCGTACATAATGATGCCAGATATAAGCTTTTTAAGACTGATTATATAGAAATCAGAGGTAAACACTTTTTCACCCAACGAGGTGTTTTTAGGGCACCTATAAACGCTAAAGAGTGGATTTTCCGGCATCGGGAGGCCATTAAAGCGATGCATCTCGGCCAAACTACTAAAGTGCTGCATGATTTTTTGTTTTTATTTGCCTTGTGCTGCTACTGTCATTTCCTGCCAGCTATTCCAGTCGGCATGCCGGCTGTCATATTCTTTCTTAACCAACAAAGGAGCGTATTTTCCGAGCAGTAAACGCAACGGAGGGTTTTCGCTATCAATTAATTTCAATATAGCAGCTATCGTGCCGGCCGCAACACCGCGAAAATCAGGCGGCATCCCTTAAAAAACATTTGCGAAGCCGATTGGCTGCGCGTATATTCGGCAACCTGGACGAATATTTTCTCGCCCTGGTCGTCAATAAAAAGTGAAAATGGCTGTTACATTAAGAAATATAAAGAAAGAAGATAACGACGAGTTAGCGCGCATCATCCGCGCATCGTTGGTTGAGTTTGATGTACCTAAAATCGGCACTGTATATTCTGATCCGGATACCGATCGCTTGTTCCAATTGTTTGAAGAGGCGCCCGCCAGTTGCTATTTAGTAGCGGAAGAAGACGGCGCCTTAATTGGCGGCTGCGGCGTATACCCAACACCAGGGTTACCCACCGGCTATGCCGAACTGGTAAAGCTATACCTCACAAACGCTACGCGCGGCCGGGGCATAGGCAAAATGATGATGGACAAATGTTACGAAGCAGCTAAAGCCATGGGCTATACACATTTGTACCTCGAGTCGTTCCCGCAATTAGCAAAAGCAGTAAGCATTTATAAAAAAGCTGGTTTTAAACCTTTGACCGGCGCTTTGGGTAATTCGGGGCATTTCGCCTGTACTATCTGGATGGTAAAGGAATTGTAAAGCTGATCCTAAAGCGACATTTATAATGCGATCTGGCGCTCCCAGGAGTAGACGCTAACTTCGGCGACTGTGTTTCAGATAGGCAGTATGTTGGCTCATGTGAGCCAGACAGCTCCCAATGCTGCAACCAGCGCCACGGTCATGACGAGTGCACCGGTCTTTAAAAAGCTCCAGGTGCTGACGGTTTGACCTTCCCGGCGTAACGCGACCAGCCACAGGATGGTGGCCAGCGACCCGGTGATCGATAGGTTCGGGCCGAGGTCCACGCCGATCAGCACGGCACGTTGGACCATCCCTGGTACATGGCTGGTTTGCAGGACCTGGCCGGAGATCAGGCCAACCGGCAGGTTGTTCATCAGATTGGAGGCTACGGCTATGCTTGCGCCGCTTGCCCAGGCCGACGCGGCGGTCGATTGGCTGACGCCCCGGTGCAGCCATCCCGACAACGTATCAATCAGGCCGGTGTTGCCCAGGGCTTCCACGATTACGAACAGACCTGCCACGAGCGGGATCACGGACCAGGAAATGCCCTTGATGACGGTCCAGGGCGTCTTTCTTGTTCGGACCAGGACGATGCCGGACGTCAATATACCGGTGATGGCTGTGGGCAGGCCGAGTTTTAGGTCCAAACCTGAAGCGACGAGCAGGGCAGCGCCCGTTCCGCCGATACCCCATAGCGCGAGTTTTCCGCCGGGTGATAGCACGGGTTGGGGAATATCGGTGGCAATCTCCTGGCGTAGCTGTCTGCGTTGGGTCCACCGCAGCATCAAAAAAGTGATGACGATGGATAAAATTGATGGTGCCGTGTATTGCATCAGCCAGCGAAGCAACGGCGGCATATGGGTGCCGTAGATGACCAAGTTGGCGGGGTTGGAAATCGGCAGTACGAAAGATGCCGCATTGGCAATAAAGGCGCAAATCAGGAGGTAAGGCAGGGGCCGCTCGACCTTTGCCACGCGCATCGCGGCTGCTACGGCAGGCGTTAGTACCACCGCCGTCGCATCGTTGGAGAGGAATATGGTAACGATAGTGCCTACTCCGTAGATCAGCAGGAATAGTCTTCCGGGGGAACCCTTTGCCCGCCTGGTGGCATGGGCCGCCAGCCAGTCGAATAGTTTTTCCTCTCTGGCCGTCTCGGCGAGCAGCATCATGCCGGTCAGGAAAAGATATACGTCCGTTCCTTTGGCTATGCCTTTCAGTTCCTCTGAAGGGGAAAGCAGCCTTAAGACCAGCAGCAATAGCGCGCCGGCCACGGCCCAAACAGCTTCGGGTACCCGGAAAGGCCGGATGATGACCGCGCCGATGGATACGATCGAAATGATCCAGATGGTTATTTGCGTCATGGTTTGCTCTTCCTGTTGGGGATCAGTACAAAGGGGAAGGGGTCAACTAGTAGTACATCGTGGTCCCTGATCATTGTATTTAACGCTGTTTTCTCTTGCTGCAGGTCTCCGATATGTGCGAATACCAATGGCTTCTTGTTCATACTATGTAGGGTTTAAAAATGATCACAACTTTTTTTGAGCATGGGTGAGTATAGGCACCAAAGGAAGATGGATATGAGGGCAAGCGATCCCAGCAAAAGGAAGGTGGACGGGTAACCGATCCCCTGGGCGATCCAGCCGCCGATGGCGGGACTCAAAGAGGCACCCAAGCCCTGTACGGTCATGACCGCTCCCTGTCCTATGTTGATCCTTCCCGTTCCATTTAAGATCCGGGCCACCAGCCCCGGCACGGCGACGCTTTGCAGTCCCGCGCCGATCCCATCGAGGATCTGCACCGGGTAGAGGCCGGTATGATTGATCCAATGGGCTGCGATCAGGCCACGGATCGGGAGCGCCAAAAAAGAAATGAGCATCACCAGCCAATAACCGCGTTTATCCGCCATCCGCATAGCCACAAGTGATGCCACCACCATCACGAGCTGCGCAATCACAATCGTCATGGCGACAAATACAGAGGGGTTTCCCTGGTGATTGCCGGCGGCGGCCAGCCCGTATAATGGCAACATGGCCCCGTTGCCCAGGTGAAAGAAAGCCAGGGCCGCAGCCAGGATCAGCAGCGGCTTACATTCGACAAGGACCTTCAGACCGCTGGCCTTGCCGCTCCCGTCGTCTTTTTCCAATCCGCGTGCCGCCCGGTCGTCGATGGCCCTGGCAGGAATCAGCAGCACAGACGCTATGGACAAGACCCCGAAAAATGCCGCCAAAATGAAAATGGCCGGCATCCCGAAGCGGTATCCCAGCCAGCCCGATAAAGCAGCGCCTGCCACATTACCCGCATGATTATACGCCTGGTTATGCCCGTTCTGCCGGTTGAAGCCTTTTTGCCGGACGATGCCCAGCGTAATCCCGATCACTGCCGGGCCGATCACAGAGCCCGCAATAGCGGTCGCCACCTGCGAAATGCTGACCAGCCAGAAATTTTGTGAGAAAAGAATGATCGCTGAAGCGATGGCCGTGAAAATGGCGGAGATCACTACATACATGCGTTTGCGGCAAGTGCCGTCGATCAGTGCGCCGGCCGGGGCCGTCATGAGCATGCCCGCCACGCCGCCAATAGTCATCACGGTGCCGATGGGTCCGCTTTCCCAGCCATGGGCCAGCAGGAAGATGCCCAGGAAGGGGCCAATACCCGCTTGCAGGTCGGCCATGAAGAAGTTCAGGGCTTCGAGGGATCGAATGGTGGACCGGTTGGTGAGAGCAATGTTCATTTGACGTTGATATATACGCAAAGGAAAGACAGAGAGATAAAGCTGGGATGAAAGTGAAATTAAGTTTCCTTCATGTACGATTCAGTGGTATTTCTACCTGCACCGTAAAAAGATGATGGACGCTGTGCAGGGTAAGAGTTCCCTTGTGCAGCCGGACGATCTCGCTGCAAAGCCATAGGCCCAGGCCGGCGCCCCGCTGGAGCGTGTCGCCACGGTAAAACGCTTCTTGTAACTGGGCTGTATCTACTTGTTCTTCGGGTATGCTGTTTTCCATTTCTATGAACATAGTTTGCCTTTCAGCCGGCTTTCGAATGCGGCAGGTGATGGTCGTGCCGGGAACTGAATATTTGACGGCATTTTCCAGCAGGTTGAGTAGGACGATGCAGATCTTATCTTCGTCGGCGTCGAGGAAGTAACCGTCGGCTTCGGGATCGAATTGGATAGAGGGGGTGAGGTGTTTGGCGGTGAGGAAGATCATAAGCTGATTGAAAATGCGAATGATGCAAGTGGATAGGTCGAAGTGGGTGGTTCGGAGCGTTAGTGTCCCCTCTTTGAGCTGGCTGATGACCAGGAATTCATCGACCCGCTCCTGGAGGCGTTTTATTTCGGCGAGCTGGCTGTGCAGGAGCTGACGGATGTCTTCGCGGATCCCGGGTTGGTTGAGGTTGAGTTCCAGTTCTGCACGCAGCACGGCCAGCGGAGTCTTTAGTTCATGGGAAGCGGAAGCAAAAAAGTTTTGTTGTTGACGGAGCGCATCGGCAATGCGGGTTAGCATGGCATTGAGCGTTTCGGTGAGTTCTTGCAGTTCATCACGGGTGTCGCGGACGGGAATGAGATTGCGGAGACGGTTGGAGGTGATGGACCTGGCCGTTTCGATGATGCGTTGCAGGGGGCGTAGCAGGACCCCTGCCAGCAGATAGGAGACGCAACCTGCGATCAGTACGCTGAAGAGACTGCTGATAAAAAGGCGGTAAATCAGCGAATGGATGCGTTCGGTGAGGGGTGCGGCGCTGGTGACCAGCAGCAGCTCTGCGGGGTTGTCCTCTGCATTGGTGCCGGTGTTTCGGACATAGGCGATGCGCATGCCCAGCGTGTCGGAGACGCCGGGTTGCACCGGGACCTGGATACCATCGGGCAGACCGGGTGACTCGAAGACAAGCCGGTACTGGGCGTTGAGATGATAGAACACGCGTATATAGTTGCCTTTATCGGGCAGCGGGATGATGGCGGGATTGACTTCTGTTTTTTCCAGCAGAGAGGCGGCGCGGGCAAGCAGGTAGCGGTCGTTGTCCTCTATTAAAAGGGCGCGGATATGCTGGTAGTTGTCGGCATTGAAGATCAGCGCCAGTGCAGTAAAGACGGCGCTGAAGGACAAGGTCATTTTGATCTTTATGCCGATGCGCGCTGGTTGCATGGTTTATCCTTTTGTGAGGGTGCCTTTGATGGTGTACCCCCGGCCTACGACGGTCTGGATCAGCGGGGTCTCAAATCCTTTATCAATCTTTTTTCTAAGCTGGTACATATGCACCTCCACCACATTGCTGCCGGGGTCGAAGTCAACGTTCCAGACCTTATCGAGGATTTGCGTTTTGGTGATGACCTGGCCCGCACGGCTCATCAGCAGCTCCAGGATACCGAATTCCCGATTACTGAGGATGATGGGCTGGCTGTCCCGCGTGGCTTCGCGGGTCAGGACGTTGATCTCAAGGTCGTCGATCCTGAGCAGCGGGGAGAATTGATCGGTCTGGCGACGCTGGACGGCGCGGACACGCGCCAGTAGTTCATTGAGGTCGAAGGGCTTTTTGATGTAGTCGATGGCGCCGAGGTCGAGGCCTTTGATGATCTGGTCGGTGTCGCTAAGGGCGCTGAGGATGATGACGGGTGTTTTGTTTTTGAAATTTCGCATGTTGCGCAGCACTTCAAAGCCGTCGAGGGTGGGCAGCATGAGGTCGAGGATGACGAGGTCATATTCGCCGATCATGGCCGCTTCAAGCCCTTGTGATCCATCGCTAAAGTGTTCACAAAGATGGCCTGCCTGCCGGAGGGCGGAGGCAACAAAGCCGGCCAGTTTTATTTCGTCCTCTATGAGCAATATTTTCATCTGACTAAAAAGGTTTTGTGGTCGATGGTGAGGCTGAGGACGATATAGACTTTGTCGTGGTTGATGTTGACGAAACCGAAATCTTCGCTGCGGCGGACGGCGCTGAGGGTAATGGTTTTGGCGGATTTGATCAGGCCGGCAATGTCGTCTACCAGGCCGGGTTTGAAATGGAAGAGCTGGTTGCCATTGCGGATGCCGTCGATGCCGCCGTAAGGATCGGTGAGCAATTGGGGATTGGCTACGGTAAAGTTCTCCGTGGTGTAATTTAGGGGAACATCGGGCGGCGGGGGCAGGGCGTCGAGGTCGGCATCGTCGTGTGTTCGAAGATTTTTGATGCGGTGTAATTGATAGACGATATACTCGTCATTGGGATGGGAGCCGGTGACGATCTCGACGGAATCACCGATGGGAGCATGATCCATGACGGTGCGGGCGGTGTGCGGCCGGAAGTCTGCGGTTATGATGCCTTCCTTTACGGTTTTTAGCTCGATGGCGTTGACATCGAGGTGGGCGTTATACTTGTAACCGAGGACCAGGCCCTGACGGGTCTTCATGTTTTCGGGAGCTCCGAGATTTTCGGGCGGACCGGATGGTGGATGCATATCAGTGTCAGGAGGCGGGGGTGCAGGCATGGGACGGCGGAGCAGGAGAAAACCTACGCCGGCAAGTAGCAGTATGAAGACGATGAGTAGGATGTTTTTTACCATTTTTTTAGATCATATAGAGGGAAAATGGGCTGCCGGAACAGGATGGGTATAGCCAAAGGAATGCCATAACGGACAGGGCCGATGTATTACCTCCGCGTCGGCGGGTAGCACAACGCGGAGGTGTGTGAACTTAATTTTTCCCGATGTGAAGGGAATGGGCATGGTAGACGGAATAGCCTTCGGCATTGACAAAGCCGGCATCGGCGATCCGTTTTTTGGCCTTGACCTGGAGGACGGCGGCGGACACCAGCGCCTTTTCTCCTTCTTCGTATTCCTCGGGATGGAGGTGGATATACTTGTCTTCAAAGATGACGCCGGTGATCTCGTCGTGTTTCCCGCCTCGGGTGAACTTGGGTTTGGAAATAGTAAAGGGGACCAGGCGACCGGTCTCGGGGGGATGTGGCGGCTCAACGGATTCGACGCTGAACTGCTGCCGGGTGCTGGTGTTCTCGATGGAGGCAAGGTGAAGCCTGGGTTTTGTATGGTCGTGTCCGTGATGCGGCGGGTGGGGCTTGTCAAGCAGGACAAGCTGGACGGTATCGCCTTCAGCGGCTACCTCGCGGACGAACCGGGCGGTATGAGGTGGAAATTTTATGTCCATCAGGTCCCCCTGCTCGTCGATGACCAGGCCATCGATGTCATTGTGCTTATTGCTGGTGTAGCGCGCGATGGCTCCCCTGACTTCCCGGGTGTGTTGTTTTGCTTTTTTCATTGTATGATGATTTTGATATTATCGGATTATATAGGTCTGTCCGTTGAGAGTAAGGGTTTGGGGATGGATGATTTGAGCGTTCTGTGCGAGAACGACGCCGGGAGGTGGTGTTAGACGTGATCCGGAGCCGGAGACTTGTGTGCCTGGTTTCAGATACGCCTGGAGTTGATCGTAGACACCTGGCGGAAGTTCGACGACGCGGCTGCCAGATAATACAAGGCCGTTGGGTATACCTTGCCTGTCCCGGCGCAGGTCCGTAATGGCGCCGTTAAAGGACTGTATGGTTTCGGCTGGCGGATTGGCAGGCGCCGGGGGTGGGCCGTCGTAAATGGTTTGGTTGCCCGAAGTGGCATTGACAAGATGGATGACGTTCATGCCTTCGGGGGTGGTTTCATAAAACCCCTGTACGCTGATGGCGGTCCCGGCTTTGGCTGCGCCCATCATTTGCGCCGCCAGGTGGGGAGCAAATCGGATGTTGAAAGATTGGCCGCCGTTTTGTACGGTGAGACCGTCGTATTGATTGCTGTCGCTGGCAGTGTAAGCGTTCAGGGTACCCGGAACGGTGATAAGCTGTTGGACAGGGCGGTCTCCGGGACGATCAGGGCCATCGGGTACTCCGGGAGGCGGTGAGGTTCTGAGGGGACCGGCAAGCTGGGGAGGCGGTGCCGGGGGTTGCGAATAGGCATAAATAGTGGGCAGTGTCACGGAAAGGATAACGAGGGCGGTTTTAATAAAGCATTTCATACTGTTTCTTTTTGTAGATGAATGATTGGCGATGGGCGCCGGCCCATCATTTTCACCACGAAGCTAGAACGTGGGTATGAGGAGGGAATGAAGGTGTGATTAAGATTGCTTCATGTATCGGGATATAAGGATGGGGAATAAAATCCTCATTTGTCGAACGGAAAGAGGCTGTGAGCCGCGAAACCGAAACGACAAGGGGAATAGAATTGGCACGTCAATTGGGTTTCTTAATATAGTATATGACGCTGCGACGTAGGCGTGGAATTATCCAAAACGATTCGAGAATTGCTTAACCCTGTCAATCTACCTGGCTATGAAACGGATTATGTACGTCGACGATGAGGTGGACCTTTTGGAGGCGATGAAGATTTTCCTGCGCCGAAAAGGCTTTGAGGTAAGAGTAACAACTTCCTGTAGCGAAGGATTGGAGATCCTTCGTACTTTCAATCCCGATTTGATTTTATTGGATGTTAACGTGGGCAGCGAGGACGGACGGGTCATGTGCCGCCAGATAAAGGCGCAGGCGGAGTATAAGCACATTCCGGTGATCCTGATCTCGGCCTACGACGACGCCCTGAAGACGTACCGCGACTATGGGGCGGATAGTTTTGTGGGGAAGCCCTTCGAGTTTTCGGAGCTTATGGATACCATGAATGTTTATCTCTAATCCCTAACGTATGGTAGAATCGGAAAAACCGGCCCCCGGTGTGCCTGATTTGATGACGGCGATAGTGCAGTCTTCTGAGGATGCGATTATTTCCAAGTCATTGGATAGTGTGATCACCAGCTGGAACCCGGCTGCGGAGGCGCTTTTCGGTTATACGGCCCAGGAAGCGATCGGGCACGTCATGTCGGAAATGATCCTCCCCGATCAATCTGCGGCGGAGGAAAAGGTGATGGACCGGCTCCGGAACGGGGAACGGGTGGCGCACTATGATGCGCGACGGATCACGAAGGAGGGGCGGGTGCTGAACTTGTCGCTGACGGCTTCGGCGATCCGGGATGGTGACGGAAACCTGGTGGGGGTGTTGAAGGTGGTCCGGGATGTGACGGAGCGAAAGAAAGCGGAACAGGCGGCAAAGGAAAACGAGGAAAAATACCGGCTGGCGCTGGCGACGGCGCAAATCGGGACCTGGTCGTACGAGCCGGCTTCTTCAGAGATCGCTGTCTCGGCTGAGGTTCGGAGGCTTTATGGGCTGCCGGATGGCGTGCGGCTGGATTTGAAAACGATGGAGGGCCGGGTGCATCCGGAGGATGTACACCTGGTTCGGGAAGCGAGGGCCCGGGCATTCGACCCTGCCAATCAGGGGCACTATGCGGTGGAGCACCGGATTATTACCTATGAAAGTCAGGAGGTCAAGTGGACCAGGGTGAGGGGAAAGGCCTATTTTGATGCGGCAGGCAGGCCGGAGAAGCTGTTCGGGACGTTTCTGGACGTGACGGACGAAAGGATGGCGAAGGAGGAATTGGAGCGGAAGGTGGCGGAAAAGACGATGGACCTGCAACAGGCGAACGAGCAATTGCGCCGGTCAAATTTCGACTTGCAACAATTCGCCTATGTGGCCAGCCATGATTTGCAGGAGCCTTTGAGACGCATACGCTTGTTTGCCGACCTGTTGCGGAAAAGAGGTGAATTGAAGGAAGATGCGGCTACCTACGTGGACAAGATCAATCAGCTCTCGGCCCGGACGGCGAATCTGATCCGGGGGGTGCTGGATTATTCCCGGCTGGGGACACAGGGAGAATTGATCGGTGATGTAGACCTTCGGGAATTGTTAGCAGATGTGTCGGCGGACTACGAGGACATGATCGCGGGTAAAGGAGCCCACATACAGCACGAAGGGTTGAGGATCGTGCCGGGAATTTCTACTCAATTGCGGCAGCTATTTTCAAACCTGATTGGTAATTCCCTGAAATTTTGCGGGGAGAAGCCGGAGATCTGGATCCGGGCGCGACCCCTGCCGCTGGAGGAACGCGCCCGGTATGGGTCGCTGGATGGGTCGAGGGAATACGTGGAACTGGTGTTTACGGATAACGGCGTGGGATTCGATGAAAGGTTTGCGGAGAGGTTGTTTGTGATGTTCCAGCGTTTGCACAACGAGGAACAGTATAAGGGGACGGGGATCGGCCTGGCGCTGTGTAAGAAGATCGTGGAGAATCATGGTGGACATATCAGGGGAGAGGGAAAGGTAGGGAAGGGTGCGATGTTTACGGTGGTGCTGCCGGTGAAGAAGTAGTGGAAGCTGTACAGAGGTAATCATATCAAAATCTCCGGCTCGCATTTACTCAAATCGTTTGCATTAGTGGCCATAATTATCTGTCAATTAAGTAAATATCGTAGATTCTATTTATTAACAAAGCTGAAAAAAAGCGCATATATTTTCAGGGAAAAAGGTGTTTTCATGTACCCTTAAGTATATTGGACATGACGGTGATTTAGCTGGCAAGATCAATCAATTATACCCATTTCTTTTTGTGAATCCCGTTTGATATTGATCCGGCATGGAGAATTGAAGCCAGTTTATGGAGAATTCGAATTAGCCGAAGTTATTCAATATTGCGCTCTTAAGAAGGCAAGGACCTCATTAAGTAAAGAATCGCCGCTTAATGCTTCAAAGGGAGCCTTAATTTTATATCGCGTACCTCGGCCGGCTCCTTCTGATAAAAATGTAGAAAACGGACCAATGTCCAAGTTGTATTCGACATTGTGTCAATTCGCTCATCCAGCGGCACATTCAATACACTTTCAGACAGGTTTTGATGGAGAGAAATACCTGTTTCAATACAATAGGGACACCGATAATATTAATATAGAGGAAATACTAAGGGAATATAATAATGAAATTACAGATTCTTTACCCTTTGGATTCAATCCTGGGCTACTGATTCTAAAGACATTCAATTTCTTTGATTATCAGCTGACCAAGATCCCTTACCTTGAAAAAATCGAATTTGGGACAATGAAAGCTTGGGTTGACATAAAGACGAAGATTAATCGGCGTTCTGGGTAAGAGGATATCGATGGATAACCCCAGACTTTAGGGTATTCTTGGTTATCCGTGAAAAGGGAGAGCTTTAGCTGCGAACCTTCCTGTATTCGAACCATTATTATACTGATAAATAGTAATTTGATTCTTCTTGTAGAATTTATAGAAAGGCAAAACCCGCCTTGGTGACGGGTTTCAAAAATTGGTCGGGAAGACAGGATTCGAATTATCCTATAAATAATTTATTTTCAATTAATTGCAAGTCCTAAAATATCGAACTCACCGATAAGTTCACTGACAATTAATGTAAAGAACTTCAAAGCAAAGATAAACCTTTTCCGCTTTATCTACAAACCAACCCGCTCAAAAGTCACTGCTATAACGTGCCGGCGTTGCTCATTTATGGAGAGAAGGATGATACGAAAGACGCTGGAATTCCAGCCTTGATTTCGCTTTAATGCTTTTTTTCCTTATGCGACACTATTTCATTATATGCCGCATCAAAAGTTGAAATTTTATCCATTTGCCAGCGCCCCGAGAATTTGATTTCTGTGTCTTTCAGTAATTGTATGCATATTTTCTGGTCTTCAGCATGCATGTCAAAAGTCATCATCTCAACCAATTGCAGAATTCTCACCCTACTCTTTGATAGAACTTTGGAACCTGCCGGCGTAAGATGTAGCCGTTTTGCCCGTTTATCCTCTTTATCTGCATGTTCGGTGACATACCCCCGTTTTACAAGCCTGTTAACCATATCAGTTCCGCTGGACAGTTCCATCAGATTGTCGTAAATAACCTCTGTTTTGCGGGGGCTTTTATAAGCGTCTATAGTGACCAGTATGCTAAATTCCTCAATCTGGTTCAGCCCAGTATCTTCAAGGGCCATATTTGAATACATACTATGCAAACGAGATATCCTTCCAATTATTTTCAGCAATAATGCTGGCGTGTTAGCAGGCACAAGCCCACCAACCAGCTTGCCATTATCAATGTCTTCGCGCGTGCTTACCAATTGATACCTGAAAAAATCCTCAATACTGCCGTTAGGGTATTTGGCTTCGAACATTGCCCAAAGGTTTACTAATTCAACTGTCTTGTTCATGGCTATAAACTTCGTAATGGGAGTAAAAGTAGAAATAATCCTTCGAAAATTTGGATTATAATACGGTTTTGATATATATTTGCACTATATACTACGTTACCGAAACACATTTTATTATTCCAAAACGTTAAAAACCACAAACATGAAAGAAGATATTAAGGATGTGATCACTACTTACTTTGAAAAACTGAAGTATGCTGATTCAGAAAGTATATCATCACTCTATTCGGAAGACGGAGTTATGATGCCTCCAATTTTCCCCACTGTTTCGGGGAGAGAAGAAATAAAGAAATTTTATAAAACAGCTCTGGGTAAAAAGAGGTTCAACATGAGTTCTGAAATTGTCGAAATTATAGAAGACACCAATATAGCCGTGGTTCGGACATTGTCAAAGGGCACCTCGGAAACCATTGAAACAAAACAAACAATTAATGAAGACAGCAAAGAATTGTTTGTTCTCAAAAAGGCCGGTAATGAATGGAAAATTGCGAGATTAATTCTAAACTAGATGCCGTATTGATCTAGGATCCATTTTTCCAAAGGGCTGCACTTTGGTTAAAGTAACCGGCTCCGAGGAAATCAGATTCTTAAAAGTTTGACCTTTTTGCTCTGGTATCAAATTCCTGATGAGTAGTAATACTATCTAGGGTTTGCTAAATTATTAATAAACATTAGAACAAATAAAAATGAAAAACGCAATCTCCTGGTTTCAGATACCAGTAATCGATTTTGACAGGGCAGTTAAATTTTACAACACTATTTTCGCGACCGAGCTTACGCTTACAGAAGGATTGGGAAATAAGGTCGCCATGTTTCCATATGAGCGGAGCCCGGATACAGTAGGCGGCGCGCTTTACAAAGGGCCTGGCTTTGAGCCCAGCGACAAGGGAACACTGGTGTTGCTAAATGCAGGTGACGACCTTGCACCAGTTTTGGAACGTGTAGAAGAAGGCGGAGGTAAGATTACCCTGCCTAAAACTCAAATCAGTAGCGAGTTTGGCTATATAGCTCATATCATTGATACAGAAGGCAACAAGGTTGCCTTACACTCAAAAGGGATTGCCCGGAACCCCGTAAGCCAGGCTGATAGTAAGAACAGAACAGAGGTGATTTTAATACTTGATCAGGAAAACCTTCCCCCCAATTACCAGGACTTGCTACAACAGGAGAGAGAGCTTGTGGGCAAATTGAGAGCGGCTGGGACTATAGTACATGTATTTTTGAAACAACATGGCACTGGTGCTATTCTGATTTTTAAGGAGGCCGATGTAGAGAAAGTAAAAGCATTGATGGAAACTTTCCCTTTGTTTAAATTTTTAAAAAGCGTTGAATATCAGAGCTTGACACAAAATTTTTAAGCTTAAAATATCTCGAAATAGTTACCGGACAAATGAAAAGTGTCTAATTTTTTTGCCCTTAAATTGAACAAATGTTCAAAACACTTTATTAAAACAGATTTACAATTCTGTCTTGGTAACCGTACAAGAAAGTGGAAAGAGACTAGCGAAAAGCTACAAGCAGTAGCAAATCGACGAATCCGGGAGAAAAATATTACGCGCTGATTTGCGACAGGACAGTCGCTGCCATCTCAGCTTGCAAAAAAAATTAATGCAACCTATCAAAATTTGTGAAGCAGATCTTCCAGTCATATTAACACCGTATAGGAACATGAAAGTAGCCATCACAATCATCAGCATGCTGCTTTTCCTTGGAAAAGTTCAAAGCCAGGATAGCCTACAACTTTCCCTTCAGCAAGCCATAAAGGCAGGCCTTGTCAATAATAAAAATATCCAGGCATCTGCCCTTGAAAGCGCTTTGACGGAGTATAAGATCAAAGAATATAAAGCCGGGTTCTATCCTACGGTAACTGGAAATGCGGGGATCCTCCATTATTTCGATGTCCCGGTTCAGTATGCTCCTGCCAATACCTTTGATCCGACAGCTCCGGCGAACAAGTACGTCGGCCTTAAGTTGCTGTTGCCGAATGCGGCAATTACGGGAATATCAGCCAACTGGACGCTATATGACCAGGCGATCTACTCCGCCTTGAAGCTTGCCAAAGAAACAGGAAGATTGACTGATGTCCAGATTGAAAAAGACAGAAGCGACCTGGCATTTTCTATCAGCCAGTTGTATTACGGTATCGTCTTCGCGAGAAAACAGCAGTCGAGCCTTTTAAAAGAGGACTCCAACACAGCCAGTCTGGTAGACATCCTGCAGGCCCAGGCAGATAACGGCGTTATCAAAAGGTCGGATGTAGACAAAGTAAAAGTCAATAAAATCAATATCGAATCCCGTATCGATCAGTTGAACACGGTAGCTCAAACGCAAATAAATCTTTTGAAAGTGTTGCTATCGCTGCCTGAAGACACACGCATCAAATTAACTGAACCCGAAGTCGACCAATTGCTGGTCCCGCTGCCGGAAACTTCTGATGCTGAAAACAACTTCGACCTCCGGTTGCTGAAGGAACAGATAAGTATCGAAAAGCTGGAACGCAAGACCATTACAGCAGGATATTATCCTTCTGTTAGCGCCAACTACAACTACAGCTATAATTGGGTAAGCACCGATTTCAGCAAAACCCTCGGGTCGAACCTGAGATTCCCGCAACAATATCTCGGACTGAACGTCGCCATCCCCATCTTCGACGGTAACAGGAAACTCTATCAAACCAGGCAAAATGAAGTGACCACAAAGGAGCTGGAACTGAAGTCAGCATACCTGCTGGACAAGACCCGCATCGATATCGTCAACGCAAAATTAAGTTACAATACCAGCCTCCGGAATATGAATGCCAGCGACTCAAATGTAAAACTGGGTGAACAAATTTACATCGAAAATCTTTATGAATACCAGCAGGGCACCGTCTTCCTGAATGATGTCATTACCACAGAAAATACCTTACAGCAGGCATTGAATGAATACTTCGGCTCGGTATCAAACGCTTTCGAGTCCCTGCTTGAATATAAAAGAGCTACCAACACAATATTGACCCCCCAATAAATTTAGCACGATATGGTAAAGAAATTAATTATTTCAATTGTAGCCATTGGGCTGATTGTATCAGCGGTTGTAAAACTCGCTCATAATAAAGCCGAGATCAACAAACAAACGACTTATACAGAGATCGTTTCAAATGTTCCGGTAAAGGTAATTACCGCGCAGCAGGTCACACTGGATGACCCGCTAAATTTTGTCGGTGTGTTCAAGCCGTCCAGGGAGGCTACCGTCTCTGCGGAGATCGCGGGAAAGATAGTACGCGTTTTTGTGGAAGAAGGAAACTTTGTACATGAAGGACAGGTAATTGCTGAACTGGATACAACCTTGCTGGCACTGCAATTGCAGACCGATGTAGCCCAGCTCGCACACTCGCAGGAAGACCTTGCCAGGTATGAAAACCTGATCAAACGTGACGCAACTACCGATGTTACGCTGAAACAGGCGCGCCTGACCAATAGATTGAATGAGATTGCCGTAAAGAACACCGGAGAGCAGATCATAAAATCCACCATCAAAGCACCGATCAGCGGGTATCTTTCCAGCAAGAATTTTGAGAACGGTACCGTTGTGTCAGCCGGATTGAGCATAGCGGAAATAGTAAACGTTAACGTCCTGAAATTTACCGCTGCGGTACCCGAATACCAGGTGGTTAAACTCGTGCCCGGCCAAAAAGTTAAAGTAAGCGCAGATGTCTATCCTAACATACAATTCACCGGAACCATCACGCAGATCGCTGAAAAAGGCGATGAGAACCATATCTACAAGGTGGAAGTGACCGTCAGTAATGACAAAAAGGGCAGTCCTTTAAGGGCAGCAATGAACGGAACGGTAAAAGCGGAAGGGAACACTAAGTCAACGGGCATCTTTATTCCCCGTGAAGCGCTTACCGGAACTACTGACAAACCACAGGTGTACCTGGCGATTTCAGGCAAAGCGCAACTGAAAGACGTGTCAACGGGAAGGGCCATCGGTAATATAATTCAAATTGCCACCGGGCTGACAGTTGGCGATAAGATCATCGTGTCCGGGTTAAACAACATTAAAAATGGCGTCAGCATTTCGATTGCAGACGCGAATTAAAGCAGATTAAAGAAAAAAAGTATGACCATAACAGAACTCGCCGTAAAAAAGCCGACAGTGATCGCGGTGATTTTTATCGTACTTGCCATATTCGGCATTGTATCTTACAATAAGCTAAGCTATGAATTGCTGCCGACATTCGAAGTGCCCTTACTGGTAATCAACACTGCCTATCCCGGCGCTTCCCCGGAAGCCATTGAGACGGAAGTGACAAAAAAAATAGAGGATAAGATCTCTTCTTTGCAACATATTAAACGCATTCGTTCCACCTCCTATGAAAGCCTTAGCGTGATTGCTGTGGAACTGGTTTCCGGAACGGATGCGGACGTGTCCCTTGAAGACTGCCAGCGAAAGGTCAACACGGTTATTGCCGACCTGCCGGGCGGCGCGCGTACACCGACCATTGCCAAGGTTTCCACTGACGGGTTCCCCGTCTTAAAATACAGCATCTCCTCAAATTTCGCGTCAAATGTAGAATTAACACAGTTCCTGAAAGATAAGATCGAACCGCAGGTTGCCAGCGCAAAAGATGTTGCTGACGTCTCGTTGGTGGGTGGTGAAGACAAAGCGATCAGGGTAAATGTAGATGCCGGGAAATTAAAAGGATTTAACCTTTCCATCTTAAATGTATCGCAGGCCATCAGTGCCAACAACCTTGATTTCCCGACCGGAAAGGTGGAGGATGCCACCAACAGTCTCAGCATTAAGCTTACAGGGAAATACAACTCCGTAGATGCTTTGGAAGACCTGGTTGTAGTTCATACGGTCAATGGTGCAGATGTGAAGCTTAGAGATATCGCAACGGTGGTCGAAGACAAGAAAACGGTGGAGACCATCAGCAGGATAAACGGCAATCCCTCAGTTGAACTAATCATTACCAAACAGAGCAATGCGAATGCTGTGATCATGGCGGACCTGGTAAAAAAGAACCTGGCCGGATTGGAGAAAATTTACGCGGCCCGCAATTTGAAGTTTAATCTGATCATCGATACCACGCAGTTTACTTTGGAGGCGGCGGAAGACGTACAACATGACCTGGGCTTTGCGCTTATCCTCGTGGCTTTAGTGATTTTGCTTTTCCTGCATAGTGTCCGCGACAGCTTTATTGTGATGCTGGCGATCCCTTCCTCATTTTTAGGGACACTCATAGCGGTTCACATTTTCGGCTATTCACTTAACCTGATGACGCTGCTTGGCCTGACCCTGGTGGTGGGCATTTTAGTGGACGACAGCATCGTAGTGCTTGAAAACATCCACCGGCATTTGCGTATGGGTAAAAATAAAGTTCAGGCGGCTATCGACGGCAGGAATGAGATAGGGCCTACCGCGGTGGCGATAACCATGGTGGATGTTATCGTGTTTTTACCCCTGGCGCTATCCAATTCGGGGATCACAAGCTCGATCTTACGGCCATTTTGCTGGGTGATCATCATTTCCACGGTGCTGAGCCTTTTTGTGTCATTTACCTTGACCCCTCTGCTGGCTTCACGATTTGCCGGGCACGTAGATCTCAATAAAAGAACGCCGTGGATACGTTTTAACAAGTTCATAGAAGATGAAATGGAATCGCTTACCCGCTGGTACAGCAGGCGATTACATTGGATATTAAAGCATAAACGGATAACTATTTTCAGCATTTTCATACTTTTTGTCGCAGCTATGTCGCTTGTGGCCAATGGTTTTATCGCTAACACGTTCGTTGAGCAGGGACAACACCATGAAGCTATTTTTTATTTAGAGGCGAACAAAGGAAGCACACTTAAAAATACCGACAGCCTGACCAAAATCGCGGAAGCCAAGTTACTCGGGCTTCCTGAAGTGAACAGGGTGATCGCCGATGTCGGCGTCAGCGAGGGCTTTTTCTTTTCTGGTGACATTCCGGCGTACAGATCACAATTCAGGGTACAATTCAAAGGCGATGCGAGTTACAAGGATGAGATATTTGTAGCTAAAGCAAAGAATCTGTTGAGTACCATACCGGGCGCGACCATTTCAAATTCACTCATAGATATTACCGGGGGGCCTGTAGATAAACCGGTTCAGTTGGTTGTCAGCAGTGATAATGCGGATTCTGTTCGTTTTTACAGCGATAAGGTCAAGGCCATTCTTGCCAGAACTTACGGCACCTCAAACATCAAATCGGGCATCGATCAGGTTGCCCCGGAAGTGAAGATCATTATTGATAAGAGAAAGATGGTAGCGCTTGGACTGGACGTGGCTACGGTTGGTTCGACTATGGCAACTGCATTCCATGGCAGCGACGACAGGCTGGATGATGCTAAATTTAACCAGGGCAGTATACAAATTCCGATCATAGTGCAACTCAATGAATTTGACCGCCGAAACCCGGACGATATCGGCAGGTTAGAATTCTCCAACAAAAGCGGTGCTTTGATAGAACTTAACCAGTTCGCCGAAATTAAACCGGCGGTAGGGTTAACCGAGCTGCAACGTACCAACAGGCTTACATCAACTTTGGTTGAGGCTTCCCTTATCGGAAGAGTTTCAGGCGATGTAGGTCCTGAAATTGACAAACAGATTGCTGCCGCCAAATTCCCCGCTAATGTGAAGATCGCCTGGATCGGTGAATATGAAAACCAACAGGAAAGCGGTGCGGTTATCGGCGGCGCTTTTGGTATCAGCATTTTGCTGATCTATTTCCTGATGGTGATACTTTACAACAACTTCCTGTATCCCCTAGTGGTACTATTTGCTATACCGATGAGCTTTATCGGGGCATTCCTGGCACTCGCGCTGGCAAAAAGCTCATTTAGTGTTTTTACACTAATGGGCCTGATCGTGATGATGGGGTTAGTTTGTAAGAATTCGATATTGATTGTTGACTTTGCCAATAAAGAAAAGGAACACGGCAAGACCTCTTTCGAGGCGCTCATCGCGGCCGGTACAGAACGGCTGCGGCCGATACTGATGACGACGATGGCCATGGTACTCGGGATGTTACCGATTGCAGTAGCGAGCGGTGCCGGTTCGGAATGGAAAAATGGAATGGGTTGGTGCCTTGTCGGGGGTTTGACAAGTTCAATGTGCCTAACCCTTTTTATCGTTCCCGCTGTTTACCTGGTAGCCGATACCATCAAATTGAAATTGAGCAACAAAAAATCGGCAAAAGCAATGCAAAAAGCTAAGTTGACATAGCAAAATGGCCGAGCAAATACGGTCAGCCAAGTATCGCGAGTTTGTAAATCACTAAATTAAATAAGCAATGAAAAAAGTAAAAATCACATTTTATGTCACTACCGGCATAATCTCGGCAATGATGTTGTTTTCGGCCTTTGCATACCTGACGCAGCCGGCTATGCAACAAACCTTCCAGCACCTGGGCTATCCGGGATATTTCCGTATCGAACTGGCCATCGCCAAAGTAATTGGGGTCGTTTTATTACTAGCGCCGGTACAGCGCCGGTTTAAAGACTTGGCCTATGCTGGTTTTGCATTAGCGTTTATTTCGGCCTCTATTGCACATATTTGTTCGGGGGATCCGATGCCCGAACCAATAATCCCTCTTATCATCTTAGCCATACTGGCGGGTTCTTTTTGGGGCTATAATAAATGGCAGGACCTCAAAAACCTGCCTCTGGCCAAACAAACCTTTTAAAAACAGTATACCAAATTACATTATGAACATACTGCATGTTATTTCAAGTCCGAGGGGTGAAAAATCCGTAAGCATAAAACTGGGCAATGCGATCATTGGCAAGTTAAAGGCGGCCCACCCGGATAGCGTAGTTAAAGAAAGAAACCTGGTCAAAAATCTTTTCCCGCATCTGGAGGAAGTTCATATTAACTCATTTTTTACGCCGTTGGAAAATCAAACGGCGGAGCAACAGGTGGCCATTCACCATTCCGACGAGGTTATCGCCGAACTCTGGGAAGCCGACGTGATCGTTATTGACGCACCTGTTTACAATTTGAATATTCATTCCACGCTCAAAGCTTACTTTGATCACATCTCCCGCGCCGGCGTTACTTTTCGCTATACGGAAAGCGGTCCGGAAGGCCTGTTAAAAAACAAGAAGGTTTATGTTGCTATCGCCTCCGGCGGCATCTATTCCGAGGGACCGATGCAGTCTTACGATTTTGTCGCTCCTTATTTAACGGCGTTCCTTAGTTTTATCGGTCTTACCGATATAAGTTTTGTGCGCGCAGAAGGCACCGCCTTACCAGGTATACAGGATACTGCCCTGGAAAAGGGTATTGAAAGTATCGTCATTTCCGGATAACCTGTTGCCGCTTATATTAGGCCGCTGTGCTTCAAATGGTAGCACGCGGCCTTTCTTGATCGTATCAATAAGTTCAAATAGTTGCCCTAAACACATTAATAGAAGCAACCAAGCTCGAAGGCGTGATTTACAGTAAAATAGTCGGCGGACATTTTAAGAGCATGATCGTCTGTTTGTAAATGACCTATCCTGAATGATTGAACATTTGTTCAAAACGACTGTTCATGGAGAATTGAAGCCAGTTTATGGAGAATTCGGAACCGATTGTCATGACCCTATAACCTCTTGATTATAATTGAATTAATTAGCAACGCGGTTAGGTATCTGCACTGATATGGAGAATTAAAGCCAACTTATGGAGAATTCGGTTTAGCCGAAATTATTCAATATTGCGACCTTAAGAAGGCAAGGACCTCATTAAGTAATGAATCGCCGCTTAATGCTTCAAAGGGAGCCTTAATTTTATATCGGGTACCTCGGCCGGCTCCTTCTGCAGCAATTATATTATCTTCTAATAATTTGGTAATCAAATATTTAATTTGATTACGATTGAGTACCTGGATCAGCTTTGCCTCAAGTTCGCCGATTTTTAGCGTTTTCCCTTGCATTGCCTTTAGTATCTGGTCCACTTCTGCAATAAGATAACGGTTGCCAATCCGCTGTTCCCAGTCTGCTAAAGCAGAATATGTGTCGGCAAGACAGGATTCGAACCTGCGACCCCCTGGTCCCAAACCAGATAGCAATCATGTGGCTTGTGAAATAGTATTAAAAAAAGCTCTTTGTCTCCGACTCCAGGTTGGACAGTTTGAAATTCTGACTTCTGTCAACGACAAGAGCAGACGACCAGAATTGAAGCAATTGACCGTTGGTTTCCAATGTTTGCTTGAGCCTTTCCATGGGAGATTTGGAAAGCCATATCTTTAACTGTAATTCTTTAATATGCTGCGGTGTATCTGTCATCTGTTTATTAGATCAAAAGTATGCAATTTCAATTGCTTAATCCATTTTGATATATAGATCCAGTCCAGGTTGTCCACAACAACCAGGCTTTTAATATCTTCTATCTGTACGGCGGATTGAAAATCTTGTATCCAAATGAGCTTCGATATTAAAAGGTCTTCCGGGGATACGACGTAGACGGTTTTTCCGAAATAGCTGACTTTTAACCTCCGCTTAAATTCTTCAAGCCTAAATGGGTCATCTTTTAAGACAACGAAATCCGCCTTGTAGCCAGTTGCATGGTCAATAATATTGAACAGCTTGATCGGGCCCGTTATTGCATCATTAACAGCATCGCGGTCGCAATAGAACCCATCGCTAAAGCTATTTATAAAGAAATCTAAATTTTTAGCTTCGAGATGGATAATGAAATCTATGTCTCTGGTCATCCTTGGAACAGTATATAATCCCAGTGCTATACTTCCGGAAAGCATATACGGTATCTGATATTGATCAAGAACGTCCGTGATCTTTTGAAAAAAAGAAAGCATACAGAAGTCAAGTTACTTTAAAATTTGTAGCCATAAGGAAAGGGGCAAATCGTCTGATCAATTCTTCGACCTAAATTGTGTGGGGAGGGTAAAAACAAAAAAGCGAGTTAGTTTATAACTCGCTGATTTTCAAGTCGGGAAGACAGGACAATTCTCGAATCTTTTCGCAGTGGATTTACAGCGATTAGCGAGTTTATAGATTTAAATATCAGTGTGTTAAGAGATAATCTAACAATCACTTTTTACGTCCGGAAGTGTGAAGGATAAGTTAAGATAAAAAGGTGTGAATAGTAGAAAGGTTATCTGATCAACAAAATAAAAGGCTGTGTTTGCAAAATAGTACGTATTTTCGTACTTAAATAAGTACTTATATGCGCGTATTAAATTACTCCGATTTTCGCAATAACTTGGCTCAAAGCCTGAATGCGGTGAATGACGACCGGGAAATTGTGGTGGTTTCCCGTACCAAAGGGAAAAATGTGGTGGTGATGGACCTGGATGAATACAATGCTATCCAGGAGACCCTTCATCTGACCAGTAATGCAACAAACCGCCAGCGACTGACGGAATCTCTGCAGGAAATGCATGCCGGCATTTTCAAAGCGCACAAACTAATAGAAAAGTAAGCATGGAATTGGTATTTCAAACCCATGGTTGGGAGGACTATTTATACTGGCAGCAGCAGGATAAAAAGATCCTTCAGCGCATTAATGAGCTCATTAAAGATATGCTACGATCTCCTTTTAAAGGCATTGGTAAACCGGAGCCGCTGAAAGGCGATCTTGCCGGTTGTTGGAGCCGACGGATTACCGATGAACACCGATTGGTGTATGCTATAAGGGAAAAAAGGCTACATATTCTGCAGTGCAGGTTTCATTTTACAATACCGAAGTCCATTATGACCCGCTGAACGATATCTTCTATATCCGTTCGCAGAATAGTGATGGCGCCGGTGCCTACGATGTTGTTTGGCGCGTCGTCAAAGGCATTTACACCGACCGAGATATCGAATATGGGTTTTGAACAAGCTTTAGGATGATGGCAGGGTTGAACCTTATCAACACTGAATGACAATGAATTGGATCAAGGAACCTTTTCGTAAGCGATTTAGCTCGTTTAGCCAAGGTTCTCTAGTCGTAAGCAGCAGTCTCACTTGCTCATAAATTCGACAAATTCTTGAAATTTATCAAAAGTCAAGTCATTCACGCTTAATGCATTAATAGATTGACGTCTCCTCATAGTAGAGTTTCAGACCTGAAAGAATTTCTGATCCTCCTTGCATGAATGGTGAATTAAGTAGGAAGCTCACAGTATTAATTTGATTCTCCCTTCTTTAATTACTTGTCTATGGGCGTTAAGGCCAATTTCCCTTTGGGGAACACCGGTTAAACGGTCGCATTCAATCAACCAATATCTCACCCCGGCGATTACCTCCGCTAAAGTCAGGATTGGCTACAGGCATGACCTTGGACAGGACATTTACAATGAACATTTTTATCGATTCTTTGATTGAATTCTTCTCCTTAATAGGACCGCGCTTTCGCTCGCGGAAAATTGATTGTAAACTGAGACTGGCAAGATCTGTCTTGTTTATCGGAAAAGATAGTACAAATCATCTATAGGTTTAACACTTCGCTGGATATCCTTTTATCCAATAGTTGATCCTTCTTGCCTTTCCCTCTGACTCCGGAGTAAGGGTCGCCGGACCCCGTTGTACGACGTGATAGGTACTGCAACCGCCAATGATATAGCGGTCCTGCAATATAGTTAAAAGGAAAAAACTGATTCACCGCTTACCGAATACCTTGTTCAATGCTTCAGTCCTGCTTTGAACCTGCAATTTCTCGTAAATGTGCCTGGTATGGGTCCTGACAGTCTCCATGCCGACGTGCATCTCCGCAGCTATTTCCTTGAGCCGCAGACCCTGCGAAAGGGCTTTCAATATTTCTTTCTCCTTCTGGGTCAATATGTTCACCTTATTCAAAGGATCATTCATCCGAAAGCTTGAAATTACCCTTCTCGCAATGTTCGTACTCATCGGACTGCCGCCTTTATATACTTCCGTAATGGCTTCCAACAATTTATCCGGGGTGGTCTTCTTTACCAAATAGCCCGATGCCCCGGCTTTCAGCGAGTCAAAGATCTTGGAGTCATCTTCATAGACGGTGCTCATGATGAATTGAATGCCCGGGCATTTATCCTTTAACTGGCCCACCGCCTCTATGCCGCTCAAGCCGGGGAGATTAATATCCATCAATACTACATCAGGAATGCTTCGCTGAAGACCGATAATGGCATCTTCAGCATTGCCATAAGCGTCCAAACAGGAGAATCCGGTGCTGCTGTCGATAAGGAGTTGCAATCCCTCACGGATCTCCTTTAAATCATCAACAATTGCAACGGTTATCATCTTAGGTGTTAGTTAGGACAAATTTAATTGTTGCAGGCTTACTTTTTATAACAAAAAAAGGGTAGACGGAAATTTACTTCCGTTCCTATCCCCAAAACAGTTTCAATCTCACAGCTCCCCCCAATCTGGCTGAGCCTTGTCCTCATATTTTTTAAGCCATTCCCCAAAGGCCGGGAGTTGGCTATTTCGAACCCCCTACCATTGTCCCTGATGGAGATATGCAGGTGCTGTTCGGTTTGCTCCAAACTGATTGCCACCTCATTACATCCAGCGTGTTTTGTGATGTTGTTACAGGTTTCTTTGATCACCAGAAACATATTTCGCCTCTGCACCTCTGACAATTGGGTATTTTCGTCCGTCAGTACGAAATGACAATCTGCCTTAATATTCTCCGTGTCAAAGAAGTTTACCACATACTCCCGCAAATAAGCTGCGAATGCAGCAAGTGTATCATTTTCGGCATTGAGCACCCAAATTATATTTTCCAGGTTATCAATAAGCTCTCTGGAATGATTGGCTATGTTTTCCAGATTTGTTCTTGCCTTATCAGGCTCGCCTAACTGTGTCTTGGCTATTTCTCCCAGTATCGCAATTTTCGTAAGCCCACTGCCGAGATCATCGTGTATGTCCATCGAAATACGATTGCGCTCTTCAACTCTGGCGTCCATTATGGCTTTGTTCTTTTCAAACTTCATTTGTTGAACGACGAATTTCTCCTGCTCCGCCTCCAGGACCGCGGCCTGTTTTTCATCAAATATACTCTTGACCCAATACCCGATGGCTATGGAAAAGAACAAAATATCTCCCATATACCCTACGTCAAGCCATTCAATGGCACCCAGGATTATCGTTTTATTTGCCCTCGTATTCGCAATAAAACTCATTAGCGTCGTAAGGAAAAAATAAGTGCAGCCCAACAGGACCAACTCCTGGAATCTTGATTTTTTCAGCATGACCAGCCGGCACAGCAATACCAGGCAAATGCTGAAGATGATAATGCGTATGGCCAAAAAGAAAAAGGATGGTAATCGCCGTCCAATACTATTGAAAACAATGACGACTATTGCATAACACAGCATGACCGAGCCAAGGATCAACCAGACTTTGTAATAGCGCTTATTGGCTAAGTGTTGCAGCCCCAACGCGTTTATTCCGAAATTGATGTACAAAGTAAAACTGACGATTTGCAAACCTTCATTCAGATATTGATGTAGGTTTTCAGCCCTTAGCGGCCCAACCAGATCAGCAGGTATCTCTCCACGCAGCAATACAAAAAGACTCGAAAAGAACAGGTATAACGCGTAATTCAGGATCAATCTGTCCCTGAAAAAAACATACAAAATAGTATGATAGCTCGTAGCCAAAAGCGAAAACCCAAGGCAGACAAGCGAAAACAGATTTACTATCTTTTCTGAGTCATACATTGCTTGCTAATGCGTTGGTTAGATTGGCTTATTTACAGGGCAGCGTATATTGGCCATCCGAAAATAAGATTTAAAGTTGTCTCCTACCCCTTTTTTGGGATTTTTTGAGGGTCATCGGTCGACTATTTTTACACTGTCTCCTCCTTTTATAAACGCATAATCACAAGTAATGAAAAAGTCTTTTGCCATTGCGGCAGGCATTTCCTGTCTATTGCTTTGCTTATTCATTTTGCAAAGTTGCAACAAGAAAAACAATATGGGGGTCACGGTAACAGTGACTTCTGTTAGTCCCCGTAGTGGTAATTCAGGAACATTCGTGACGATAACGGGCACCGGTTTTGTTGCCGATACGACACAGGAAAGTGTTTTGATGGGGCCTATCAATGCGCCGATCATAGCTGCCAGCTCCACCCAGCTCGTTGTGGCTGTTCCGATCAACAAGGATTCTGCAAGCGTGGATTCTGTTCTGATCGTGGTAACTGTCCAATCCGTTATCATCGGTTCGGGCTATTTCACCTACAACAATACAAATGTAGGGGCGGGACAGGTCACTACGTTTGCGGGAAGCGGCCAATCCGGTTCTGCCGACGGCCCGGCGGCCTCGGCTACTTTTAATTCGCCGGAAAATGGTGTATTCGACAAATCGGGCAATTTATACGTAGCCGATTTCGGGAACAACGAGATACGAAAGGTCACCCCCGACGGAACGGTGTCCACTTTTGCCGGCAGCACAACGGCGGGCTACCAGGACGGGCCGGCTGCACAAGCGCTGTTCAGTGCGCCTTCCGGCCTTTGTTTTGATACGCAGGGTGATCTATATGTATCCGACGAATTGAACAACCGGATCCGAAAGATCGATCCGGCTGGGAATGTGACCACGGTTGCAGGCACAGGGCAGGTCGGTTACATTTACGGCGCCAGGCCCGCGCTGGCCAGCAGTTTTGACCGGCCCATCGGGATTGCGTACGATTCGATCAGCAATATGCTGATCGTCGCAGACAGCCGCAACAATGTGATCCGGGCCATCAGTCTCGCCGACAGTACCTGTACTACAATCGCCGGTCCGATCGATGGGCCCACCGATATAGGTTCCGCCGATGAAACCAACGGAGATGCCACAATAAATGGCGCTACGTTCAACAGTCCCAGGGGAATTGCGATCTATGCTAACGGAACAAGTGCGAATGAAAACCTGTTTGTGTATGTGGCTGAATATGGTAACAATAAAATCAGAGAGGTGGTTTCTGTGGGCAACATATACAATAACCTGTTCAACCAGGGCACGGGCGGGCAGGTTGCCAATGTTAATACCTATACGCTAGCCGGAAATGCTGGCAATCAATCCGGATTTACCAATGGCACGGGATCTGCCGCCAGTTTTTACGGTCCCAACAGCCTCTGCTTCGGCGCTTCGAGTATCTTTGGCGGCAGCGGTATCCCGCTTCTGTTTATAGGCGACGCCAGCAACCACGCGATCCGCTACGCACAGGGAGCAGCCGGCAGCACTTCCGGATCACAAATCAATTTTGAAACGGTGACAGGGACAGGATTTCCGGGTCTTGTGAATGGCTCCTACACCCAGGCGCAATTTGAATACCCCGACGGCGTCGCTTATAATCCGGTAGATGGCAATTTGTACGTGATCGAATTCGGGAACAACGATATCCGGAAAATACTGCTGCATTGAAAGGAGCATTGAGCGAACCCGGAATGATGATTATAGATGTCGAAAAACCTAATATTCTGTACGGTCAAAGTCTGGTTAGATGAAAAAATCCCCCAATTAAATGTAAAATAAAAAGCTGTCCGAAATATGTCCGAACAGCTTCTAATCAATTTAAAATCAACTTAAATAGTCGGGAAGACAGGATTCGAACCTGCGACCCCCTGGTCCCAAACCAGGTGCGCTACCGGCCTGCGCTACTTCCCGATCCGCCATGCTGGCGCGTCCTTACCGGAAAATGGTGGCCCTGTGAGGGCTTTTTCCCGGCGGGAGTGCAAATGTAGGTATTTAATACTGAACCGCCTAACTAGGTTGGGATGTCTTGCGGGGAAACAGCAGTTTTAGGAAAGAATAGACGTAGCAGCCGGCACAAAATCGGACAAAGGCCTCGAGGGAGGCGAAGATCAGCAGGATAAATGCCATCACTTCTGCGGCAATATCCAGCCGGAGCAACGATAATACGAGGATTGCTGTGAGGAAAAGGAAGCCTACCCCGGCAGCAAACCGCTTGGGCGCCCGGTCCACGGGCCGATTGGGGATGGACAGCCGCTTAACCAGGAAACTACTGATGATATTCAACAGGCTGAATTTGCCATAGTTGGCGGCCCGCAACAAAAAGTCGATGGCCAGACAGGCCGGGATGACCGCAAAACCGGTAAAAAACCATACGAGGACCCATAACAGGGTCTGGAAAGCCGTTAAACGGGCCTGATTTTCATTGATGGTGACAAAATCCACCGGGCATTCTATGCTGGAGGGGGCGCTGGCCATACAACAAAGATAGGGGTTATTTTTTAGTCAACTCATTTTGTAGACTAATAGAGGGCAGGTTTAGGGAGACGGGAGGGTCGGGGAGCCAGGGGCGGGCGGAGACGGGGAAGGTCAGGGGGTCGGAGGGGGGGACAGAAGGGCGGTCATCTGCCCGAACTAGCGTATTTTTGCCGAATGTTAATGAATTCCGACGCCATCGACAAGATGCTGTCTCTCCTCAAGATCGATGAATTGAACGAACTGCAGTCCGCGGCCATAGAGGCGGCGCAGCAGGAAGGTGACCTGGTCATCTTGTCGGATACAGGCTCGGGGAAGACCCTTGCATTTTTGCTGCCCTTACTGGCTTTGTTGGACGACCAGACGGCCGGCACCCAGGCCATGATCATTGTACCCTCCCGCGAGTTGGCGATCCAGATCGAACAAGTCTTTAAGACGATGGGAACCGGGTGGAAGGTCAGCTGCTGCTACGGCGGCCACCTTCGGGAGACGGAAGAAAATAACCTGATCGAGGCGCCGGCACTGATCGTCGGCACCCCCGGGCGGCTAGCTGATCACATCCGACGCAACAACATCCACACCGATAGCATCCGCACGCTGGTGCTGGACGAATTCGACAAATCCCTGGAAGCAGGCTTCGAGGAAGAAATGGCCTTTATCATCGGATCGCTACGATCGCTGACCAAAAGGATCCTCACTTCGGCAACCGCAGCCGTGGAGATCCCGGATTTCGTCGGACTCGGAACGGTCCAAACGCTGAACTTTCTCTCCGGCGAGCCGACGGAACGACTCACCCTCCAGCAGGTATTCAGCCCGGACAACGACAAAATCGACACTTTGTTCAGGCTGATCTGCCGCATCGGCAACCGGTCAGCTGTCGTATTCTGCAATCACCGGGAATCGGTGGAACGGACCAGCACCCTATTGCGGGATAAAGGGATCGTAAATGTCTTTTACCATGGCGCTATGGAACAACCTGAACGAGATAGCGCTTTGGCCAAATTTCGCAACGGCAGCGCCGACATTCTGGTCACCACGGACCTCGCATCGCGGGGATTGGATGTGCCGAACATCCGCTATATCATCCACTACCACCTCCCCCCCACCCCGGAAGTATTCATCCATCGCAACGGCAGAACGGCCCGCATGGATGCCAGCGGAACGGCTATCCTTATCCTGTCCCCGGAAGAAAGACTGCCGTCGTATATCCAGGAAGAGCCGGAGACGATTGAACTACCCGCCACAGCCACATTGCCGGCCAAACCTAAATGGACCACCCTGTATATTTCCGCCGGTAAGAAAAACAAAGTCAATAAGGTGGACGTCGTAGGATTTTTCACTCATAAAGGGCAGCTCAAGAAAGAAGATATCGGACTCATCGAGGTAAAGGACTTCTTCTCCTACGTAGCCCTCCGCAAGTCGCAGGTCAGTCATGTCTTACAACTAATCAAGGACGAAAAGCTCAAGAATAAAAAATTGAAGATCGACGTAGCCAAATAGATCGATTCTGGCGTACTTTAGCGATCATGCGCCTCATCAAGATCATCAACGGACGGATCATCACCCCCTACCGCGTTCTCCATAGCGCAACGCTGCTTATCACCGGCGACAAGATCACCGCTCTCGACGAAGGAGATATCGACACTCCAGACGCGCAGATCATCGATGCGGCAGGGCACTATGTCGCTCCCGGCTTTATCGACATCCATGTGCATGGCGGAGGGGGGCACGATTTTATGGATGGGACGGAAGAGGCCTTTTTGGAGATTGCGAAGCTTCACGCCCGCCATGGTACAACGTCCATGACGCCTACCACGCTGAGCAGCGAGAAAGAGGAACTACATCAAATATTACAGACTTATGAGCGGGTCGCAGGCGGAGCGGCGGGGGTCGGGGGTGCGGCGGGCTCCGGGGGTGCGGCGGGTTCGTTGGGCTCCGGGGGAGCTGCCTTTATCGGCATGCACCTGGAAGGACCTTACTTCGCGATGAACCAGCGCGGCGCCCAGGATCCGCGTTATATCCGTGACCCAGATCCTGCAGAATATGAACCATTGCTGACACAGTACCCTTCTATCAGGCGGTGGAGTGCGGCTCCGGAGTTAAAAGGCGCACTTGCATTTGCAGAGTTTGTCCGGTCAAAAGGCGTACTGGCGGCCCTGGCTCATACAGATGCTATTTATGAAGAAGTTCTGGAAGGTTTCGAAAAGGGATTTACCCATGCCACTCACCTCTATTCAGCCATGTCGGGCGTCACCCGGCGCGGCGCCGCCAGGTATGCCGGCGCTATCGAGAGCGCTTTCCTACTCGATGAAATGACCGTCGAGATCATCGCGGATGGCGTGCACCTCCCTCCTCCCCTGCTGAAGCTGGTCTATAAAATCAAAGGCGCGGACAAGACGGCATTGATAACGGACGCGATGCGCGGCGCAGGCATGCCCCCGGGAGAAAGCATACTGGGCAGCAAACATAACGGCTTACCAGTAATCATAGAGGATGGGGTGGCGAAACTGCGTGATAGAAGTGCGTTTGCCGGAAGCGTAGCGACGGCTGACAGACTCGTCAGAAATATGATACAGCTCGCGGATGTGCCTTTGTGCGACGCGGTCCGAATGATGACCTCCACCCCCGCAGCGATCATGGGTGTCGCGGATCGGAAAGGAACGTTGACGCCAGGTAAAGATGCGGATATCGTCTTCTTTGACGATGCTATTAGTATACAGCTGACGATGGTTGGCGGGAGGATCGTTTATACAAAAGAAAAGGAAATTCATGCCAGACCACATTAAAGTCGACGTCTATGCCGACAGAACGCAGATGGGCGCCGCCGCAGCCCGGAAGACTACGGATATCATTCGTGGGTTGTTGAGCTCACAGCCTGTCGTTAACATGATCTTTGCGGCAGCCCCCTCCCAGAACGAATTTCTGGCGAGCTTATCGGAACAGCCGATCGAGTGGGAACGCATCAATGCTTTCCATATGGACGAATATATCGGGTTGGATGAAGATTCCCCGCAGTCCTTTGCCTGGTACCTGAAAAAACAGCTTTTCGATAAGGCGCCTTTCAGACAAGTCCACCTTCTGCATGGCGATGCCGATGATCTCGCGGCTGAATGTAAACGATATACTGATCTGCTGAGGCAACTGCCACCCGATATCGTTTGTTTGGGCATTGGCGAAAACAATCATCTTGCTTTTAATGATCCGCCTGTCGCCGATTTCAATGACCGGGAGATGGTGAAGATCGTTACGCTGGATGGTGATTGCAGGCAACAGCAGGTGAACGATGGGTGTTTTTCTTCTCTGGCGAATGTTCCTACACAAGCGCTAACCTTGACGATACCCGCCTTGATGCAGGGCAGGCATATCATCTGCGTGGTACCGGGCGAAAGAAAGGCCCGTGCGGTGTATCATACGCTGCATAGTCCGATTGCTACGACATATCCTTCGACCATCCTGCGGCGACACCCTGCGGTGGAGATGTACCTTACCAGGGATTCGGCGGATTTTCAGTTTATTGACCAGCAACAGTCTGACGATGGAGTAGACGCCGGATGAATGCCAGCCCCAACACGATCGAGATGATTCCTTCGCTAAGCACCGTTGCAGGCGCCCCGACACGCTGCGACACTGCACCTACCAGCAGACTACCCAGCGGCACCATCCCGAACATTGCCATCAGCAGAATGCCGATCGCGCGGCCCCGCATGTGAGGCTCGGATTCAGACTGAACGACGATATTGCAGACGGTGTAGAGAGTCATACCGCCAAATCCGGTCACGATGGCAAACAGCATCGCCACCGGGAAATTCTTTATCAGGGCAAAGCAGATCAGTCCTACCCCCATTAAGAGGTTACTGAGGAAGAGCAGTCGCCTTAGCCGTGAATCCGGCTTTCGCGACGCCAGGAGGATTGTGCCCAACAATGCTCCCACGCCAACAAAACCCTGGATATATCCGTATGTCGACGCGCCGCCTTTAAAGATCACTTTGGCAAAGACCGGCAACACCGTATTGTACGGCATCACCAGCAGGCTGGCGATGGCCACCATCAGGATCACCTGCGCGATCGCGGGCGTCTTCCGGACATATTCAATACCTTCCGAAAATTCTCCCAGCATGGTTTTTCCCGACTTTTTTGGCTGCAACGCAGTCAGCTTCATCAGGATCAGCGAGACCATTACACCGCCAAAACTGACCGCATTGATGAGAAAACAGACCGGAGCGCCCCAGACACTCAGCACGATACCCGCCAACGCCGGCCCCAACAGTTGTGCAAGGCTGGCCGTTGCCGTGGTCAGCGATACCGCGTTGGGCAGGTCAGAGGGATCTGCCACGACCACATGGATCAGCGACTGTCTCGCCGGAATATCAAAGGCATTGATAATACCCAGAATAGCGCTGAGCGTCAGGATCTCCCACACTACCGTATGTCCGGTATACACCAGCAGTGCCAGCAATATCGACTGGATCATCGAGGTGATCTGAGTGATCCTGATGATCTTGTACCGGTCATACCGGTCGGCAGCTACGCCGCCGGCAAAGGAGAACAGGAAGGAAGGAAACACTTCGGCAAAGATCGTCACCCCGGTCATGAAAGCTGAGTGCGTGATCGAATAGATCACCCAGATCACCGCCGTGCGCTGCATCCATGTGCCAAATTGAGAGACTGCCCGCCCGAAAAAATAGAGTGAATAATTGCGGCTTCGGAAAGCCCTGAATAAATTCATTTTGCTGAGCTGTTTCATTACCTATGCTATTTGACTTTTTTTATAATTTTGTCGAAAAGTGGGCAAAAAAATTTAATTTTTCAGCCACTTCACCACCATGTCCGTCAGCAGATGAAGTGCCGCCTTGAGGTCATGTGGGTCGTTGAGTTCGAGGATCTCCCGCCGGAATCCCCGGATGCTGCTGTAAATGAGAAAGACCAAGGTGTCCTGGTCGCCGAGAGGTATAGCGCGCATCTCCTTCCGCAGGGTCGCGCCCGCGAGGATTTCGTTCAGGATCATACTCTCGTAGTGGATCAGCTTCTTATGCCAGCTATACATCACTTCGGCGTGTGTGGATTGTTCCTCCGCGTCCATCGATGACATCATTGCGCTAAAGACCTTCTTCCATTGCTCTGAGGCTTTCAGCTTAGTATGGCAAAATGCATAGATCTTATCCTGAAGGGACTCCACGGCGGCTACTGCCTGACGGATCTCGGCGGCCATGTCCCAGGCGATCTTATCCATTACTGCCTGGTAGATCTCATCCCGGTTTTTATAATAATAGTAGAGGGAAGTCCGGCTGCGGCCTGCGGCGTTGGCCAAGTCATCCATGGTGAATCCGTTGGGCCCAAACTTCTGGTACAGCCGTATTGCCGCCTTGAGGATCTCCTGTTGGATAATGTCGTCCTGGGATGCCGGTGTTGTGGGATTCACCATTTATTAGTAAAAATAAGAAGTATTTGACAAAATTACAAATTTTGTCAAATAATGCCTGCCTGGTTCACAACACAAGCAGTTATTAGCTGACGAGCCGGCTTTTGGGGTTGCTCACACAATATAATACCAGCAAGATACCTGGCAGCATAATTACACTCAGACCGAACTGTTCGGCCAGAATGGCGCCCAGCAGACAACCGGCTAAAAATCCCCCGACGGTAGTCAGGTTTTTTTTCAGGCTCAGCTTTATGGAGGCATCGCCAAATTTCGACCTGTAAAGGCTGCCTATATCGAGCGCAGCCTGCGTCACATTCCCGGTCATCATGGTGGTCGGACCATGGGTTTCTTTGCTGAAGAGTTTACCGAACGCATTTTGCAGTCCCATGGCAAAGACGATGAACATAACCACGGTGTACATCATCCATACCGGATGATCAGACATATGGTACGCGAGCGCGGCCAGCCCGCTGAAGGTCAGCAATACGCTCTCCGATAAAAGGAGCAAGTATCTTCCGGACCCCTTACTGGCTATCCATCCTCCGGAGACTACTGAAATAATGAATACAGGCAAAGTGATCAACTTTATCCACGAATATTCGGCGGTATGATTTACCAGCTGGTAGGCGAAGACAATAAAGTTGCCCGTCACGTGGGCAGAAAAGATATGGTCGGCGGCTACAAAAGTCGCCGTATCGCAATACCCTGCGATGAAGGAAAGTAACAGCGAAATAAGCCACACATTTTGAAGCTGTTTCATGCCAGCGCCTATTTAAAGCAAAGATAACTGTGCAATAGGGTTGTGGAAAGGATATCGGAGAATTTAGATTTTTATAATAAAAATGCTTAATTTGTTACTGATTGAAGACTGCTGCTGCCATACTGCTGATGGGGATTCTGCTATTCAACTGGTTAGGTTACCGGGTGCT
>JAMFSL010000214.1 GCA_026225275.1 Puia dinghuensis
AAATGGATCTCTTTAGCGCGGGTGGTCATTTTATCGGTGGCGGACTGGTAGTTGAAGAGGGCGTCGGAGACTTCCTGGCCTGCGGTGAGGACGGTCTTTTCGAAAGTGAGGAGGTCTTCCTGTTGCACGCCCTTCGCGACTTCGAGACGTTGGCGGTTGAGACCGTTCTGGAATATGGGCTGGGTAAGTCCGCCGATGATACTGCCGAATAAGGCGGATGCATCAAAGAAATGGGCGAGCGTACCGGAGGACAAGCCCCCTTCGCCGGTGATGGTGAGGGCGGGATAGAAATAGGTACGGGCTACATTGGTAAGCTCGGCAGCGTTGCGCAGCTGGAATTCGGCCTCCTGTACGTCGGGGCGGTTGGCGAGCAGCTGAACGGGGAGGCCCATGCGCAGATCGCTGTTGACCGGGGTGTCGTAAAGACTGTCGCGGGCGATGGGGCTGGGACTACGGCCGAGCATCACACATATGGCATTCTCCGTCTGCCGGATATTCTGACGGATATCGGGGATGGTGACTTCGACGGAATAGAGCCCTGCCTGGCTTTGCATGACGGCAGCGCCCGTCAGTACATCGGCATCCTTGAGGGCCTGCGTAGTCGTGACGTCTTCCCGGCGGTTCTCGACAGTGGCCATGGTGATCCGCAACTGCTCGTCATAGGCCTGCAAGGCATAGTAATCGGATGCGATACTGGCAACCAGCTGGGTCTGGACGTCACGGCGATATGCGTCGCTTTGCAGCAGGGCGGCCAGCTCGGCCTTTTTCGTGCTGCGCAATTTCCCCCAGATATCGACCTGCCAGGATGAACTTAGATAAGCCTCATAGATTTGGGTAGAGGGTAGACCCCCATTCCTTTGCAGAGAGCCGGAGGCGTTGGCGAGAAGGCTGGGATAGAAAGCCTCTTTACTCTGGCGGAAATTCGCTTCCGCCTCATGGATGCGGGCTACGGCGATCCCGATGTCGAAGTTGTTACGCATCCCTTCTTCGATGAGGTTTTGCAACAGGCTGTCGGCGAAGAACTGCCGCCAGGGTACATTAGCGATGCTGGTCGTGTCGGTGATCGTGGTATCGCGATAGAGGCCGTTGCCGGCGACGTTATCAGGGCGGCGATAAGGTTTGGTCACCTTACAGGCAGCAAGGGCGAGGACCGATAGCCACAACGCTATGGCGAGGGGCGACAGCAATAGCGGTGTGATCACTTTATGCAGTTTCATCGTCATAGGTTTTATTTTTTCTTACTTTTTCCTGCAACCCCTGGAAAATGATGAACAGGGACGGGATCACAAATACGCCCAGGCAGGTGCCGAACAGCATACCGCCGATAGCGCCTGTTCCGATACTACGGTCGCCGTTGGCACCCACCCCGCTGGCGGCGAGGAGTGGCAGCAGGCCGAAGACGAAGGCGAAGGAGGTCATCAGGATGGGGCGTAGTCTCGCTTTGCCGCCTTCAATGGCCGCCTCGAGAAGACCCATGCCTTTCGCCCTTCTTTCCACGGCGAACTCCACGATGAGGATAGCATTCTTCGAGAGAAGACCGATCAGCATGATCATGGAGATCTGCATGTAGATGTTATTATCTTCCCCGAAAATTTTGGCAAAGACGAAGATGCCCGACAGGCCTACCGGCAGCGAGAGAAGTACGGCGAAGGGCAGCAGATAGCTTTCATATTGCGCGCTCAGCAGGAGATAAACAAAGGCGAGGCAAAGCAGGAAAATAAAAATAGTCTGTGATCCCGCCGCCTGTTCCTCACGGCTGATACCGGAATACTCGAAGCCGTATCCGGCGGGGAGTTTTTCAGTGGCTGTCTGCTGGATCGCCAGCAACGCCTGACCTGTGCTGAAACCGTCATTAGGCGAACCGCTGACCGACATGGAATTGAACATATTGAAGCGCGAGACCGTCTCCGGGCCGAAGACCCGGTTGAAAGTAGCGAATTCGGTAATGGGTATCATAGAACTGTCAGATCCGCGCACATAGATCCTGTTCAGATCCGACGGCGCTCCGCGATAGTTAGAGTCCGCCTGGATGATCACCTGGTACTGCTGACCGAACTCAGTAAAGTTCGAAGCGTAGGAGCTGCCATAAAAGACCTGCATCGCATTCAGGATCGAGGTGACTGTTACGCCGGCGTCCTTCGCTTTGGGTACGTTGATATCCATTTCATACTGCGGGAAGTTCGGGTTGAAAGAGGTTTTGGCATACTGGATCTCCGACCGTTTGTTGAGCGTGCCGAGAAAACCCTGCGCCACCTGGTAGAACTGATCGGTCGTATGTCCGCCTTTGTCCTGCAGCTGGATGGTAAAGCCGCCGCTGGTGCCGAAGCCGGTGATGGTGGGTTGCGACATGTATACGATATCGGCGCCGCGGATACCTGCGGTCTTTTTAGTCAGTGTTTTGATGATGTCGGTGTTGGTGACGCCGGGGCGTGCATCCCAGGGCGCCAGCCGGACGGTGACCATTCCGTAGGCGCTGCCGCTGCCGCCGATATAGTTAGATCCCAGCGTACGCATGGTGTGAGCCACCTGGGGTATGGTACGGCAGATGCTGTCGACCTGGTCGGCGACAACCTGTACGCGTTCCATGCTGCTGGCCGGCGGCAGGCTGACGTTGACGAAAATGGTGCCCATATCCTCTTCGGGGACAAAGCTGGAAGGCGTGGCCTTCATGATCAAATAGAACAGGGTGCCGAAGCCGAGGATGATGACAATGACCAGCCAGTGCCTGGCCGAAAGAAAGGTTACGGCACTGGTGTATCTATCCGTCAGTTTACCGTATCCCCGGTTGAACCAAACGCCAAAGCGTTGAAGGATCGTCTTTTTCTCCCCTTCCTTACCGTGCTCCGGTGGCCGAAGGAACATGGCTGCCAGGGCAGGACAGAGTGTTAGTGCGTTGATGGACGAAATGAAGATAGCGACCGCGAGGGTAATACCGAATTGCCGGTAGAAGACGCCGGAGGAGCCCGATACGAAGGACACCGGTATGAATACGGATGCCATCACGAGAGTGATAGATACTATGGCGCCAGAAATCTCGCTCATCGCGTCTATGGCAGCCTTAACCGGTGACTTATAACCGCTTTCCAGCTTTGAATGGACGGCTTCCACGACGACTACGGCGTCGTCCACCACGATGCCGATCGCCAGAACGAGAGCGAACAGTGTAAGGAGGTTGATGCTGAAGCCCAGCAGGTAAAGAAAGAAAAAGGTCCCGGTGATGGCCACGGGAACGGAAATGCCGTGGATGATCGTGCTACGGAAGTCCTGCAGGAAGATAAAGATCACAAGGAAGACCAGGGCGAAACATTCGAACAGGGTGTGCAATACTTTGCTGATAGATGCCCTGAGGAAGTCGTTGATGTTGACAAGGTAAAGGATCTTCACACCGGCAGGCAGGGAGGGAGTGGCCTGGTCGATGACCTGCTGGCAGTCTTCGATGACCTGGCGGGCATTCGAGCCGGGGGTCTGGCTGATGGAAATGCCAACGGATTGTTTGCCGTCCGTCGTGTTGGAACCGGTATAGCTCTGAGCGCCGAGCTCGATGCGGGAGATATTTTTAAGCTGAAGGTATTGACCGCGGCCGAGAGATTTGATGATGATATCCCCAAATTGCTGGGTAGAGGTCAGCTGGCCGCTGTACCGGATGACATATTGGAAGCTTTGATTGTCATTCTGACCGAACTGACCGGGAGCGGCCTGTACGTTTTGCTCGGCCAGAGCGGCGCTGACGTCCGAGGGCGTGATCTTGTACACGGCCATGATGTCGGGCTTCAACCAGATGCGCATAGAATAGGTCATGGTAGAACCCGTGACAGCGGCGCTGCCCACGCCATTGACGCGTTGCAGCTGGGGAAGGATATTGATGGCCGCATAGTTTTGCAGGAAAGTCTGGTCGTAACCGGGTTTGTCGCTATAGAGCGACAGGATGAGCAGGTTCGAGCTTTGCTGTTTACGGACAGTGACACCATTTTGGGTAACAGACTGGGGTAGCAAACTGGTAGCGGCGGAGACGCGGTTCTGTACGTCGACGGCGGCGATGTCGGGGTTAGTGCCGACGCCAAAATAGACGCTGATATTCGCTCCCCCCGTATTGTTGGCAGACGAGGTCATATAGGTCATGCCTTCCACTCCGTTGATCTGCTGTTCCAGCGGGACGATGACGCTTTGCAGCACGACCTGGGCATTTGCGCCGCTGTATGTCGCGGAGACCTGGACCGTAGGCGGAGAGATGTCCGGGTATTGGGCCACCGGCAGTTTCGTCATTCCCAGCACGCCCAGCAGAACGATGATCACGGAGATGACCGTGCTGCGTACGGGATGTGTGATAAAGCTTTTTAGCATTTTGTGTGGCTATTTGGTGTTGCTGTAGAGGCTGTCTGCGTTTACCGGCCGGGGGATCACCACCGTGCTGTCCCGAAGGTTGAATCCGTTGAGAAGTATCCTGTCGCCACGTTTGAGGCCGTCCGTCACCACCAAAAATTTACCATCATTGGAGGGTGTTGCGGTGATCGGCATCGAGATGATCTTGTTGTCGTCGATCATCAGGTAGACAAAGGTCTTGTTCTGCAACTGGTAGGTGGCCGACTGGGGCACCATCAATGCAGTGTCCATGGTACGGGGAATGCGTACGACCGTGCTGGCCCCGCTGCGAATGAGACCGGTTGGATTGACGAACTGCGCTTTGAGGCTAACTGTACCGGTACCGGTGGTGATAAAGCCGCTGGCGGTCATGAGCCGTCCTTTCTGCGGATACTGGCTACCGTCGGCAAGGACGAGTGAGACGGGCGGGAGGTGATCGAGTTTATCCTGCAGAGTGGCGCCGGGCACCCTGTTGCTCAGGTTGAGAAGCTGCTTTTCGCTAAGGGCAAAATAGGCAAAGACCTGGTCGATGCGGGAAAGACTGGTCAGCGGGCTGGAGGTCGTGCTGCTGATCAGATCGCCTATCTTATAAGGGATGGAGCCCATGACCCCCGTGATGGGGCTGCGCAGGGTTGTATAACCGACGTTGGTCTGGGCATTGCGCAGCGAAGCATTGGCCTGGTCGAGGGCGGCTTGCTCGCCTTTCAGGGAATATTGAGCGGATTCCAGCTCATATTTGCTGACGATATCCTTTTCTACCAGGGGGCGGACCTTCTCCACATTCATCCTGGCGGCATCGACATTGGCCTGCGCGCTCTGCACGGCAGCTTTGGCGGTGACGACGGCTTCGTCATACACGGGATTCTGGATCTGAAAGAGCAGCTGTCCTTTTTTGACATTGGCGCCTTCAGGGACATCAATCTTTTGCAGGTAGCCATCCACCATTGGTCGCAGCTGGATGATCTCGATACCTTCGATAGTGGCCGGAAAATCGGTGTAGATGACTGTAGACCGGGGCTCCAGGGTCAGGGCCTGATAAGTCTGGGGTGCAGCGGTCTTGTCAGAGGTCGGTTTTCCATCGTTACAGGCGCAAAATATTAATATGACCAGGCAAGCGGAACCAATTAACTTTATATTCATAAGTATAGCGGCGTTTGTCTCGAATGGTGTTTACAATTGGCGGGGAGGGGTATAAACCAAATGTAATAAATTGTAATAGATGGGCCAAGCATTCCACATTAAAATGCAGAATGCGGGCTGATCATCGCTTTTGGTCCCCTAATATTGACCACTTGTCCCCGCTAACATTTTTTTAACGGAAATCCTTCCTATTCTTGTGATATGCTTACAACCAGAACCTTTCGACTGCAGCGAGCCCTGGTCTTTCTGCTTAGTACCCTTTCCCCCTTCCTATTATTCGCCCAGGCCCGGCATACGGTCAGCGGCACTATCCGGGATCAAAGTTCCGGTGAGACACTGATCGGAGCGAGTGTTGCCATTCTCAATCATCCGCGTTCCACCGTGCAGAGTAATTCATACGGTTTCTATTCCCTCAATGCCGCCGCGGGCAAATATACCATTGTAGTGAGCTTTGCCGGTTTCCGCAATGATACCCTGGAGGTTTCCCTGGACAAGGATGTCATCATGGGTGTGAGCCTTAGTCCTGCCGACGCGCAAATGCAGGAGGTGGTCGTGTCGGCCAATAGAAATAATGCAAATGTGACCAAGCCGTTGATGGGGGTGCAAAAGCTTTCCGTCAATGAAATAAAGGATGTGCCTGTCATCTTCGGCGAAAAGGATATCCTCAAGACTATCCAGCTCCTGCCGGGCGTTCAGTCGGGCGGGGATGGCAGCAGCGGATTTTATGTACGGGGGGGCAGTGTCGATCAGAACCTGATCCTGCTGGATGAGGCGACAGTCTACAATCCCACTCACCTGCTGGGCTTCTTTTCCACCTTCAACTCCGATGCCATCAAAGATGTGACGCTATATAAAGGCGCCATTCCGGCCGAATACGGCGGGCGGCTGGCTTCGGTGCTGGATGTAAGAATGGACGACGGGAATGTAAAAGATTACGGGGTCAGCGGCGGTCTGGGCCTGATCTCTTCGCGGGTGAACATACAGGGTCCTATAGAGAAGGATGACGGTTCTTTTATTGTCAGTGCGAGGCGGACGTATGCGGACCTTTTTCTGAAATTGTCGAAGGATACCAATACCAACCGCAGCAGCCTTTACTTTTACGATATCAATGCCAAGGCGAATTACAAGCTGGGCGACAAGGATCATATTTTCCTTTCCGGGTATTTTGGAAAGGACAATCTCGGTCTGGGCAACACCTTTGGCCTGGACTATGGGAATTCCACGGCCACCTTCCGCTGGAATCATATCTTCAACAGCCGGCTGTTCTCCAACACCTCGCTGATCTATAGCAAATATAACTACAATGTCAGCGTCAATTCAGGGAACAATGACATCGGGATCAATTCCTTCGTCCGTGATTATCACTTCAAGGAGGATCTGCAGTATTATCTCAATTCCGATAACAAGATCAATTTCGGGGTAGAGGTGATCCAGCATACGACTTCTCCCGGCGCCATATCGGCTACGAATTCGTCCAGCTTCAACCCGCTGACACTTCAGCAAAAATATTCGCTGGAGAGCGCCGTCTATATTTCGCATGACCTTTCCCTATCGGACAAGATCAATGTCAATTACGGACTGCGGGCGGGTCTCTTCACCGTGTTTGGCCCGGGCAGTTTTTATACCTATGACTCCAGCGGAAATCCCATCGATACCGCCACTTATGGGTCCGGGCAGGTCGTGAAGAACTACTTCAACCTGGAACCTCGTTTTTCAATGAGCTATCGGCTGACGGACAACAGCAGCATTAAATTTGCCTATACCCGGACGACGCAGAATCTCCATTTGCTGTCCAATTCCACTTCGTCCAACCCGACCGATGTCTGGATCCCCAGCAGCAACAATGTGAAACCGGAGATTGCGGATCAGGTCTCGACGGGATATTTCAGGAATGTGGACAATAACGCTTATGAATTCTCGGCAGAGGTCTATTACCGGTATATGCAGAACCAGATCGACTACAAGAACGGCGCGCAGCTGATTGCCAACGAGTATGTCGAGTCGCAGCTGATCTACGGGATTGGCCGGGCCTATGGGCTGGAGCTTTTCGTCAAGAAGAAAGTCGGCCGGTTGACAGGCTGGGTGAGTTATACCTTATCCCGGACAGAACGGAGATTCGGCGAAGTGAATGCCGACTCCTGGTATCCTGCCAACCAGGACCGGACACACGATCTTTCCGTGGTCGGCATCTATAAACTGAACAAGAAATGGACTTTGTCGTCGGATTTCGTGTACTATACCGGCAATGCGGTCACCTGGCCGAGCGGGAAATACGAGGTCGACGGGCAGGTGGCTTTTCTCTATACCAAGAGAAACGGTTACCGGATGCCGCCGTATAACCGGCTCGATCTGTCCGCCACATTGCAAGGTAAAAAGACAAAGAAGTTCGACAGTAACTGGAACTTCTCGCTATACAATGCCTATGGCCGGGAGAATCCTTATAGCATCAGTTTCGAGCAGGATCCCGGCAATCCGGCAAAGACCCAGGCGGTTCAGTATGCCTTATTCCGTTGGGTCCCATCCGTCACCTATAATTTCAAATTTTAAATCCCATGAATTATCATAAATTAAGTCTTTTCTGTGCGGCGCTGCTGGTCTGCTCCTGTAAGAAGACCGTCACCCTAAACCTGAATACCGCTCCCGCCCAGATCGTCATCGAGGGGGAAGTCACCAGCCAGCCCGGACCTTATACGGTAACGATCAGTCAGTCGGTGGGTTTCTATACCGACAATACCTTTCCGCCGGTCTCCGGGGCATCGGTGATCATCAGTGACAGTACGCTGGGTATTGCTGACAGCTTAACGGAGACAGTTTCCGGCACCGGAATCTACGCCACGCATTCGTTGCAGGGCATTCCCGGCCATATCTATACTTTATCGGTGACGTCCCAGCAACAGAATTATAAGGCGACCTCCACCATGCCGATGCCGATCCCATTGGATTCCATCAGCTTTTCCCAGCTCAGCGGGTTCGGGAATAACCAGATCAGTGCGGTCGCCAATTTTCAGGATCCACCCGGGGTAAAGAATTACTATCAATTCGTGGAATTCGTGAACGGCGCGCAGATCACCAAAGATATCTTCGTCTTCGAGGACAGGCTTTCCGACGGGAAATATATCAGCAATACCCTGTACAATGACACCTCTTATCTCTTCCAGGGGGATGAGGTGAAGGTCAATATGTATTGCATCGACGAGAATGTCTATAATTACTTTTACCAGCTAATGCAATCAGGCGGGACCGGCGCTTTCAATACCACGGCATCGCCGGCCAATCCGGCTTCCAATATCAGCAACGGATCGTTGGGTTATTTCAGCGCGCATACGGTCAGTTCGCAACAAAGAGTAGTGTATTAGGTAATTTAGTAAGATATGGTCAGAGCCCACCGGATATATATTGTATTGGCGCATATCAGTCTCTGGGCGGTATTGTTTATCTGTGTCTTTTTGTTCCGGCCGCATAATCCGGAGATGAAGGGAATTCCGATAACGAATATGCAATTGCTGGTCTCGGGATTGTCTCTTATGGCTATCTTTTACCTGCATACCTATTGGCTGATGCCGCACTGGCTCTTCCGAAAAAAAGTTGGTCTCTATGTGTTGATATTGGCAGGGGTATGGCTGGCCGCAGCCGTGCTGCCGGTATTGTTCTTTTATCTGACCAATAGTCAAACATCTTCGGTAGAGCCGTTGCCGGCCATTCTGCGGCGATTGGTTCCGGTGCTGTTCTTTATCATGGCCAGCGCGAGCCTGGGAGCTTTCCGGGAGAATTTCAGGCTGGAAAAGAACCGTAAGGAGAAAGAGACCGAACATCTGCGGACCGAACTGTCGTTGTTAAGGGGACAGGTCAATCCCCATTTTATGCTGAACGTCCTCAACAGTATGGTGTTGCTGGCGCGGCGGAAGTCCGATCTGCTGGAGCCGGTGTTGATGGAACTGGCAGGTTTAATGAGCTATATGCTTTACGACACCAACAATGAAAAGATCAGCCTGGAGGACGAGATCCGGTATCTGCGGGCGTATATCGATCTGCAGCTGCTTCGGTTCGGGGATGATGTCACCGTACAGTTCAATACTTCGGGCATGCTGGATAACCGGTATATCGAGCCCATGTTGCTGATCCCGCTGGTGGAAAATGCTTTCAAGCATGGCATCGGGCTGGTCGGGCAACCTGAGATCGGGATCGATATCGGGGAAGTGAAAGGAGAACGGTTGACTATGACCGTCAGGAACAGATACAATCCGTTGATCCGGTCGACCGACAACCGGCCGCCCGGGATCGGGTTGAAGAACCTGAGAAAGCGGTTGGAGTTGATCTATCCCGGTCAGTTCGAATTGAACGTCGGGAATAATTATCATGTCGATGCGATCCTGGCGGAAAACTGGTTCATCACCACCTTAAATATTCCCTTACGATGATCAGATGTCTGGCTGTCGATGATGAAACACCCGCTCTCGATATCCTGGAGGACAATATCCGGCAGGTGCCCTTCCTGCAGTTGGTCAAAAAGTGTAAGAATGCCTATGCGGCGATGGAGATCCTTGGACGGGAGGAGATCGACTTGTTGTTTCTCGATATTGAAATGCCGGGCCTCACTGGTCTCGGGCTGCTGAAGAGCCTTTCCAGCAGGCCGATGGTCATCTTTATCACGGCCTACCGGAATTATGCGGTAGAAGGCTTCGACCTGGACGTACTGGATTACCTGATCAAGCCGGTCGCTTTCGACCGGTTTATGCGGGCGGCCAACAAGGCATTGGAGTACCAGCAGTTCAGGCAAAGGGAGGCCGACCCCGCGCAGCATTTTCCGGATTACCTGTTTGTCCAGACCGGTTACCAGCTGACCAAGATCTTTTTTCACGAAATAACGCATATCGAAAGTCTCCGCAACTACATCAGGATCTTCCGGACGGGGGGCGCCAAACCCATCCTGGCCAAATTCAGTATGAAGGCGATAGAAGAGAAATTGCCGGAGGGAAAATATGCCAGGGTACATAAATCGTATATCGTCATGCTGGATAAGATCGGGTCGATCCGCAACGACAGCATCTATATCGGTGATGCCGAGATCCCGATAGGCAGGTCATGCCGGGAGGATTTCTTCCGGAAGATCAGGAAAAACAGCTGACTTTTTTTTGCTATATTTGTATTTAGTAAATGAAAGGCTGACGGTATATGATGACCATCGAACAATTCTACAAAGGAGCGACTGATTTGTTACCCGAGGGGATCAACAAGGAAATAGGCCATTTCAACGTCTTCAAAATAGATGATTTTATCGCCAAAGTCGCCAAAAAAGGCGCTATGCCTTATGACAGGCGTGCTTATTACAAAATAAGTCTGATCAAGGGCAGGAACAGGGCCGAATATGCGGATAAAGTGATCGATATCGAACAGCAGGCGCTGTTGTTCGCTACACCCAGGATCCCCTACAATTATCAACCGCTGGATGCTGACCAGGGCGGTTACTTTTGCATCTTTACCGATGAGTTTATGACGCCGGCAAAATCCGCGGTGATACTGGAAGATCTTCCTTTATTCCAGCCCGGTGGGTACCCGGTTTTCCAACTATCCGCAGCTGAGTCGGAAGAGCTGACGACGCTGTTCGGTAAGATGTTCGTGGAATTGTCTTCGGATTATGCATACAAGTTCGATTTATTACGCAACTATGTGCTGGAACTGATCCATTATGGGCAGAAATTGCGGCCTGCTTCTACCTTAAACCCGGTGCACAATGCATCGACCCGCGTCACCTCCCTGTTCATCGAGTTGCTGGAAAGGCAATTTCCCATTACCTCCACGCGTCAGCAACTGGATCTGAGGACGGCCAAGGATTATGCCAACCGGCTGGCGGTGCATGTCAATCATCTCAATAAGGTCTTAAAGGAGACAACCGGCAAAACGACGACGGAGATCATCAGCGGCCGGGTGCTGCAGGAGGCCAAGGTACTTCTGAAGCAAACCGACTGGAATATTTCCGAGATAGCCTGGTCCCTGGGATTCGAACAACTCTCCAACTTCTCCAATTTCTTCCGCAAACATACGTCCCAGGCGCCCCAGGTCTTCAGGGCCTGATATTTGATTTGAGTAAACATTGGATTGATTCGGGCAAATGCCGGCAGGTTGGTTAGCCGTAGCTTTGCTATCACAAAAACAAAAATCATTACTATGGAACTCAAGAGCAAGATTGCGCTGGTCACCGGTGGGGGCCGCGGACTGGGCAAAGATATGGTGCTGAACCTCGCCAAAAAGGGCATCGACGTCGTGCTGACCTATAACAACAAAAAGGACGAGGCGCTGGCCGTCGTCGCCGACATCGAAAAATTAGGCCGGAAAGCGGCGGCGCTCCAACTGAATACCGGGAATGTCAGCAGCTTCAAGGCGTTTTTTGGCCAGCTGAAAGAGGTGCTGCGAGATCACTTCGGGGCGGATAAGTTTGACTTTTTGGTCAATAATGCCGGCAATAGCTTCAACTCCAGCATAGCGGATGCGACCGAGGAGCAATTCGACGAGGTCATCAATATTCATTTCAAAGGGGTCTTCTTTCTCACACAGGGCTTGCTGCCGTTGATCAATGACGGGGGAAGGATCATCAATATTTCTTCGGGGCTGGCCCGCTTCTGCTCGCCCGGTCGTTCTGTCTATGGCGCCACCAAGGCAGCTATCGAAACGTTGTCAAGATATATGGCGTTTGAGTTCGGCAAACGGGGCATTGCGGTCAATACGATAGCGCCGGGTGCGATAGCAACGGATTTCAGCGGTGGCATCGTCAGAGATAATCCTGAGGTGAACAAGCATATTGCCGGCATCACTGCGTTGGGCCGTGTAGGATTGCCGGAGGATATCGGTCCGATCGTAGCCTTCCTGTGCTCGGACGATGCGAGGTGGATCAATGCACAACGGATCGAGGCATCCGGCGGAATGAATATTTAGGGTGCGGCATAGATGATCTTTATCTAGGGTGCGGCGTAGATGATCTTTCCCTGCCCAAAAGTATATTTGACTTTGTCGAATGACCGGATATCTGCCGCGGGATCCGCGCTGAGCAAAACGATATCTGCATCCATACCGACGGTGATCTGACCCGTCTTGTCGGCCAGATGGAATTTTTGGGCAGGCGCCGTCGTCAGCATGGCGAGGATCTGCGTGAAAGACAGCCCTGCGCCGGCCAGCAGCGTATATTCCTCTGCGGTACTATAATCCGGGATATAGCCGACATCCGTTCCGAACAATATGGTGCCGCCGGCGGCGGCAAAATCATGCAGCTGCTTTTGGGCAATGCGGATAAAGTTATCATAGGCCGGGCCGGCAACGTTGTTGCGATGTAGCTCGACAGCCCATAATTTCAGCGTAGGGATGAGCGCAATATGAGCTGCCAGCATTTGCCGTATCGTATCCTGGCTCCAGATCTCGCCGCCGTCGGGAGTAGTATGCGCCAGGACGTCGACACCGCCATTGACTGCAGCCATGACGCCTTTTGAATCGGTGGGATGTGAAAAGACGGGTTTACCCAGGCTATGCGCCGCGGTGGTGATGGCCCTGACGATGTCCTCCGGCATATGTGCTATGCTGTCGCCGACTGGTGAGCCTGTCCAAAGTTTGATGCCGTCAGCCCCTGAATCGATTTGCTGGCGGACGTGTGCGGCGGCAAACTGTGGATCGGACGCTTCCGGTAAGGTGAATGGTCTGATATAAATGGGGCTGCCATTGACGGGAACCAGCGGGGAGCCTACCGTATAGATCACCGGGCCATGCACTTCTCCCTGTTTGATCCTGTTGCGTATCAGCAGGGTATGATAGATGTTGAATTCCGCCAGGTCGAATATATGGGCGAATCCATGGCTGGTCAGCATATCGTCCATTTGCTGGTTGAACTGTGCGGCAGGGATCTTGTCGGCATCCTGCCATTTAGGCTCTATAAAATGGACATGGCAATTCCAGAATGCGGACGTCAAAATCATGCCACTGCAATCTATGATTTTGGCGCCGGCGGGCACTTTGACCTGGTCCGTGTTGCCGACGGCGGTAATTTTCCCATCCCGGATGAGGACCGTCCCTTTTTCGATCGGCGCCGCGGTCGGTGAGGGATAGATGCGGGCGCCCGTCAGGGCGATGGTGGTGTGGTTGTTGTTCTGCTGGCAAAAGGCGACGGGGCCGGCGAGCAGGCAAAGCATGAGGATAAGCGGGAATAGCTTTTGAAGGTTCATATAGCATAAAGATAAAAATATGCGGTTAACACTAATAAAATAATTAGGAGAGGGGGTGCTGGCCATGAGGGCCGATAAAGTTATTTTTCTTTATCTTTAGCCAAATCGCTACCAATGCTGTCTGCTTATCGGCTTAAAGTATTTTCGGCCTTCCTTTTCATTGCTTTATCGCTATCCGTCAGGGCCCAGAAGACGGGCACTGTTTCCAATCCTTACATCCTGAATCCTTCTCCCACGACCGTTGTCTGGGGTTATTACTGGTCCGAGGCAAAGCCCGCTCTTCATGTGCAGTCTGGTGATTATGTACGCGTAAGGACCGTGCTGACGTCCAATCCTGAGCGGTTGGAGGCTGCGGGCGTGGCGCCGGCGGATGTCGAACAGGAATTGCGGGATGTACAGGCTGTAAAGGACCGGGGGCCGGGGGGGCATGTGTTGACAGGGCCTATCTATGTAGACGGAGCGGATTCCGGCGACGTGCTCGAAGTACGCTTTGATTCTATTAATCTGGCGATCCCCTATGGCTATAACGCTATTGGTCAGGCGGGTTTCCTGTCCGACGAGATCTTCAGCCGGAAGATGCGGATCGTCCCGCTGGATAAGCAAAAAATGATCGGGCATTTTGCCGATGGCATAGATATTCCCCTGCATCCTTTTTTCGGAAGTGTAGGGGATGCGCCGCCTGCAGCAGCCGGGCGTTGGAACAGCGCACCACCATGGATACATGGGGGCAACCTGGATAACAAGGACCTGGTGCAGGGTACTACGCTGTATCTGCCGGTGTGGGTGAAGGGCGCATTGCTGGAGATCGGTGATGGTCATGCCGCACAGGGCAATGGAGAGGTTGATATTACGGCCATCGAGACTTCGCTGATCGCCAAGCTGCATATCGTAGTCCACAAAGGCAAGTCCATCCATTGGCCCTGGGCCGAATCGCCGACGCACATTATCACCATGGGGGATGACCGCGACCTGAATGCGGCGACTCATATTGCGGTTCGGGAAATGATCGGCTGGTTGATGGCGGAAAAGGGGATGACCCAGGAAGATGCCTATATGTTGTGCAGCGTTGCTGCGGATGTCGATATCACTGAGCTGGTAGACGGTAATGTCGGGGTCCATGTGATGTTACCGAAATCAGTATTCGTGAAGAAATGATCCCATTGAAAAGAGCAGGATATCTTTCCAATCTGACTCCTTTGCGCGGCATAGCGGCGCTGCTGGTGGCAATCTTTCATTTTGAAATGGCTATTGCCCGTTTCGTGCCTGCCAAGACGACGATGTTCTTCGAGAAGTCCTATCTGATGGTGGACCTGTTTTTTGTGTTGAGCGGGTTTATTATGTTGCATGTATATGGTAGCCGTTTCAACCGGGACCTTAGGAAGGAGAATGTTCGTCATTTCTTTGTTGCCAGATTTGCCCGCACGTATCCCCTGCATCTTTTCACATTGTTGTTGCTGGTGCTGATCGTTCGATACCTGACCAATTGGGGCCATCCGCCGATCCCACTGGAGCAGCCCAGAGATATTCTGCCCAATGTTTTTTTGCTGCAATCTTTCGGAGTCTGTCATATCTACAATTGGAATATCCCTTCCTGGAGTATCAGTGCGGAGTGGGGTGCCTATCTGCTGTTTCCTTTGCTGGCGCTATGGATCAACCGCAGCAGAACTGTCGCGTCCGTGCTGCTTTCGATTTTTGTGGCGGCGGCCTATGTCTGCATCATGTTTGTGCTGCCCCGCGTCAA
>JAMFSL010000215.1 GCA_026225275.1 Puia dinghuensis
ATCATAACTGGACGGCGGCGACCGGTTGGCCCAATACCTGCTGGACATGGATCTCCACCGTGATTGGCGCTTCGAACCAGGCCTTGAATATCCTGGGCACGACAGAGCCCGACACTTTATCCACCAAACAGTCGAATCTGGCCGAAATCAAGATTGTCCGGGATCTGGCCGTCTTCTTTATGATGGATCTGTATGGCAATATCCCTATCGATACTGTCTATGGAGATTTTACCGCGCATGCCAATCTTCCCCGCGCCCAGGTATTCAGCTGGCTGGAAGGGGATATCAAGGCCTGTCTGCCTTATCTGAGCCAGCAGGCAGGTACGTTGTATTATGGCCGGGCGAATAAGTATACGGCATACGCCTTGCTCGCGAAGATGTACATCAATGCGTCCTATTATACCGGGACTGCCCGCTATGATGATTGTGTTTCGGTCTGTGATAGTATTTTAAATGCGGGAGGTGGTAAGCAATACGCCGTGCAACCGGCCAGCTCCTATTTACAGATGTTCTATCCTACCAATGGTCCCACGACACAGACGGAATTCATTTTTTGCATTCCTTATGATCCGACGGCCGGAATTTATCCCGGCACCAATGGTCTGTTGTACCGGGCACGGTATGACCTGGACCGTAACCAGGGTATTCCTTATCAGTATGCCGGCTCTACGGCGGGGACAGCCTCGGATCCCATCATCAATATGATCTATCCTGCCAGCGACGGTATCATCAACAGCGGACCCAGCGGGCCGGAGAGCACCCTGCCAACCTTTTACGCCTATTTTTACGATACGAGCGATATCCGCAACAAGCAATGGCTGACCGGGCTGCAATACTGGCCTGATGGTAAGCCCTTTATGATCCAGACCACCAAGGGGGGTACGCAGGGTTATGATGCTACTTATACCGGTTCGGATGCCAATGCCACTTATTTTTATCAGCTGAACCTGACCCCGGACGTAATGTTCCGGACGAATACGGCCAGTGGCGCCAATCCGGCTCTTTTCGACCTTGGCAATGACGATATTGCCTGGGATATGGGCTACAGAAATATCAAATTTCTGTGTGATTATACGAATAAGGCCAACCGTGACCAGAATAACGACGTTCCGGTATTCCGGTATTCGGATATCATCCTGATGAAGGCGGAGGCCATTTTACAGGGTGCTGCGCCTACTATGGGACAGACTGCCTTGTCGCTGGTCAACCAGCTGAGGGCTGCCCGTACGCCCTCGCCGGCCTGGACGAATATCACGCTGGATTCGATCTATAATGAAAGGTGCCGCGAATTTCCCTGGGAGACCTGGCACAGGAATGATATGATCCGTTTTGGGAAGTTTGAAGGGGCCTGGGGCTTCAAAACAGACGCGGATCCCAATCATCGTATTTTTCCTATTCCTAATAATGCATTGTTGTTGAACCCGGCGCTGACGCAGAACCCGGGATATTAGGAACGCCTACTTCAGGTAGTAAGGTACTACTCGGGTTGGCTTATGATAATGATTTGTTTTGTATGCGGTTCTGTTAAATTAGGCCCGGGGTATTGCGCCCCGGGTTATTTTTTGGGGGGTAGGGCATTCTGCCCTATTTTTACACCTAAATTTTCGATACATGAACTTGCATGAATATCAGGCCAAAGAACTACTGAAGAAATATCAGGTACCCGTACAGGAAGGCATCCCGGTGGATAATGCCGGGGCGGCGGAAGAAGCCTATAAGAATCTTAAAGTACAATATGGTAACAATTTTGCGGTGGTAAAGGCCCAGATCCATGCTGGTGGGCGGGGTAAAGGAAAAATCGAGGGGACGGAACAGCGGGGTGTAGCAGTCGGAAAGAGTGCGGAGGAAGTAAAACAGATCGCGAGCAATATCCTGGGGGGCACACTGGTAACGATCCAGACGGGCCCTCATGGCAAAAAAGTCAATAAGGTGCTGATTGCGCAGGATGTCTATTATCCGGGCGTCAATCCTGTCAAGGAATTTTATCTTTCGGTTCTGCTGGACAGGGCGAAGGGGCAGAATGTGATCATGTATAGTACGGAGGGCGGGATGGATATTGAAGAAGTCGCTCACAACACCCCTGACAGGATCTTTAAGGAATGGGTGCATCCGGCGGGCGGCTTACAGCCTTTCCAGGCCAGGAAGATAGCCTTCAACCTTGGATTGAGCGGTGAAGCGCTCAAAAATTGCGTCAGGTTTGTCACCAACTTATACAATGCCTATACGGGATTGGATTGCTCGATGCTGGAGATCAACCCCCTGTTCAAGACAAGTGATGAAAAGATCATTGCGGTGGATTGCAAGATGAATCTGGACGACAATGCCCTGATGCGTCATCCCGACCTGGAGGCCATGCGTGATATCAGTGAAGAAGATCCTACGGAAGTGGAAGCCGGCAAGTATAACCTCAATTTTGTCAAATTGGATGGCAATGTCGGCTGCATGGTCAACGGCGCCGGACTGGCCATGGCTACCATGGATATGATCAAGCTGAGTGGTGGTGAACCCGCCAACTTCCTGGATGTCGGTGGTACAGCCAATGCAACGACAGTGGAGGCCGGGTTTCGGATCATCCTGAAAGACCCGAAGGTAAAAGCTATCCTGATCAATATCTTTGGCGGCATCGTCCGCTGTGACCGGGTGGCGCAGGGTGTAATCGATGCATACAAATCTATTGGCGATATAAAAGTGCCGATTATCGTCAGGCTGCAAGGCACCAATGCCGAAGAGGCGGGGCAACTGATCAAACAGAGTGGTTTGAAGGTGCAGTCCGCGATCCTGCTGAGTGAAGCAGCGGCGTTGGTCAATAAAGCCGTATCCTGATATGGGATTGACCATCTTACAGCAGATAGAGGAGACCGTTCAGGCCATACGTCGTGTCTGTCTTTCCACCCCACGAGTGGGCATCGTACTGGGCAGCGGCCTCAGCAATCTCTCCGGAGAGATTGCAGTAGAACAGGAGATAGCCTATGAAGCGATTCCTCATTTTCCGGTATCCACGGTGGAGGGGCATAAAGGCAAATTGATCTTCGGTTCGCTGGGAGGGCATCCGGTAGTCGTTCTGTCCGGCAGGTTTCATTATTATGAAGGATATTCTCCCGACCAGGTCGTATTTCCCATCCGGGTGTTAAAATTTCTGGGCGTAGAGACCCTGTTGTTGTCCAATGCGGCGGGCGGGATGAATGCGGTGTTTCGGGTGGGAGACCTGATGATCATCAGAGACCACATCAGTTTGTTTACGGTGAACCCGCTGGTGGGAAAAAATGAGACCGGTCTGGGGCCGAGGTTTCCGGATATGAGTGAGCCTTATAGCAAGCAACTGATCGGGCTGGCTACGGGAATTGCCGCCCGGTTGCAGATTCCGGTACACCAGGGAGTGTATGCCGGCGTTACCGGGCCCAGCTTCGAGACCCGGGCAGAATATAAACTATTACATATTGTCGGCGGGGATGCGGTAGGGATGAGTACGGTACAGGAGGTGATTGCTGCCCGGCATATAGGATTAAGCGTATTTGCCATCAGCGTGATCACGGATCTGGGGATCAGGGAAGAGGATAATCTGATCACGCATGAAGAGGTGCTGCAGGCAGCAGAAGCTGCAGAACCCAAGCTGACAGCGCTTTTCAAGGGATTGGTCGCAGCATTGTGATCAGCGATGGCGGCGGCCGAATATGCAACATTAACATATATTATAATCACCGATGGCCACTTAATGAGTAACTTGTCCGGAATTATTTCAGCAGTGAATGGACGCCGTATTATAACAGCCGGGTTAGTGATCATTGCACTCTTATCGGGGTCTGGTCTGCTGGCGCAGACTAATCCTATGCAAAAGTTCGGCGGCGGCGGCGCCGGTGGCGGCAAAGCCTCCGATACGCTGGCTCACCGGAAGCCGGATACCATCACTATTCATTATCGTTATCTCGATACGAGCAGCCTGAACAAACTGGATTCCGATATCCTGGACTTTGGAACGAAGATCCCCAGCCCCAGTACCTCCATCAATCTGGGGAACCTGGGTACGCCGGCCCGTAGCCTCATCTTTACACCTCATCTGCAATCGGGATTCGATCCGGGATTTCATGCTTACGACCAATATCTGTATACGGTTAATGATACCAAGTTTTATAATACGACGAAGCCGTATACCGAGCTGGGCTATTTCCTGGGCAGCAGATCCGAACAGACCATCGATATCTTCCATACGCAGAATATAAGACCGAACTTCAATTTTGTCCTTCAATACCGGCTGATCAATGCGCCGGGAAAATTCCAGAACCAAAATACCAATCATGACAACTACCGGGCCTCCAGCTGGTACCAGTCGTATAACAAACGGTATCAGAATTTTTTCATTTTTGTGGGCAATAAGCTGGAGGCGTCGGACAACGGAGGACTGGTGAAAAAATCGGATCTCGATACTTCGTATTATAGCAATCAGCTGACCTTGCCGGTGAACCTGGGGAATAACCTGACATCTTCTTATGGCAACCCTTTTGTTACTTCGGTTACTACCGGCACCAAATATTCGACCAATACGATATTGTTCCGGAATCAATATGATCTGGGGCAAAAAGATTCCATTGTGACGGATACCTCTGTGATCCCGCTGTTCTATCCGCGCGTTCGGCTGGAGAATACACTTGCGTACACTACCTACAGCTATACATTCCTCGATGAAGCCAACCCGCTGGCACCGTATTCGCTGGACAGCACCTGGTATACGCAAAAGTATAACCTGAATTATGTTGGCCGGTCGCAGATAGGCACCCGATTGGTGGCGGACACCTTTTTCCGAAAGGATGCCTGGCATGTAGTGTCGGATGATTTTTCCATCTACCAGTTCCCGGATGCTCATAATCCACAGCAATTCTTTAAGATTGGCGCTACGCTGGAGTCGATAAAGGGGACGTTCGATTCGGCGAGCCTCTATTCCGGCAGCCTGATCTATCCGAAAGGCAGCGCCAGTGACTATAATGTGTTTGGGCACGCGGAATACCGCAACAAGACCCGTAACCAGAAATGGGATATCGAAGCCTTTGGCAAGCTTTACCTGGAGGGGCTCAACGTTGGGGATTATAACGCTTATGTCGCACTGAAAAGGTATATCAGCAAGGCGATAGGTTATTTTCAGGGTGGGTTCGAGAATGTTCTCCGTACGCCTTCCTATATTTTCAACAGCGGCAGTGCTTTCAACTATGACCCGACGGCACATGTTAACGGGAAGGAGAATACCACGCATATTTTTGCGTCGCTGGATCAGCCTGAACACAGGATGAGCGTGACGGGATCGTATTATCTGATGAGCAATTATTCCTATGTGTCGAACTTCTACAAGCTAGGTCAGCAGGGAGCTTTGTTCAACATGCTGGAGATCAGTCTTAAGAAGCAATTCACGCTATACCGGCATTGGAAATGGCGGACGAATACTACCTTTCAGCAGGTAGCCGGATCGTCGCCGGTGCACGCCCCTTTACTTGTGTCCTTTAACCAGATCGGGTATGATGGAAATTTTGGACTTCACAATCTCTTCGTCAGTTTCGGGACAGAGATCCGCTATATCAGCACCTATAAAGCGGATGGGTATTCGCCGCTGACCGGGCAGTTCTTCACGCAAAGTGATTCGACTATTGCGCAGCGTCTGCCTGACATCAATTTATATCTACACCTGCGTATCCGCAGCTTCTCCGGGTATGTCCGGTTAGAGAATCTGAATGCCTTTACGCTCAAGCCGAATGGCTTTGGTTTCTACGCCAATAATTTTATAGCGCCGAGCTATCCGGAGCCGGGGATGGTGATCCGGTTTGGCGTTCTCTGGGGGTTTGTTAATTAGCAATTCGGTTCGTCTAGCAATCCGGTTCGTCGCAAGGTGCATTTTCCATTTCAATTTCCAGGGTGGCGTGCTGGATATTCTGATGCAGGAGTGCATGTTTAATCTTATGCTTCATGGCCTCGACAGCTTCCATACCGGTGTGGCGGTCGACGACCAGGTGGGCCGTGAGTGCATTCTCCGTCGTGCTGATCGCCCAGATGTGGATATGATGGCAGTCTTTTACATCTTTCATGCGGCAGATCGTCTCTCTTACCTTTTTGATTTCGATGCCTGCCGGGACGCCATCCAGTGAGAGACGCAGGCTATCCCGCAGCAATTGCCAGGTGCTGAACAGGATGATGACGGCTACAGCCAGGCTGAGGGCCGGGTCGATCCAATAGAGGTGCGTATAAGCAATCACGATACCGCCGATGACCAGCCCTGCCGACACGATCGCATCCGACAAAAGGTGGAGGAAGGCGCCGCGCATATTGAGGTCGCTATCCTTACCCCGGAGGAAGAGGAGAGCTGTTACGGTGTTGATGCCGATGCCGATGGCGGCGACGATAGAGATGGTGCCCCCGGGTAATGGCTCAGGGGACATCAGCCGGTGGAAAGCTTCGTAGCTGATCGCGCCCAGCGACAGTAGCAGGATGGCGGCATTCAGCAGGGCTACCAGAATGGTGGTTTTTTTATAACCGTAAGTATACCGATCGTTGGGCTTGACGCGCAGCAGCCGGAAAGCTACCAGGGCCATCGCCAGGCTGGCTACATCCGCGAGGTTGTGCCCTGCGTCTGACAATAGCGACAGGGAATGAATGCTGAGGCCGACGACGACTTCTATGATGACAAAGGCGAAGTTCAGTACGATACCGATCACAAAGGCCCGGTTGACGCTGGTCAGGTTGACAGGGTGGTGGTGGTGACCGAAGCCGCCATGGTCGTGATCGTGACTATGGTTATGGCCGCCGTGATCGTGGCTGTGCTCGTCGTGGCTGTGGCCGGTGTGACTGTGATCGCCTTGGTGGTCGTGGTTGTGGTTGTGGTCGTGGTCGCTATGATCGTGATCGTGTGCCTGTTCCATAAGTACGTTTTTACCTGTAATCATCTCTGGCCGGGGCAAAGCTGTCGATCACTTTGCAATCCGTGACGGCATAGGCCGAATGGGGGGTATATGAAGGGATGGCGTGGGTTGCTCCTGCGGTGAGCAGGTATTTTTCGCCGCCGATGACCATTTCCATTTCGCCTTCGAGGATAAGGGTGATCTGTTCATGGAGGTGGCTATGCTCGGGGAGGCGGCTGCCTTTTGTTATTTCCCAGTAGGCGAGGGTGCTACTTTCGCCGTGCACCATTTTCCCAAAAAAACCCGGCCGAATTTCTTTGGCGGGTATATCTTTAAGATACTCCATGACTGATTTTCGACCGAAGATACAGAAAAATTGCGCGGCTCGGAAATGTGGATAAGTGGATAAGCTTTGCTGGCAGGAGCCATGCAAAAACTGTACACTTGCTCAACCTAAAACCGCCGGAGGCGGTTAAATCAATATCAAATGAAAACAATTATGCCCCTAATCATGGCCGTAGTGGCTTGCTCGGCTACTTTTGCCCAAACCGGCCCTCAAACCTCAACTGCCAGCCGTGGACCGTCCGGGATGGTTGCGCTGACCCGTGAAGATTCACTCGTGCTGACCGAAGCCGTTGGCCCGGCGATCCGCACAGACTCGGCTGCCTTTGTGGACTCTGCGGCCCGGGCCGATTCTATCCTGCGCACCCGGGTCAAGGTGGTGGCTTTTCCTTCCGCTATCGATTCTGTCCTGCGCGATTTTCCTCACAACCTCCGTCATATTACCGGTGAAATGGTGCTCGCACAAGGCGAGTTCGAAAATTATGCGTCACTCGTAATGGTGCCCGGGGCACAGAGTTGTGTCGTCACCCGCTATCATTCCGCTGATGATACAACTGCCAGCTGGCAGGCGAAAATGTTCAGCAGTGACGATTTCGATGAAGCCAACCGGGAGTATCAGCAGTTGTACCGGCAATTGAAGACCTGCTATGTCAAATTGGTCGATGGCAGTATCATTTACCTGGACGGACAATGGGAGCCGGCGAAGAGCGGCGCCTCTTTCACCACGAGCACGCTGCGGTTGGTGACCGGCGCCTGGCAATACAGGGAGGTGAAGGTAGAACTGGAACTGGTATACCTGATGGCTGACTGGGCCGTCAATATCAATATCGTCAGTAAGCGGCGTGATGATGAGGTTGGGAATGGGGGAGAGGACGGGCAGAGCAGGAATGGGGATCAATAAGGAGCTTTAACAGCGCCACCGTCCACCTGGATGGTAGTGCCCGTGATATAGCCGGCCAGGGGAGAAGCCAGAAAGGCGACGAGTGCGGCCAGTTCTTCCGGGCGGCCGATACGGCCCAGGGGAATGTCTTTGGCGCGTTCCGCCAGCAGTTCTTCCATGGTAGCGCCGGGGCGTGGATGAAGGGTATCTTTGACCC
>JAMFSL010000216.1 GCA_026225275.1 Puia dinghuensis
ATTTTACAGCGGATAGACGACAATAAAAATATAGACCCCGATAGCATAATTATCAATAATCCGCAATATTACAACGCCTATATACAGGCTGGCGATTACTGTTTTAGACTTAAGCAATTTAATAAAGCGCTCGGCTACTATCAACATGCTTTGACCAAAGTAGTCGCTACAAAAGAGGAAGAGGCGTCTGTGAGGCAAAAAATTGTAAAATGCAATTCAAAATTGCGCGCTTGAGAAGGCCTTCTGCCGGAATTTATATAAGTTTGATCTCAACAAATTAATCATGATCGCGGGATTGGGTATTGACATAATTGAAGTGCGGCGCATTGCAGAAAAGATAGAGAAGGATAATGGCTTCCGGGAATTGGTATTTTCGGCAAATGAAATAGCCTATTGCGAAAGTAAAACCCACAAACACCAGCATTACGCCGCTCGTTTTGCTGCGAAGGAGGCATTTTTTAAAGCACTGGGAACAGGCTGGCTTAATGGTACTGCCTTTAACGAAGTTGAAATAATAAATAATGAACAGGGCAAACCAGAAATTGCACTGCTGGGCGTAACTAATAGCACCATTAACGCTCTGGGTAATTTTAGTATGACGGTCGCTTTAACCCATATTAAATCGACCGCATCAGCAGTAGTAATTTTAGAAACAAATAGGGAGGGATCTTAAAGCGTAAAATTTCTTACCTCAGCCTGTCCGCGCTTTTCACCAGCTTCTGATCCCTGGAAATCCCCCTTGCAGCGAAAAGAAGAAATACGGGAATGGCCAGCGAGAAAATGGCACCGATATTGAAGCTGCCTTCCGTGAAAGGAGGAACTCCGCTTGAACGCCAATAGAGAAGGATATTCAGCAGAGATAAAAATGTCAGCCCCAACGTGATCCAGAGCTGTTTTTTTCTTGCCTTGAAATTGAAGATATTGATAAGAATGCCAGCAATAAGGATCACCGTGACAATGAGGATCAGGACGCTGCCGGCGCCGGCAGAATCCTTGCCAAAGGCTAACACCGGAGCGGCCTTTACTTCCAGAAATACGTGCCCATTGGCTCCTACTGCCATATTTCCACTATAAAATGCGAATTTAAACGTCAGTGCCGCGCAGATGACGGCCAGTAGCGCCCAAAGGGTTTGTTTTCGTTGCAGCATAGCTGGATAATTTTATTTTAGCTCCGGATACAACGGGAACTGTTGCATAAAAGTAAATACTTCTTCCTTCAGTGCCGCCAGCGCTGCTTCATTTTCAACATTCATCAGGGCTTTGTCGATCAATCCGACCACCGTACTCATATGTTCTGCCTTCATTCCCCGGGTCGTGATAGCCGGCACTCCGATGCGGATGCCCGAGGTGACAAAGGCACTCTTGTCATCATAAGGCACCATATTCTTATTGACGGTGATCTCAGCCTTGCCGAGAGCGATCTCCGCCTTCTTGCCGCTGATATTCTTATTCCGCAGATCAATCAGCATCAGATGGTTGTCTGTGCCACCAGAGACGATATAATAACCCTTGTCCACAAAAACTTTGGACATGGCCTGGGCATTGGCGATGATTTGTTTGGCATAACCGGTAAACTCATCCGAAAGGATCTCGCCGAAGGATACGGCCTTGGCGGCGATCACATGTTCCAGCGGACCACCCTGCGTACCCGGAAAAACAGCCATGTCGATCAGATTGCTCATGGGCCGGATATTGCCCTTGACGTCCTTCAGCCCGAAAGGATTGTCGAAATCCTTTTTCATCATAATGATCCCGCCGCGGGGCCCGCGCAATGTCTTATGGGTAGTCGAGGTGACGAAATGACAATGGTCAAAGGGCGAATTCAGCAGTCCCTTGGCGATCAGCCCCGCAGGATGCGCCATATCGCACATCACTAAGGCCCCGATACTGTCGGCGATAGCCCGGATGCGTGCATAGTCCCAGTCACGGCTATAGGCGCTGGCGCCACAGATGATCAGCTTGGGCTTCTCTTTCCCGGCCACCGATTCCATCATGGAATAGTCGATCAACCCATCTTCCTTCCCAACGCCATAGGATACGGGCCTGTAGAGCTTGCCGGAGAAATTGACGGGGGAGCCATGCGTCAGGTGGCCGCCCATGCTCAGATCCAGTCCCAGGATCGTATCGCCAGGCTGAAGGATCGCCAGCATGAGTGCAGCATTGGCCTGAGCCCCGCTATGGGGTTGTACATTGGCATATTCGCAATTGAAAATCTGTTTCAGCCTGTCTATCGCTAATTGTTCCACCTGGTCTACGATCTCACAACCACCATAATATCTCCTGCCAGGATATCCTTCTGCATACTTATTGGTCAATACCGTTCCCATGGCCTGCATGACCTGCAGGGAAGTAAAGTTTTCAGAGGCGATGAGCTCTATACCGTGTCGTTGACGTTCCAGCTCTTTACGAATGAGGTCAAAAACCAAAGTATCTTTTTGCATGGCGCAAAAATAGGCCAAAAAGAATAAAATTCACTATTTTACACGCGCAACTGGACGATGTCCGGTGGTATGAGCAGATGATGACAACAATTTTGACATGAAAGCGATCATTCCGGTAGCAGGCGCTGGCACCAAATTACGTCCGCATACGTATACGCAACCAAAGGCTTTGATCCCTCTAGCGGGAAAGACCATTCTCTCTATTATCGTCGACCAGCTGATGGAGGCAGGAATCAACGAATTTATTTTTATCGTCGGCTACCTTGGCGAAAAGATCCAGGATTTTGTCCGGCAGAAATATCCGCAGCTAACGGCCCATTTTGTTTTCCAGAACGAACGTCAGGGCATAGGTCATGCCGTTCTCCTCACACGCAGCATCGTAGGCGAGGATGAAATATTTATCGTGCTGGGCGATACGATCTGCGAATATGACGTCAAGGACGTTCTCAATCAGCCACATTCCCTGCTGGGTGTTAAAAGGGTAGACGATCCCCGGAATTTCGGGGTGGCCGAACTGGAAGACGATGGCAGTATCGACCGTGTCGTGGAAAAGCCGCAGATCCCCAAGTCAAATATGGCTTTGGTGGGGATTTATCGTATCCGGGAGACGAATGTTCTTTTCAATTGCCTGGAGACGAACATCCGCAACCAGGTCACCAGTTATGGCGAATACAACCTCACCGATGCCATCGAATGCATGATCCGCAGCGGCGTCCAATTCCGTGCGTTCAAAGTCCAGAACTGGTTCGATTGCGGTAAAAAGGAGACGCTGCTGGAATCCAATGCTAAACTGCTGAAGAAATTCGGTGGCACGATCGCGCCTGAGCACCAGTTCGAAAACACGATCATCATCCAGCCCGTCAGCATCGCCCCCGGCTGCGACATCCGTAATTCCATCGTTGGCCCTAACGTAGCCATCGGGGAAAAGACCCGGGTCAACTACTCTATTATTAAGGACTCCATTATCGGCTCCTTTGCCGACCTCTACGATATTGTCCTTACCCATTCCCTCATCGGCAGCGACACGGAAGTAAAAGGGGAGTCCCGCAGCCTGAACATCGGCGACAATACGGAAATTGACCTCGGAGAGTCTTGAGAGATACCCAAATACCCTAGCACAGAGGCTCCCGTGGCAAAGCCCCACACGGGTTTACCCTTACACCCACAAACCTACGTATGTCGATTTGTCGAAATGTAAAAAATATGGTAAATTGTAGGGATTGTGTTCCTAACGAATTGCCCTGCCGCCAATGCTAATCTTTAAAAATCGACTTATGGGCAGCCCAAAAAAATTATTGCTTCTCCTCCTCCTCTTCCCGCTGGCGCTATGCGCAAAGGCAGGGACCGGTAAGGTAGAAGGTATCGTAAATGGATACGTGACAGATGCGGTGACGAAGAAACCACTGCCCGGCGTAGTCGTTTCGGCCGTTATTCCCGGCAGCAATAACCAGACGGAAGTGCTGACAGACGAGAATGGCTACTTTCGCTTTGCACAGTTGCCCGGCGTCCAGGTCACTATACAATTCGATAAAAAAGGATATCAATCTTACAAACGTCCCAACATATCGGTTAGGGAAAAGACCGCCGTCAGGATAAACGTCGAATGCCTGCCGGAAGAAGAGGCCGGTGATTCTGACGATTCCGAATCTCCTATTCTGCACCTGCTGCAGATCAGCTGAAGAAAATAGATCTTACTGCTATAAAAAACAAACGGGGCTGAGAACAGTCCCGTTTTTTTCTACTACACATGAGGCTTAAAATCTCTATTTTGATGTTATGCCTGCCGATATTTTTGCATCCGTCTTTATCATCTTCACATCTTACGATATCCTTCGTATAAAAGTACCATTCCTGCCCCGTAATGTTGCACCGGAATTCCTGTTTTTTTTACCATTCATCCCTAATACAACGTGCGAATATAACGGCTAATCACAGCGGAAAAAATACTCCCCCCTGCCGCTGAAACGCCCACTTCCACATGATCTTCCAACTGGGCTTCTTCCCGCTGGCATAGCTGACCCAATAGGAAGAACGTCATTTGTTCGATTCCTTCGCGATCTTCACGACTTGGTGGCCATAACTAAAATACATGATTCAGCTGATCCGCTACGCGTTCCCCGTCCATGGCTGCACTGACGATACCGCCTGCATATCCTGCGCCTTCACCGCAGGGGAAGAGATTTTTGATTTGCGGATGGTAGAGTCTGTTTGGATCCCGGGGAATGCGGACGGGTGAGGAGGTCCGGGATTCCGTGGCTACTATGACAGCCTCGCTGGTCAGATAGCCTTTCATTTTCCCCCCAAACGCCTGGAAAGCCTTTCGAAGGTTCTCATAGACAAAGGAGGGCAGAACTTCTTGTAGGGATGCGCTATGTAATCCGGGCAGGTAAGAGCAGTCGGGTAGATTGGCGGATACCTTACGGCCGACAAAATCTGTCATTCGCTGGGCCGGCGCTACAAATCGGCCTCCGCCGACAGTGAAGGCTTTCTTTTCAACGCTTTGTTGGAAATAGAGTCCGGCTAAGGGACCGTGGGCACGGAAGGCCTGCATGTCCTTCTCTTCGATACTGACGACGATGCCAGAGTTCGCAAACGGATTATTGCGACGGGAAGGCGACCACCCATTAACCACCAGTTCGCCTTCATCGGTTGAGGCCGGGGCAATGATACCGCCCGGACACATGCAGAAAGAAAAGACGCCTGTATGATCAACTTGCTCTACCAGACTGTAGGCAGCCGGCGGGAGGAAGGGCGATTGCGTCTTGTATTGAATGTTATCTATGAGTTGTTGTGGATGTTCAATGCGGACACCCAGGGCGAAGGGTTTGGCTTCGATCAGGATTTGGTGGCGGTGTAACAGGTGAAAGATATCTCTTGCCGAATGACCCGTGGCAAGAATAATGGCGCTCCCTTCGAATGTGGTTCCGTCCGCTGTCTTTATTGACCGGATCAGATTGTCCTGTAGAACAAAGTCTACAACTTTTTTTTCGAAGAGGAAAACGCCGCCACTATCTGTGATCTGTTGTCTTATCGCCTGGATGATTTGTGGCAATTTGTTGGTGCCGATATGCGGATGTGCATCGACAAGGATCGATGGATCGGCTCCGAATTGTACGAGCAGGCTGAGGATTCGGCGGATATCGCCACGTTTAGTGCTGCGGGTGTATAATTTGCCATCACTGTAAGTGCCGGCGCCGCCTTCTCCAAAACAATAATTACTCTCCGGGTCGATGATGCCTTCTTTATTAAGGATGGCCAGGTCTCTGCGGCGCGAGCGAACATCCTTTCCTCTTTCCAGCAGGATCGGCCGGATACCTTTTTCAATGAGTCGTAGTGCAGCGAATAGTCCTGCCGGACCGGCGCCGATAACAACGACTTGTCGGTCCGCTTTGGACACGTCCGGAAAGGATAGAACAGCAGGTGCCGTTTCTGTGAAAGGTTCTCCGATAGATACTTCCACCGTCAGTAGAATGTGCGGCTGGCGGCTTCTGGCATCGATAGATCTTCTCACGATCTGAAAGCCGGAAATGTCTTCCGGAGGATGGCCGACGGCGCCGGCGATATATTCCCGTATGATCGAAGGATCGATGGCCTCCCCTGGTAGTAATTTTAACTGAAGCTTTTGTTGCATGTGCACCTTTGGCCTTCGGCAACGGATCTGTAGTCCGTTTGGCAGCAAAAATACTATAAATAGTTCTGGTTGTTTGACATATAATAAGACATGTCCAATTTTCCGGTAAGGAATTTTAACGTAAAAAATTCCTGGTAGAATATAGCTGATAAATTTGGAAAAAAAAATCCTTGTTTAGAAAAAGGTGACCGAATAATTTATTATCTTCAATGGCTTCACTCAAACTCTACATATATGAAGAAAGGTTCGTTCACATCGAAGCTCAATTTCCCATTCTTCATTCAAAGTAAGTTTGAATCATTTCGGCAGGGTCAACTGCTGCAATACACCTGGATCCATTACTGTCGTTTTCTGCCTCGTGGAGGTGGTTGTGAAACATCCGCCTTATCTCGTATCGGTATAAGTAAATAGATGATATTTTACTGGTGACACGAAAGTGTCGTGTAGAAAAAAAATGAATTTTTCATTGTATGTAGGAACTGTAGCCAAGGCAAAAAAAACAAGTGAATAAAAAATTTTTTATTCCGTGAAAAATTTTGATATTCGCCGCCCTGCACAACTTTTACATAATCCAGTTCCTGAAACTTTTTAAAATACAATTCTTAAACTCGGCATAAAAATTGGTTATTGTACAATGGCAAAAACGTTCGACAAAGTATGGAGTAGTTGCTTGGAGATAATCAAGGATATCGTAGAGTGGCAGCATTATAAAACATGGTTCGAGCCAATCAAACCTGTCGAGTTAAAGAACAATGTGCTGGTGATACAGGTGCCAAGTCAGTTTTTTTATGAATACCTGGAGGAACATTACGTAAATCTTTTAGCTAAGACTTTAAGACGGATTTTAGGAAAAGAGGCGGCATTGGAATACCGGATCATGGTCGATAGCGGTAACCATCAGAATAAGCCTCTGACAATGGATGTTCCTGCCCACGGGTATAAAACGTTTTCTAATAATGAAATGGATTTTCCTCTTATCATAAACAACCCTGTCAAGAATCCCTTCGTCATCCCCGGGCTAAAAAAGATGCAGATCGATGCGCAGCTTAATCCTGTGTACACGTTTGAATCTTTTATCGAGGGTGATTGCAACCGGGTTGCACGCCGGGCCGGAAAGACCGTCGCCGAAAAACCAGGCGCGAATTCTTTCAACCCGCTGGTTATTTATGGTGGGGTAGGGTTGGGGAAGACTCACCTGGCGCAAGCTATCGGTAATGAGGTCAAGCGGTTGCATCAGAATAAAGTCGTATTATATGTGAGTTCGGAAAAATTCATCAACCAATTCGTCGATCATAGTCGTAACAATGCCATCAACGACTTCATCCATTTCTATCAATTAGTCGATGTCCTTATTATAGATGACGTTCAGTTCTTCAATCGCGCGGAGAAATCCCAGGATGCCTTCTTTGCTATCTTCAATCATCTTCATCAGTCGGGCAAACAGCTGATCCTTTCTTCCGACAAGCCGCCGAAAGACCTGGATGGTTTACAGGAAAGGTTGTTGAGCCGTTTTCGTTGGGGATTGAGTGCGGATCTGCAGGTGCCGGATTACGAAACAAGGATCGATATCCTGGAGAGAAAGATGAAGAATGACGGACTCGAGATGCCAAAGGAAGTGGTCAAATATCTCGCCTATAATATCAACAGCAATGTGCGCGAGTTAGAAGGGGCCCTGATCTCACTTTTGGCACAATCTTCGCTCAATAAGAGGGAAATAGACCTTGAATTGGCTAAGAAGGTGCTCCGTAACTTCGTGAAAACTAGCAGTAAGGAAATTACTATCGAAACTATACAGCGCATGGTATGCGAGTATTTCGATGTATCCTATGATAAATTACTGCAGAAAACCCGCAAACGCGAAATCGTTCAGGCGAGGCAGATCACTATGTACCTGGCCAAAGCCTTTACCAAGAATTCCCTGAAGACGATCGGCGAGCATTTCGGCGGTCGCGATCATACCACCGTCATTCACTCCTGCCAGACCGTCAAAGATCTAATGGACACCGACAGCCTCTTCCGGGAAAATGTAATGGAGTTACAACAGAAAGTCCAACTCGCCGCCATGTAAGATTTGTCTATTTGCCGTATCTCAATATATTATCACCCATTCCGGCGTTCGGGGTGGGTTTTTAGGTTTTAGCTCTCTCTGTTTTCCCGCCCTGGCCCCGTTTCCGTTCGCCCCATAAAAAAGTAGGAACCATTTTGGGTGCAAAGCGAATTAATCTTTATTTTTGCCTCCCCTTCGAAAGATGTCGGCCCATCGGGATACTGAAAAATATATCCCTCGGTCCGAAATATCAAATGTCTGCCCTTCGGGCAAACGAACCAAAGGTTCGTTATGGCAAGACGGAGGGTTATACGGAGAGGTGCCTGAGTGGCCGAAAGGAACGGTTTGCTAAATCGTCGTACGGGTTACACTGTACCGTGGGTTCGAATCCCACCCTCTCCGCGGATTGATGTTTCAAAACGTATTAAGGGCTCATAAAACACTGGTTTTGCGGGCCCTTTTTAAATTTTCCACTACAATTTGATCTAAAGGAATTCAAAAATTAGGTGCCCAATTCGGTGCACCGGGATTTGTCTCAATTTTGGTGCACCGAATGTAACGGAAAGCCAATTGGACAAAGGATTCCAGCAGATCAACCCTTTTGGTGACGGATACACAATATTCGTAAACACACAAAAGCAGTGGAAAAATGGAACATCACATTAGTATCCTCTTTTACGCCAGAAAATCTAAAAAGACCAGCCAGGGGCTAATCCCCATTTACATCCGTATTACCATCAACGGCCAGCGATTGGAGCATAGTATCCAGCGTTACGTGCAAGCCGCCCAATGGTCGCCAGCGGCAGGCCGGATGAAAGGAAACAATGACCAGGTCCGGCAGATCAATCTCTACTTAGACACCCTCACCACCAAAGTACTCCGGTTGGAACGTGAAATCGTTATGGATGGTCAAATCCTCACTTTCGACAATTTCCGGGAAAAGTGGATGGGTGTCACCGAAGCGCCCCGGATGCTGATTGAAGTCTTTCAGCAGCATAATGACCAAATGGCATCCCTGGTCAAAGCCGGTAAAGATTATTGTGCCGCCACCCTTATCCGGTACAACACCTCCAGGGATCATACCAAGGCATTTCTGCAATGGAAATACAATCTTGACGATATCGACATTAAGCGACTGAATTACGAATTTGTTTCTGATTTCGAATTTTGGCTGAAAACTGAACGGCATTGCGGTCATAACACCACAATGAAATATATCAGCAATTTGAAGAAAATCGTAAATAGCTGCCTTCGCAAGGGTTGGCTGCTCAAAGACCCATTCCTGGGTTTTAAGATGACGAGGGAGGAAGTGGAAAAGGAGGCGCTGACCGAACAGGATTTAAAAAAGATTGATTTGAAGAACTTCCCGGTGGACCGGTTGAATTTTGTAAAAGACATATTCCTGTTCAGTTGCTTTACGGGGCTGGCCTACGCCGATGTTAAAAAACTTAAACGAACCGAGATCGAACCGGGCATTGATGGAAGTCATTGGATTCTTACCAGCAGGCAGAAAACGAATACCAAATCCCGGATTCCCCTTTTGCCCCCGGCGCTATCCATTATTGAGAAATATAAAGATTACCCTCCCTGTTGCAATTCCGGCTATGTCCTCCCGGTTATGAGCAATCAACGGATGAATTCTTACTTAAAGGAAATTGCCGATTTATGCGGAATCCGGAAAAATTTGACTTTCCATATCGCCCGCCACACTTTTGCCACGACGGTCACTTTAAGCAATGGGGTGCCTATTGAATCGGTCAGTAAGATGTTGGGGCATCGGAATCTAAAAACGACACAGCACTATGCAAAGGTGCTGGATAGGAAAGTGGGTGACGACATGGAGGTTTTGCGAAAAAAGTTGAGTTAGCTCACCGACCGAATACTATGTCGGCACTTAGCCAAGCGTCTATCTTAGCAAGAACCTCGGGTGAAATCATTGGACCAACGTTTTCTTCATCAACGGTATTACCCTGCCCTTGTTGAAATGTTACAACAAAAGAACCATCTTTAGGACGGCATGTGAGATATATCATTGGCTTAACACGCCGTAAATTAAATTCCCTTTCGGTTGATAGGCCCAGAGATTCATGGCTATTGCTTGGATAATATTTTTCAAAGAAACCCGCTTCCCCCAACTTTGGGAATAGTGCTATCATCGGTTCTTGTTGGAAATGGTATTTTGTTACCAACTCCTTATAGAATTCAATATTCTCGGCCCATAATTCCGCTCTACTCATATCGGTTGGCATAGGAAAAATGCTTTAGGAGGTCAATAATATAGTAAATATTTCATAGGTAGCCTGGCTTCCTCCTAAATAGATTTGAGATACGGCTTGACCTTTTTGCAATAGCTGATAAAGTCGGGCAGGTCTTTAACTGCATAGGCCCTGGAAAATCCACAATTCTCCATGGTTATCCTGAGATAGTTAACAAAAGTTGTGTCATGCTCTTCGTAGAGAAAAAGACTATCTACCTGCGGCTTTGCCGTAAGCTCAACACTGTAAGGCGGCCCACCGCTAATATTGTCCTTGTGATAGTAGTCTGCTGATAAGGGAAGCCCTACGGGATCATCATCTCGCTCAATTTGTTTTGCTTCCGGCAGGAGGTCAGTTATAGGACTAATCTGGATGGGGTCAGCTCCTTCCCAGGGAATGGTGTCATTGGAGTCATAATCCCAAGCGAAATTGCAGGAGCCCACTATTTTATAAAACATTTTCAGCGACAATGGTACATATCCGAATGCACTGATCGCTCTTTCTAATCTGTAAATATGGATTGGGGTTCCCCATCGGGGTTTAAGCAAGGGGACCTCAAAATCATGCCGGGGATTTTTCTTAAAGCAATATTTCTGCTCAACCAAGGCGGTATGGATCACCTCCAGGTTGTAAGCGACCCTATTCATGGTTTCGGTTAAGACGGCTTTGACCTCTGGAATATTATTCCTTTCAAAAGCATCTTGCCCCATGCGCTCGATTTCCTTATAGACCTTAATGGTATCACCGGTGAGATATCTTTCTAACAAGTTCATCGTTATACCTATAATATATAATGTATGGCCGGTAAGATACTGCTTATTAAGAAACCTAAAAAAAAGCTAAATCGCAAATAAATCGATCCCACTCAGATCCCCACTCTGAAAGGCGGCCACCTTTTCGTTTTAAATTGGAATAAAAAGTATGGGAAGGCTATTATATTTAACAGAAGACCAGCAAAAGCCATCCGGGGCCCAATTGGTAACACTCGCTGATCTTG
>JAMFSL010000217.1 GCA_026225275.1 Puia dinghuensis
ATACCCGTTTTGATCCGGGGATGGCTTTCGAATACAATTTCCTGGACGAAGACTACCAGCACCTGTACGCTTCGGAAATCAGGGTAGGCATTCTCAGCCGGTATTTTGCCGGCCTCGCCATCCTCATCTCATGCCTGGGCCTTTTCGGCCTGACTGCTTTTACAGCTCAACGGCGGAAAAAAGAGATCGGCATCCGCAAGGTCGTCGGTGCGTCCGTTGCCCAACTGGTCTTTCTGCTGTCTAAGGAATTCCTGGGGCTGGTTCTCCTCGCTATCGGCATCGCTATCCCCCTCGCCTGGGTTGGGATGCACGAATGGCTGGATCAGTTTGCCTACCGGGTACTGCTTACCCCAGGGATTTTCGGCCTCACTGGGATAACCGCCATCGTGATCACCTTAATGACAATCAGTTATCAATCAATTACAGCGGCCATGTCCAATCCCGTCCACAGTTTAAGATCCGAATAACGCCCGATAGCTGTCATGGCCTGATATTTTCATCAGTATAGGTATTAAATACCTATTAACATGAAACTCATAATAATTGCGGCCTTTGTAGCCGCCGCGGGACTCACCTCCTGCAGTCACACGGAAATGGTCACCTTTAGTGCCCGGCCCGATCCGAATGTTTCAACAAGTGGAACCCTCGGTTCGATGAAAGCCAGCAATGGACTTCCGATGGAAGATTACGGATCACCCTTGAGAGTAGACACAGTACAAAAGCATTGATAAAATTCTACTCGCGCGTAATATTATAAATCTTAACCGGCGGAACGAAGGATTGGTCGTTTTCCGGCATGCCATAGATTGCACGCACCACATCCATCCCTTTGACCACCTTTCCAAAAGAGGCGTATCCTTGCCCGTCCGGATTATTTTCCCCGCCATAATCGAATCCGGGCTGATCGCCCACGCAGATGAAAAATTCTGTCGTGGCTGATCCGGGCTCCATCCGCGCCAGCGAGATTACCCCGTCAGTATGTAAAATATGCGTCTGCTGCGTAGTCTCATGCGGCACACCCGACAGCGATGTTGCCAGCGCATGTTTAGTCTTCCAGATGCCGCCTTGAATCAGCTTGGAAATGCCAGCGCCGGTTACTTGGTTGTCCTCATTCAGCACGCGATAAAAATTGCCATTCTTATAGTAGCCCGAATCGACATAGGATAGAAAAGCCACTGCCGTCCGGGGAGCCTGGCGGGGATATAGCTCCACCTCGATATCGCCGGCCTGTGTGCGGATCAGTACCCGGGGTTTGTTCGGATTGATCGGCGAATGGCAGGACGTCAGCAGGCATATCGCCACCAGTCCTGTTGCCAGCATGCAGAAAAGGAAGGTTCTCATAATTGATTTTGAGACCCGCAATTTAACGTAATATTGTTCATGCAATTTGACTTACCCTTCCTGCATTTTATTTTCATCGGTTTCATCTCCCTTTTCCCGGCCGTCAACCCCATCGGCTCGGCATTTATTGTAGAGCCCCTCCTCGGCGACCTCAACCGGGCCGAACGCAAACGTGCCGCTAAAAAAGTATCTCTCTATTGCCTTTCCATCTGCGCCATCTCCGCTCTGATCGGCAGCTGGATTCTCAAACTCTTTGGCATCTCCATTCCCATTGTTCAATTGGCCGGCGGCATCATGATCTGCCGCATGGGCTGGCAATTGCTCACCACAGATAATGACGTCAAAGGAAAGAAAGAGACCGCCCAGCCCAGTCGCGATACGTCGAATATCGACGACTTCCTGTTCTATCCTATCGCCTTCCCGATGACCACCGGGGCCGGAACGATCTCCGTCATCCTCACTTTGTCTGCCCATGAAAACGAACATTCGCTTGTCGACCATCTACTCAATCTCGGCGCCCTCTTCATCGCTATCGTGCTGATGTGTATGCTCATCTATATCTGTTATGCCAACGCCCCCCGACTCATCCACCGCCTCGGCCCCCGCGGCGAACAGATCGTCAACCGGCTCAGCGCGTTCCTCGTCTTTTGTATCGGCATGCAGATCGCGTGGTCCGGCATCAGGGCGCTGCTGAAATTGTAGCCGCCCGCTCACAGGCATTCCTTTATCTCCCGTATCGTCTCCCGGAAGACCTTTTCCTCCCGCACGTCATTCCGCCAGGCCAGCCCCCGCTCGATCAGGTCGATCTCCTTGACCAGTGTCGAACCCTCATGCCCCGGCTTCTTCCCGAGAATAAAGGCGGTGTCTGAAATAGCCACCGCCGTGGCGATATCGTGCGACACGATGATCAGCGTCTTCAATTCATCCGACAACGAGACCTGCAGCAGCAATTCCACCACCTTGTCCAGCACACAGACATCCAGCCCGGAAAAAGGCTCGTCCAACAACAGAAAATCGGACCCTTTCAACAATTGCTGGATAATGCTCACCCGTTGCTGCTGACCACCGGATAGCTGAGCCGGATAGCGTGACATCACGTCCTCGATGTCGAACTGCTGCGTAAACTGCCGGATAACATCTTCTTCTTTTCCCGCCAGAACCTTGTTCTGTCGTGCCGCCAGCATCAGCGACTGCCCCACCGTCCTCCACCCGAACTGGTAATAGTTCTGGAAGATCACGCCCATGTCTCCCGGCTGTACGATCCGCTCACGATACACCTGTATGGACCCATCCGGCTTCGCCGACGGCACCCTTTCCCTGATCGTGATCCGGCCACCGTCGGGCTTTTGCAAACCCGACAGTAGCCTGAACAATTGCGTCTTTCCGATACCGCTCCTTCCGACCAGCGATACGACCTGCCCCTGCAGCAATCCGGGACGGACGATGTCCCGGATCGCAAAGCATATATCATACAATATACATTTCCCGTCATACGACAACGAAACATTGTTAGCCTGCAGCAGCACATCTTTTTTTGTATAAGGAGTCATGATGATTAGAGTTTAGTATAAGGAAATAGCCAGTGCCGCAGCTCACCCAGCAGGTAATCCAGGCATAAGCCGATGCCGAAGATCACCGCCTGCAGCGCGAGCACATGCGGCAGGTCATTGTATTTATTGTATTTGATCAGGAGGGCGCCGATCCCACCTTCGCTCATGTTCAATCCCTCCACCATCGTGATCATCATCCAGGCGATCGCAAAGTTCTGCCGGACCACCTCGAACACCTGGTCGGCTTTGCCCACGATGATCACCTCATACAGACTCTGCCAGCGATTGTAACCCAGCGTTTGGCAAAGTTCGAATTCCTGAGCCGGCGCCCGCAGGATCACCGACAGGAAAGACGTTACCAGGAAAGGGACGATCCCGAAAAGTAGCAGTGACAGTTTCAGTTGGCTGCCATCTCTGGTCAGCAAGGTGAAGATGAAGATCAGCCCTGTCAGTGTCAGGTATCTGCACTTCACGATGAATTGCGCCACGGGGGTAAAGAACGGTATGACAGCCCCATATGCCAGCACTAATGTGATGACGACAGCATACAACAATGCCTGACCTGTCAGCAGCAGACTCGTCAGCAGGTTGTCCGCAAACAACCTCGTCGTCAGCAACTGGCCAAGCGCAGCAAGCACCGCCGAAGGATGCGGTATCAACCCCTGCCCGCTGACCTGCCATGCGAGCAACGCAACCGCTGACTGTGCAGCTACGAGGATCAGAAAGGTTTGCCTGTTGAGCTTTTCGAATGGTTTGAACATGGTAAAGTGTATTAAAGCGGGGGACCATCACCGGCCCCCCGCCTGTTAAAAATCGAGGGCCCTTCGGCCATCCATCTATTCTCCGAGCACAATCTCCACCCGCCTGTTGCGGCTTCTGCCGTCGGCCGAGGCGTTGTCGGCCACAGGTTTGGACGAACCATAGCCCTTCGTCTCGATACGGTCGGATTCCAGGCCCTTGGCTAGCAGATAGTCTCTGACAGCGCCTGCCCTCTTTTCCGACAACGGGACATTGACATCGTCGGATCCGCTGTTGTCGGTATGACCATAGACACCCAGCTTCAACCCTTCGGCTACGACAGCCGACTGGAAGATCTCATCCAGCAT
>JAMFSL010000218.1 GCA_026225275.1 Puia dinghuensis
AAAAAGTAGCCAAAGAAAAATACGGCCTGGACGTAGAACTTGTCGCCTTCAACGATTACGTCATGCCCAACGAAGCCCTTCAACAGGGCGATATCGATGCCAATGTCTTTCAGAATAAACCTTTTTTGGATGTACAGGCCAGGCAACGCGGTTATCATTTTGCCATTTTGGGTAACACCTTCGTCTATCCGCTGGCGGGCTATTCCCGCAAAATGAAGTCTGTGGATCAATTGACAGACGGCAGCACCATCGTCATCCCCAATGATCCTACAAATTCGGGAAGAGCGCTACTGCTGCTACAAAGCGTAGGATTGCTACGGTTGAAGGACAGCGTCGGACTGCTCCCCACGGTGAACGATATCGTCGGTAATCCGAAAAACATCAAGATCCTGGAGCTCGATGCCCCGCAACTGCCGCGGGCGCTGGACGATCAAACGGTCAGCATCGCCATCATCAACAATACTTTTGCCTCGGCGGCAGGGCTTGTCGCCAGACGGGACGGGCTGTTCGTAGAGAATGAAAAGTCTCCCTACGTGAATATTATTGTCACCCGGGAAGAAAACAAAGAGCAGGAAAACCTGAAAAAATTCGTCCAATCCTATGAGTCACCCGAAGTCGAACAGGCTGCCGCTATAGCGTTCAAAGGTGGCGCCATCAAAGGTTGGTAACACACAAGCCCCAGATCCGCAAGCCCATCCGCTCAAACGCTCAGCGCCTCCAGCATTCGCACGGCCCCGTCAGCCAGCAACGGCGCGCCATACTTAATGCATTCTTCGTTGAAGGTGACCTGTGGATGATGAAGGAAGAAATTATCGTTGCCCTTCGCCTGAGCCCCCAAAAAATAAAATTGCGCCGGCATGATCCTCGAATAAAATGAAAAATCCTCGCCGACAAGATACGCATGGCCCGTCCGCACGTTTTCCGCGCCGAACAACCGCCGATGTACCGGCGATAAGACCTCATGAACCCCCGGATCATTTACCAGGCTGGGATAATAGGCGCTGAAGTCAAGGCTGATCCTGCATCCAAACCTGCCTTCCAGATCCGCAAACAAAGCCCGCATCTTATCGACCAGCTGATGGTAGAAGTCTTTGCTGAAGGCCCGCAAAGATCCCTGCAGCAACATGTTGGAAGGGATGACATTAAAGCTGGGTCTGGCCAGGGTTTCTGCATGAGTGATAGCCAGCACCGCATTCGGCGGATCGGGTTGTTCGCCCACCAGTGACTGCGCAGCCGTGATCAGTCGTGCAGCGATCGCTATGGGATCGATGACATGCTTCATCGCCCCCGGATGGCCGCCTTTTCCCTCGACCAGGATGGAGAAATTGCCGACATTGGCCATGAATTCTCCATTGGTATGCCCCAGCCTGCCTACAGGCAGTAAAGGATGGACATGCAGGCCGAGGGCTCCGCGTACGCCAACCAATTTTCCGCTTTCCACGATCAGCTGGCCACCCGATTTCCCCTTTTCGGGGCTGCGGAGATTGCCCTCCTCGGATGGCTGGAATACCAGCTTGACAGTTCCCTGGAAGTCGGCCTCACGAAGAAGGGCAGCCGCCCCGAGCAACATGGTCATATGCAGGTCATGCCCGCAGGCATGCATAGCGCCATCGTGCAAAGACCGGAAGGGAACATCCGCCGGTTCCTCTACAGGCAAAGCGTCCATGTCGGCACGTAGCATGACGCAAGGCCCCTCTCCTTTTTTCAGCGTACCAATCAGTCCGGTCGACGCGACATGTTCGACAGGTATCTGCCATTCCTCCAGCTGCGCTTCAATCAAAGCAGACGTCTTGAATTCATTAAACCCCAATTCGGGTATCTGGTGCAGCCGCCGCCTGATCGATACCAACTTCTCGAATAATCCCCGTTCCATGATAATTTTAATCTATCCGCCGAAGATACGACAACCGCCGCAGCCGTCACACGCAGGAAAATGGCAAATCGAAATGTATTTGAGTACTCAAATATAAAAAAAATCAAAAAAGACATGTTCGCGTAAAATCGCGTTCCCTCCATTCACTATCCCGCTCCTCCGCTACGACCGCCTTCGGCAGTCTAACCGGGGAACTTTGTCGGAGCTGCTTAGAGCTTCGGCAAGGCTTCGTCCCTCGCCTTCCCTCGCTCGTACCCTTCGGTTCCCTCGTGTACCCTCCTCCTCGTTCGTTCCCTTCGCTCTGCTCGGGAATATCTGCTCCGCTTCGCTTCGCAACCGGCCTCCGGCCGGTTATTCCCGCAGCCCTTCCACGGGGTTTCGTCTCGAAGCCCTCACCGTCTGCGACCCAATCGTCACCAACCCCAGCCCCATCACAATCCCCACCCCCATCATCACCGTCCCCCACCCGAACCCGACCCGATTCGGAAAATTCCTTAACCACATCGTATTCAAAAAATAACTCAGCGGCGCCGCAATCACTACCGCAATCACCAGCACATTCACGAACTCCCGCGACAACAGCATCACATTAGCAAAATCCTTGGCCCCCAAAACCTTGCGGATCCCCACTTCCTTCCGCCGCCGCTCGGTCGTATACGTCGCCATCCCCAGCATCCCCAGACAGGCGATCAATACCGCCAGCAGTGCAATGAACCCTAAGATCGACACGATATCGAAAATCCCCTGTGCCCCCGCTGCCAACGCATCACTGTAAAATTCATACTTCATCGGATGTAGCGGATCGATACCCTTCCACCGGTCTTGCAGCCGCGCCAGCGTCCTGCGAATATCATTCCCGGCGATCTTCACATTCGCATATTCAAAGCTCCGTGGACTGTTCCGCAACACCACCGCCTCTATCTTATCATTGCCAAGGATCATCCGCATATGAAAATTCTGCACGACCCCACAGACGATCAGCAGGCTGTCACTCCCGGATGTCCGGAAGGCCTGACCCACAGCAGCTGCCGGTGACGAATACCCGAATACACGGACCGCCTCCTCATTCAGCACAATATAACGGCTGCCCGGTGATCCGGCGGTCGTATCCGCATGCGGTAAACCCCTCCCCACCACCAGCTTCAACCCCATATTGTCTATCCAGCGGTCATCTACCGGCAGCGACATCACCTGATCATAATCCTGCTTTTTCACGTCCGCCCTGCGCAGGGACATCCCCTCCGAACGCGACGTCGCCGGCATATACTCGCTGGCGGAAATCCCCGCTACGCCCGGCGCCCGGCCGAACTCATCCAACACAAGCCGGTAGTCATTGCCCTGCAAGGCTACATTGACGATATTCGTGGAATGAAATTCGTAATTGAAATGCATAAAATACCTGAACTGATTATAGATCAATAACGTCGTAATGATGAAGACCAGCGACACGACGAATTGTGTCACGCTTAGCACCTTCCGCATCCCCAGCCGCCCCGGCCGGCCGGCCCCGGTGCTCTTCAGCGCCAGGATGGGTTGCAACCGTGACAGGTGCAGCGCCGGATAGAGACCCGCGATCAACCCGATCACCAACGCCAGTCCCGCAAAGATCGCAAACAACCCGACATTCTCCCGCAGCTCGAAATGTAACCACTGATTCACCCACAATTGCACAAAAG
>JAMFSL010000026.1 GCA_026225275.1 Puia dinghuensis
CCGGCTCAGCCAGTTCGCCAGCCAGCTGTCGGCAAGGATCATATCCGCGCTGTCCCCCAGTTGTTGCGCCATGTCCTTCGCTGTCGCCGCATAGAAATGAAGGCTGTCGAGATTGAGAGAGTAGGACTGGGCACATCGACGTAGAGCGTCATTTAATCGACCGCGTTGATCCCCCGCCTGCGGCTGTACGTTCGCCGCCTGCGGCTGTATCTCCCCCGCCTGTGGCTGCGCCCTGACACCCGCCGGGGTAGCCACCCAAAACACAAACCACCCAATCACCGCCAGATGCACCTTTCTCATATGAGACAAATGTAGCAAATACTACATATTAGTTATTGCCGGGGGGCGTCTGCGAGGATAGATTTGCAGCACAAAACAACAAAACAGTATTTCTTTTTAACCCCCAAAAAGTTTTTTTATGAAAAGGAACCATTACGCTGCCGTAGTATTATTTTGTCTCTTGAGTTCAGTAGCAAGTATCGTCCACGCACAAAGCGAAACTAAAACATTCAGCGTCGGCTTCGGCCTCCAAGGCGGAATACCTTCGTCGAGTACGGGCTATCATTTCGACGGCGGGTTGACCGTTCGCCTGTCCTACCATGCGGGTCCCGGTTTTGTGACCCTCAGTTCCGGGGCCGTGGCCTGGATCCCCAAATCCTTCGAGGGCAGCACCACCAAGGCGAGTCTCCAGATCCCGGTACTGGCAGGGTATAAGTATGTGTTCGCCAAGCCCTTCTTTGTGATGGGTGAAATAGGCTTTTCCTCATTTAGGGTGTACTACAAAGATGACAACGGCGATCTGGCGCACAGTACGTTCAGCGGTTTTACCTATGCGCCTACGGTGGGTGTTACTTTCCATGCTTTCGAGGCGGGGATCAGGTATGAGTCGACCAGCCTAAATGGCGGATCCGCCTCCAATATTGGGCTGAGGATCGCTTTCAATTTTTAACATTTATCCGCGGCTGCGGCGGGAGATTCCGTCGCAGCCCTTTCACCGCGGATGTCGTAATGCATGCCCCCCTACCCCTTCCGATGGAACACCGATATCTTCTCCCTCGCCTCCTCATAGCTATCGCTCCATTGTTTCCGGGCCTCCGCACTCGGCCCCTGCATCACGATAATAATGCTGCCGCCCTCCCGCGCAAAAGGGGTGGAAACGCTGTCTACCAATTTGACGGAAGCGAATTTTTGCAACATATCATCCTTCATCACCCCGCGGTAATCCGTCACAAGAATGAATTTGTCTCCTTTATAGAAATCCACTGGCGTCCAAAGCAGATAGTTCGCGGCGCGCCCCATCGCCCCCGGCAGCCCATAAGCCGGCCCATAGTAGTCCATGGCTCCGGCTTCCCCATAGTTGCCGCCATCGATGACCGTATGATTCGTGCCCGAACTGTCCAGCGAATGATACGCCTTCGCCGTCTTCGCCGCCATCTCCTTCCAGCCTAGCATATCCGCGAAATCCTGCGGCAGCGGATGGTCCCGCTGATCTTCCCAACGCAGAAAACCCAGCCGCCGATAACTCGGATGCCGGGTATAAAAATCCACCAACCGCTGCGGTTCCAGCATCGGCAGCGCGACCATATCGATATAGCACCCCGCTATCACCGAAAAAGCGACCAGCGACCAGCGCCAGCTCAGCGACCAGCGCCAGCCTCGACGCAGTGCCGTAATCCGTTCCAGGCAAACTGCGCCGCAGGCGAACAATACCGGATAAGCGCCCATCGCATAATAGCTCTTGCCCTTCGACAAGACCAGAAAAGCCAGCACCAGCACGACCGCCCACCCGACGAAGCGGTATCTCTTTCCATCCCCAACGCCGAAAAGCCAATATAGTCCCGCACCCCAGCAAGCCAGCCCCGGTAGATTATACGTCAACTGATCCAGCAGAAAATTTAACCGGCTCACCTGGTCCAACTGCTCCTGCCGGAGTTCCATCATATGGTTGAAAATCGGCCAGCCATGCACCCCCTGCCAGATCAGGTTCGGCAGGAAAAGCAAAAATCCCAGCAGCAAGGCGCCGTAGAAATGTCTGTTTCGGAACACCTTTCGCTCCGGGGTGAGCAGCAACCCAATCAACAGACAGCCGGCAAAAAAAGCCACCGAATATTTGCTCATCATCCCCAACCCAAACCCCAGTCCGGCGATATACAAGCCCCCAGGCTCACCCGACCGCACATGCCCCGCAAGCTGACCCGACCCGACATGCCCCGCCGGCTCACCCAACTGCACATGCCCCGCAGGCTCACCCGACCGGACATACCGCATTAGCCCATAAGCCATCGTCGTCCACGCGAGCATCTCCAGGAAATTCGGTTGCAGAATAAAATGAACATGCACAAAATAGCCAAAGATAAAGGGCAGAAACCCCAGGATCAGCGCATACCTGCCACCGCCCAACAACAGGATCATCCTGCCGACCAGCACATACGTCAGCGCCCCGCCCAGCGAGGGCCAGAACCTGATCCAGAAAAGACTGCCCCCCAATGCGTTGGTAATAAACGACAAAACACTCAATACCGGCGGCAACTCCAGATAACCCCAGGCCAGATGACGGGCCTCCGCGAGGTACAAGAACTCATCCCGATGAGGTTCATAGGCGCTATGCTGTAACAGGAAGGGAAGGATGAACTTTACAAGCGCCAATGCATAAATGAGCTTTTTCATACCGGGGTTTTATTGCTAGTCGCCCGGCAGCTGCCGAATGTTGCACCCGACGACTCGAAATGTAAGATTTTTCGCTACTGCGTCGTCGCCGCAGCCTTCGGCTTAGATCCGCTGGGGATCAGGCTTGACGCCCCGCCCTTGGCCCCATCCAGCAACGACGACCCGTTCTCTATGATCATCCTGGTCGTAAAACTGGGCTTGGTACATTCCTTCATCGACACGACGATGGAATAAGATCCCTGGTTATACCCCGGCACCGCCTTACCGCCCACCTTAAAATACCCGTAGCTCCTCGGCACAATAAACGCCTTGCCCGTCACCTGCGGTTCCTTTCCCTTCTCTTTCTCTTTTCCCTTCTCTTTCCCCCTGATCTCGCACAGCCCGAACTCAGGATCCCCATGCCGGATCGAAATATTGTTCAGCAACAGGTGAAACTTCCCCAACACCACACTGTCTTTCATCTGGCCATCCGGAGTGATCAGCGCCGTCAGGAAAGAAATATTGAACTCGACACTCATCCTGCGTTTGGAAAACATCGCCACTTTGGGCTTGACATACCGAACCCAAAATTTCGTCAGCTTGAGCCGGAACACAAAATTGTTCAGGATCTCCTGGGCCCGCGAGGTATCGACTTCGAAGGTGGCAAACATGGCGGTGTCTGTCTCGCCATCTTCTCTTTTGATGGTCCGCATCAGATCGAAACCGGTAAATTGCATGCCGGAAGGATCGAAGGGACCTGCCAGGGACGGTTGAGCGTAAAAGTAATCCTCGGTGCTCCCATAATTCGTCGTCGCCGTATATTTGCCCTTCTCATTGGCGATCACCGTCTTCGAGGCGCTGATGGCATAACCCAGCAAACTGTTGGCGGCACTCGTCACCAGGCCGCCCCTCGAATGATAGCGGTACATGATGGAGTCCAGCGATTCGATTTTGGTACTCGGCAGATCCGCAAATTTCTGCATCAGCAGATAACTGCTGTCGCGCGGATGGATGCTCAAAGTATCCTTAGCGGATTTTTTGTTATACTTATAATGGGCCGCAGGCAGACAGCCAGCCAGGAAAAACACGGCGCACACACCGGCCAGACACAGAGCTCTTAACATATCAGGGTTTGGGTTTGATCAGAAAAATATAATCCGTTGTTGCCGCATCCGGCGTATTGGCGCTCGTCAGCTCACCGCCGCGGGTCCCGTTATAGGACATACGGATCAGCTGCTCCATCATCGTAGGTCGATGCGAAGGGTCCACCCCCCCGCGGGTATTGGCCAGGTTCTCCAGATTGATCATCTCGGGCGACGCAAACAATTTGAAGACCTCCGTTCCGTCCGGTGGCCCGATCCGGATCAGATCCGGCTTCGGCAGCCAATACTCCCGCCCCGGCGGCAACGCCAGCTCCTCGGGACCGATCTTAACCCGCGAATGCATCATATTAGGCAGGATCGCGGCGATCTCACCATCGGGCGACAGATCGAGCACGTTGACATACACCAGCTGCGTCCCGTTATTCCGGATCCACAACGTCAGCGAATCCCCCTCATGCGATTCGAACCGTCCCTGCTTCATCCGCAGCAGCGTCGCGGCAGTATCCGCGGTTCCGTCGGACTTCCGCAGGAATAGCCGCATCTCGACCTGTACACCGGGTAATTGGCAGGATAGCGATTGCAAAAACACATAGCGAGCGTAATTCTCCAGCTTCGACCGAAGATCCCCGATCCCGCTCCCCGCCGGCTGCACAGTCGCAAACACATACCCGTTGCCGCTAACCTTCAGCGTATCCTTACCCGTGCCCTTCACCAGCGTCAGCATCGGCGCCTTCGCCACGACCCTGATCTCCGGCATATCCTGCAGCGCCTTCCCGATGCCCGCCGCCTCCGCCACGGTATAGCCATGCGGGCCCGTACGAATCTGCAGCGTGACAGGAGTAATATTATAGACCCGCGCCGTCACAAAGGCCCAGCCGTCGACAGGCTGGTCGATCGGCAGCTCGCCGTCGAATGTGGCCACCGAGGATATTTCCCCGGCACTGATAATTTTTGCCCGCACAAGCGCCCGTACGCCCGTCGTATCCCGCGTTCCTGCCGGACAGATCTCCACCAGCGCGCCCGCATCCAGGCCAGTGGTCTTCCCGGCTTTCAGGATGATCTGGTGATTGGGCTTGTCTAAGGATGATATTTCTATATAAGGTAGCTGATGAACGAATTGCCCGCCAAACAACAGCCGGTCCACCCCATCGCCCTCCATCATCGGATGCTGCGCCGGCACCTTCACATTCATGATCGACTGGATACTTGCGAATAACTGTCGGTAGGAAGGATAGCCGGTGGTGGCGCTCAACCCTGCAAAGGCTTTACAAACGGCATACGTCAGCGACCCGATGGCCACGCCGGTCTCTTCATCATCCGTCTCGTCGTCCAGCTCCTCCGGCCGCGTCGCGCTAAAGACCACATAGGGGGATAATGGGGTGCCCGCCCCATATACCGCCGCATCCCTCGACAACATCGAAGAATCCGATCGGCGATGCCGCGAAGGATCGAAATCCACGGAGACCAGCGGCGGCGCACCCCCGCTGACCCTTGCCATCCCACGGGTACCATTACCCGAATGACAATCGTCCATCGTCACCAGCAGATCCCCGTCGGCGCCCAGCTTCGCCCGCAAGGCCCGCAGATAATCTCCCAACACATGCCCGCGCAAATACTCGGCCTGGTCTTTTGGATAATCCGTGCTGCGGTTAGGCGCCTTCGCGTTGATCGTCACGACACACTCATCCAGCCCGTCGATCCGGTAGTCACGATCAGCCTCCACCTGCTCTCCATGCGACGAAAAATGGACGACGACTACGTCCCCCGGCTGTACCCGCGCGGTTAACGTCGCAAAGGCATTGGCGATCCCCTTCATCGTCGCCTGCGTATCCGCTACTACCATGATATGGTCGTCGGAAAACCCTTGCCCCTTCAGCATCTTGTCCAGGTAGCCTACATCCCGCAGACTGGCGATCGCCGCCCAGCCGTTGGCCGCGGGATAATTGCCGATCGCGAAGATCAACGCATACTTCCCGCGCGCCGCGGCCTGCCCCGACGCCGCCCCGGCGCCTAACGTCTCCATAAAGAAAAGCAATAGAAATATAGCAGTCAGCCTAATCGAAATCATGTAGAAAATAGTAAATTACACATATATAAGATTTTTTAATTAATCCCTAAAATATATTTCGGTTAAGCACCATATCTGCCGCCATCGCATGCCTGTTAACCCTGATCCTCGCGTCAGGCGGCCTCATCGCACAAACCCCCGGCTCGCAGCCCTCCGCCCAACAACCCCAACTCGTCATGCCCCTCGGTCCACCGCCATTTATCAGCTCCGCAGTCTTCAGCCCGGACGGCAAAAGGATGATCGCGGGGGGCAGGGGAGAATTAAAGTTGTGGGAGACCACTTCGGGCATCCTGTTGACCACCCTCGAATATCCTGACCTCAACATTCAGCCGCCATCCTTTAGTCCCGACGGCAAAACCCTCCTCATTCCCCATACTCAGATCGCCGACGTCCGGGATGCTTCCACCGGCCGCGTTCTATATCAGATTCAAGACAGTTTCAAAGAGATCGCCTCGGCTTCTTTTAGTTCAGACAGCCGCCTGATCCTCATCGCCTGGAAAGATGGTAAGTTAAGCGTCTATGAAACTGCCTCGGGTCGCCTGTTCCACGCATGGCAGGTGGCCAGGTCGGAGCCCGACGAAGATGTGCTGAAGGAGGCATCGTTTAGTCCCGACGCAAAAAAGATAGTAATGATCGCTGCCGCCATCCCCTGCATCCTTGATGCCACCACCGGTCACGAGCTGGCTAGACTAGCGACTATTGCCCATGACAAGCCCCCATATTCCAACTTTGAATTTACGCCCGATGGCAATAAATTGATCGGCCATTCCATGGATGACACCAGCGGTAAAGTCTGGAATGTCGCCGATGGCCGCCTGCTCTTTTCTTTCGGCAATGGCCAGGGCCCGGTCGAATCCCTCCGCCAGAGTCCCGATGGAACCAGGTTCCTAACCCTCTCCGTCAGCGGCGACCTCCGCATCCTGTCGATGGCGGACGGCCATGAGCTGATAGACATAAGGCAGGATAGCAGCAAAATCATCAGCGCCGATTACAGCGCCGATGGCAAAACGATCATTACTGCCAATGGCGACGGCTCGGTCACGCTCCATGACGCCCTCACCGGCACCGTCATTCGCACCATGACATCATCCGACGAATCGGTCGACGAGGCCGTTTTCAATCCGGCACAACAGCTGCTCGCAACGATAACGAATGACTATGCCATCAGGATTTGGGATATCCCGAATCATAAGACATTCTCCGAACTGAAACGCCACGTGCCTCGGTTGAGAGGCGCCATGTACAGTCCCGACGGGTCAAAGATCTTTAGTTTTACGGATATAGGAACGTACCGCTGGGATCCGGGGACCGGGCGCCTTATCGGTAGAGATAGTAGTATCGACGGGCTCATGAGTGGCCGATGCTGGGATTCGGCCGGCCAGCGGCTTGTGACCTTCGGGGCGCCTTTCGCAGTGATCTGGAGCCTCCGCACCTGTCAGGCATTGAGGGTATTGAGGGGGCATACGGGCGATCTAAACTCCGCTGCTTTCAGCAGGGATGGTACAAAGGTGGTGACCGCTTCCGCAGACAGCACAGCCCGCATCTGGGACGCGAAATCCGGCCTATGCCTCTTCACCTTGCGGGGACATACCCGCTCTGTGAATTCCGCCGTTTGGAGTCCGGACGGCACGTTAGTCGCGACCGCAGGGGATGATGGTACAGTCAAAGTCTGGTCAGCTAGAACGGGAACGCTATTACTCGATCTGCGCCAAGACAAATTCCCTGTCAAGCTCGTCGACTTCAGTCCCGACGGATCAATGATCCTTTCGCTATCCTTCGATAGCACGGCAAAATTGTGGGACGCCAAAACGGGAAGCCTGCTGGAGGATTTCAGTGCTCAGGGTTCTTACGTCAATGGCTCCTGGTTCAGCCCCGACGGATCGATCATCCTGTTATCCACGGCAACGGGCGCGGCTATTTGGCATGTCGCCGATAAACGCCTTCAGTTGCTCGACATGCAAAAAACTGAGGATTTCTTCTCGGTGAGAATTCCCTCCGAGGATTTCAGCCGCGACGGCAAAAAATTCCTGCTGGCATATTGGGATACCTTGTACATCTATGACGCCGTGTCGGGCCGGCGCCTCGTCAGTACACCTTCAACGAGCGCGGAGGATGGCAAATTCGCACCCGATGGACATACCCTTCTGGTCTGTGACAATGACAACACTTTCAGAATTCTCGACACGCAATCAGGACGCACGCTATACAGCGCCTTTGCCGTCGACAGCGCCGACTACCTCGTCTTCGATCAATACAGCCGCTTCGACGGCAGCGAAGGCGCCCGCAAGCTCCTGTACTATACCTGCGGGACCGAAGTCATCTCCCTCGACCAGGTCAAGGACCAGCTCTGGGTGCCCAACCTCGCACAGCGGATCCTCGCCGGCGACAGCATCAATGCCGCCAAACTCAGCGATTTGCCGATCTGCGGCCTCGTCCCGGTAGTGGAGACCGGGGCCGCCGACAGCGCCGCCTGGCATTTCGTTATCCATCCCCGCAGCGGCGGACTGGGAGCCGTGGTCGTCTCCGTCAATGGCAATGAGACCCGGCGCTATAGTCCCGGACAGCTGACCCATACCGTTGATGGATATGCGCTGATCATCCAGAAGAAAGAAATGGCGCAGTGGCTCGTCCCCGGTCAGGACAATCCCATCACCGTAAAAGCTTTTACCGCTGAAGGCGAGCTGGCCTCGCGGGGCGCCGAAGTCCTGGCCGTCATTGACAGTGTACATCATCCCGCTCCCAACTTATTTGCAGTCATGGTCGGCATCAGCGATTATAAAGGCGACGCCCTCGACCTGCGGTATGCGGCCAAAGATGCCGACGATCTCTCCCGCGCGATCGGGACCGCTGCCCGGTCATGGCTCAACCAGGATGGCCGGCAGCACGTCTTCATGTATAACCTCACCACGGCAAAAGATCATTATCTTTTGCCCGAAAAGGCCGCTATCCGCCAGACCTTCGACTCCATTGCTAAAAAGGCCAAGGCCGCCGATATTCTCCTCATCTTCTTTGCCGGCCACGGCGTCATGGCCGGTGAAGCCAAAAAACATTTCTACTTCCTCACCGCCGATGCCTCACCCGAAACCACCAGTGGCAGCGCCCTTGCATCCGTGGGCATCAGTACCCAGGAACTCGCCGACTGGATCCATCCGTCCAACATCAGGGCGCAAAAACGTATCCTGATCCTCGACGCCTGCAATAGCGGCCAGGTCATCAATGACCTCGTGACGATGGGTACAAAAGGCCACACCTATAGTACCGCAAGGAATGACGACAATGCCGAGCAGATCCGTAGCATCGACAAGCTGAACGAAAGGTCCGGCCTCTTCATCCTGGCGGCCTCTGCCACTAACCAAAGCGCATATGAGCTAAGTCGATATTCCCACGGACTGCTGACCTACGCCCTGCTCAAAGCCATGCGCGAAGACCCCGCCATCCTCGATGCCGCGAAATACCTCAATGTCAGCCCCTGGTTCGATCATGCCGAACGGACCGTCACCGACCTCGTCCGCGACAACGGTGGCCGCCAGGAACCCCAGCTGGTCAGCACCACCAGCTTCGATATCGGGATCGTGGATAGCGCGGTACTCGCCTCTATCCATCTCGCCAGCGAAAACACGCTCTTTACACGGGGTAATTTTATCAATAGGGATGAGACCGTCGGCGGCGATGACATCGACCTGACCGCGGCTATCGATCAGTATCTCAACTCCATGTCCAGCCGGGGCGCGGATCCCGACATCACCTATATTCCCACGGCCGCCAGATCCGACGCCTGGTACGTTAGCGGCAGCTATAGCATCCAGAATACAGTCGTCACCGCCGCCGTCAACATCTGGCATAATAAAAAGAATTGCTGGCATTTCCCGGTGACGGGCAAGCGAAATGAGATAGATACGCTTGCGGCCGACATTGTCAGCCAGGCCCTCGCCTGGGTTAACGCCAACAAACCCAAACAATGAAACGGCGGACACCCTTCATTATATCGGCCATGACCCGCACCGCATCAGCCTGCCTGCTGTGCCTGATCCTAGCGGCCGGCGGACTTTATGCGCAAGTACCCGCCACGCGTCCCGCGTCCGCCGCGCGACCCACCCCGTCGCCCACCCAACCCCAGCTCGTCATGCCCCTCGGCCAAACCGAAATGATCGGCTCGGCCGTCTTCAGCCCCGACGGTAAAAGGATGATCGTGGCCGGCCTCGGCGACGTCAAGTTGTGGGAGACGACTTCGGGCATCCAGCTAACCACCATCAAATATCCCGACCTCACCTTTGTGCCGCCATCCTTTAGTCCTGACGGTAAGACCCTCCTCATTCCCCATACCCAAATCGCCGATCTCTGGGATGCCGCCACCGGCCGCCTGCTCTATCAGATCCGGGACAGTTTGAAAATGATAGCCTCCGCCTCCTTTAGTTCAGACAGCCGCCTGATCCTCATCGCCTGGGAAGATGGCAAGCTGAGCGTTTATCAAACCGTCACGGGTCGCCTGCTGCGCGCATGGCAGGTGGAAAAGTCCGTGCCCGCTGAAGATGCGCTGATCTTCACCAGCCAGGTCATGCATGAGGCATTCTTTAGCCCCGATGGGAAAAAAATCTTCGTGAGCGCCGCAGGCATCCCCCGTATCCTCGATGCCACGACGGGTCACGAGTGGGTGAGATTAGCCTCCGTTGCCCGTGACAAACCCCTGTTTGCGAACTTCGAGTTCACGCCCGATAGCAAAAAAATGATCGGCTATTCGGGATATGACACCAGCGGCAAAGTTTGGAATGTCGCCGATGGCCGCCTCCTCTTCTCCTTTGGCAACCGCCAGGGCCCGATCCGATCTCTCCGCCAAAGCCCCGATGGAACCAGGCTCATGACCCTGTCCGACAGCGGCGACCTCCGCATCTTGTCCATGGCCGACGGCCATCAGATCGTACCCCTGTTTGACGGCCTTCCATCAATAGGCATCCGGCAGGATAGCAGCAGAATGCTCACCGCCGATTACAGCCCCGACGGCAGGAACATTATTACGGCCAATGATGACGGCACAGTCACGCTCCATGACGCACTAACTGGCACCATCACCCGCACCATGACACCATCCGACGCCATGACCTCCTCCGACGAGTCCGTCTACACCGCCGTTTTCAATCCGGCGCAACAGTTGCTCGCAACCATATCGAGTGACGAAACCATCCGAATCTGGGACATCCGGAACCGCAAGCCCCTCTCCGAGCTCAAAGGCCACGCGCCCCGGCTGGGACTCGCCAGATACAGCCCGGATCAGTCAACGATCTATAGTTTTACCGATAAAGGAATGTACCGTTGGGATCCGGCAACCGGACGCCTCATCGGTAAAGATAGTATCGTCGGGCTCATGGGCGGCCGGTGTTGGGACTCGGCGGGCCAACGGCTCGTGACGATCCTTTCGCCCGCTATTGCAACGATCTGGAGCCTCCGGACCGGTCAGGCCTTGACGATATTGAAGGGTCATACTGCCCTTCTATACTCCGCTGCCTTCAGCCGGGATGGTACAAAGGTGGTGACCGCTTCGGCAGACAGCACAGCCCGCATCTGGGACGCGCAGTCCGGTCAATGTCTCTTCATCTTGCGGGGGCATACCGGCTCCGTGAATTCCGCCGCCTGGAGTCCGGACGGTACGTTAGTCGCGACCGTGGGGGACGATAGTTCTGTCAGAGTTTGGTCGGCCGCTACCGGCAAGTCCTTATTGGATCTGCGCGGGCATAGCTACAAAGTTCAAGCCGTCGAATTCAGCCCCGATGGATCGATGATCCTTTCGTCATCCTTCGATGGCACGGCAAAATTATGGGATGCAAAGGCCGGCAGGCTGTTGCAGGATTTCGGAGCGAATCACCATAGCGTCAATGGCGCTTGGTTCAGCCCTGACGGATCAATCATCTTGTTATCCACGGAAAACGGCGCGGCTGTCTGGCATGTCGCCGATCAACGCCTTCAGCTGTTGGACCTGCAAAGATCCACGAGCCTTCCCGGCTTGAATATCCCCACGGCCGATTTCAGTCGCGACGGCAAAAAATTCCTGCTGGCAGACTGGGATACCCTGTACATCTATGACGCTGTTTCCGGCCGGCGCCTCGTCACTACGCCCTCGCCAACGGGCATGGCTGAATCTATCAAATTCGCGCCGGATACCCGTACCCTTCTCGTCAGCGCCATGGACAACACCTTCAAGCTGCTCGATGCCTCCACCGGCCGGCTGCTCTACAGCGCCTTTGCCGTCGACAGCACCGATTACCTCGTCTACGATCAATATAGCCGTTTCGATGGCAGCGAAGGCGCCCGCAAACTTCTTTACTATACCTGCGGGACCGAAGTCATCTCCCTCGACCAGGTCAAGGACCAGCTGTGGGTCCCCAATCTCGCCTTCCGCATCCTCGCCGGCGACAGCATCAATGCCGCCAAACTCAGCGATTTGCCCATCTGCGGTCTCGTCCCGGTGGTGGAGACCAGACCTGCCGACGGCGCCGCCTGGCATTTCGTTATCCATCCCCGCAGCGGCGGACTGGGAGCCGTGGTCGTCTCCGTCAATGGCAATGAAACCCGGCGCTATACACCCGGGCAGCTGGCCCATACCCCTAATGGCTATACGCTGACGATCCCGAAAAAAGAACTGGCGCAGTGGTTAGTCCCCGGCCAGGACAACCCAATCGTCGTAAAAGCGTATACCGCCGAAGGTCAACTGACTTCGCGGGGCGCCGAAGTCTTGTCCGTCATTGACAGTGTGCATCATCCCGCTCCCAACTTATTTGCAGTAATGGTCGGCATCAGCGATTACAAGGGCGATGCGCTGGACCTGCGGTATGCGGCAAAAGATGCCGACGATCTTTCCCGCGCGATCGGGACCGCTGCCCGGTCATGGCTCAACCAGGATGGCAGGCAACATGTCTTCATGTATAACCTCACCACTTCCAAAGACCATTATCTCCTGCCCGAAAAGGCCGCCATCCACCAAACCTTCGACTCCATTGCTAAAAAGGCGAAAGCCTCCGATATTCTCCTCATCTTCTTTGCCGGCCACGGCGTCATGGCCGGTGAAGCCAAAAAACATTTCTATTTCCTCACCGCCGATGCCTCGCCCGAAACCACCAGCGGCAGCGCCCTTGCGTCCGTGGGCATCAGTACCCAGGAACTGGCTGACTGGATCCATCCTTCCAACATCAGGGCACAAAAACGTATCCTTATCCTCGACGCCTGCAATAGCGGCCAGGTCATCAATGACCTCGTGACGATGGGATCCAAAAACCATAGTTACACCATCGCGAGAAATGACGACAATGCCGAACAGATCCGCAGCATCGACAAGCTGAACGAAAGGTCCGGCCTGTTCATCCTGGCGGCTTCTGCCAGTAACCAAAGCGCATTTGAGCTAAGTCGTTATTCCCACGGGTTGCTGACATACGCTCTGCTTAAAGCCATGCGCGAAGATCCCGCCATCCTCGATGCCGCGAAATACCTCAATGTCAGCCCCTGGTTCGATCATGCCGAACGGACCGTCACCGATCTGGTCCGGGACAACGGCGGCCGCCAGGAACCCCAGCTGGTCAGCACCACCAGCTTTGATATCGGTATCGTAGACAGTGGCGTGATCGCCGCCATTGGATTGAAGGATGACAAGACCCCGGCCTTTTCTACCGGCAGCTTCCTCAACAAGGATGAGAATGTCGGCGGCGACGACCTCCAGCTGACTACTGCCGTTGGCCAGCAACTCCGCAGTCTCGCTGCGCGCGGTAGCACCGGCAGCGATCCCAACGGCAATACCGAAATCGATTACACCCCCTCCGAGATGCCCGGCGCCTGGTCCCTTCATGGATTCTATACAGTCACCGGCAACCAGGTCACGATCAATGTCAACATCTGGCGTGATAACCAAAACCTCAACCGTTTTCATGTCACCGGCACCACGATGGATATCAAAACCCTTGCTGCCGACATCATCCGCCAGGCCCTGGACTGGATAAAAACCCACTCATGAAAGCTACCGCACCACATACCGTCAAAAGGCGCCAGCTCTATAAAGAAGCCTTTGTCGCCTCCCTGCTCGTCCTGGCCGTCGATTTCCTCCTGAGCTTCGTCCCCTGGAAGTTCGAGTTAATCAAACCCATCAAACAGGGCTTCAACGATTTCAACGTCTATGACCTGCGTTATGCCGGCGCCGATGCCATGATCGGCCTGAAGGACACCGACATCACCCTGCTGGAGATCGACAGCAATCGCGCCAAAATCGCCGCAGAGATCGCTCGCGTTTCGGCTATGCATCCCCGCGTCATCGGTGTGGATGCCATGTTCTACCAGCCTTCGGCCGATCCTGCCCAGGACAGCGCCCTTATCGGAGCCATGCGCCGCGTGCCTCATCTTGTTCTCGCCTCTCGTCTGGCCGGCCTCCGGACCGAATACATCCAAAAAAGTTTCTTACAGTCCTCTCTCCCCTCCGCCCGCGACGGCTTCTTCGATTTCGTCGAAGGCCCCGAAGACATCCGCCGCCATATCAAACCATTCGAACTCATCGACACCCAGCGCTATCCCTCCCTGCCCGTTCGCATGCTACAGGAAATCGACCCGACTGCCTACGCGACCCTCGCAAAGCGCGGCCATCACCTGGAGATGATCAATTATGCCGGCAACCTCAGCCACTACAATACCGTGTCGCTCAACCGGTTCCTCCATCCGCAGGACGAGGCCGATCTCGCCAGCTATTTCAGGGATAAGATCGTCTTCATCGGATTCTTTAAGGATGAAGCGCCCGACGTACTCGAGGACATGCATTTCACCCCCATGAACCCCAAACGTGGCGGCAAGTCCTTCCCCGATACGTATGGAGTCGTCATCCATGCCAATGTCCTGGAAATGATGATGAAGGATCATTATATTCAGGAACTGCCTGTTGGAGCCGTCTATGTCATCACCTTTTTTCTTATCTTTTGCATCAATATCCTGTATATCCGGCGGATTGCCCTGGATCGCGGACACCGGGAGTTTATCCTGTTCCTGCTGCAGTTTATCCTCGCGATAGGGCTGCTGTATCTGGCGCTGCTGCTCTTCGACCGGTTCAATCTTGCTTTTGATCCCATGCCGCTGCTCATCGCGGTGGTATTGAGTTTCGAGATCTTCTGGCTCTATAAATGGCTGGCGCGCCGGCTAAATAAATATTTTAAGTATGAAAGTTTTTTGGTCGAAACTGGCAATCCTGTTCATCATCGGGCTGTTTGACGTTGCCCACGCTGGCGCTCAGTGGCCCGACTTTGGCGTCTATCATACCGTCGGCACGATCACCTGCGCGCACGCCAAAGGTGGCTCCCCGCAACACATCCAAAAAGGCAGTTGGATTTATGCAGGCGACAAGCTGCTGCTCGCCGATGCCGCGGCGGACATCATCCTGTTCACGCGCGATAGCAATTATATTCATTTAAAGGGGAAGGGGACCTATACCACCGGGGATCTGCAGCGCATGCAGCGTTCACATGCGCCGGATGGTATCACCAACCGCTATTTATCTCTACTGTGGGAAGAACTGTTCAGGCCGGGCAGCGACGGCCAGACCGGTGGCTCTACCGGTGGTGTGTCCCGCGGCGGATCGTTCATGCTGTCGCCGGCAGATAATTATCACACATCTCTCGACCGGGTGCTGTTCCGCTGGCAACCTTTTGCATGGGCTACCGGCTACCATCTAAGAATATTGTATGACGGTCGCCGGCTCGTGTACGACACCGTCGTCAAAGACACCCAGCTGATCCTGCCTATACGGCCGCCCTTCGAGTATGGCTATACATTCCAATGGTCATTAGAGATCCAGGGTGACGGCGGCCGGCATCAGTTGGGGGCCAATGGTAATATCGAGTTAGTCGACGAAGCACATGTCTTTCCCTACCCCTCCCCTTTCCCCGCCCTCGACACCGCGCTCTCCCGTGCCCAATACCTCGAGTCCATCGGCTACACCCACTCCGCCAACATACTCTATATCGTGCTCGTCACCGCCGATCCCTCCGATGCCGCCCTCCAAATTCTCTACCGCGAGTTTCGCCGGCGGAATGGGTTGGAATGATGCCACCTGGCGCTAGTACATCATCCCCGACTGCAAAGCATCGATAAAATTGTGTATTTTATCCGTATGACTATCTTCCTGCCAGCCGCCTCTGCATGGGCCAAATCCCGCTCGCTCACAAGGGCAGCCATCCCTATCGAGAGCGTACGTCGCGAAATTCAGCGCCTGCAAGGCGAGCCCCTTATATTCATCCGAACCCGTTGCAGCAGTGTACATCGCCAGCACCGCGCCATAAGTCGATAAGATGCCGCCCCAGGGGTCGTGGTCGTGATCCTGTTCGCCACAAATTTGTACGCCATGGTTAATGCCGGTGAAGTTACGGTTCACAAATTCGATTAGTTCATGAACATGCAATGACCATGCACTGTCCATCGCCTGCCTCTTTTCCAACAAATACCGCGCAAGATTGAGCGGAGCCCATGCCGTGCGATCATTCGCTTCATCATGATCTTCAAAAAACTGCTCCCAAAGGCCCCCACCCTTTTCGAGATTCGGAATCTGGTACTGTAGTATCCACGTCCGAAGTTCCCGGGCCGGCCCGTCAAATTCCGAATAACCCAGTTCCG
>JAMFSL010000027.1 GCA_026225275.1 Puia dinghuensis
GGCATCAGCGACTGGATGTCGGAATTCCTTCACCGCTACCATGGCATGGACCCCCTTACGGGGGGAGCGAATGCCGTATCCTGGTTCTGGGGGCTGATGACCGCCGGTTGCGCCCTCAATCTCCTGCTGCTGAAACTGTTCGACAGCCGCAAACTCCTGCTGGTGTTCACCGGCCTTACCATCGTCATATTGCTGATGGCGCTGTGGGGATCCGCGCAACTATCGGTGTTGGCATTCCCCGCACTGGGATTCTCGATCTCTCTGCTATTTTCCGTGATCTTCTCGCTGGGGCTTAATTCGATGGATTCGCATCACGGCTCCTTTTCCGGTATCCTTTGCACCGGCATCGCCGGGGGCGCCGCCGTGCCCCTGCTGATCGGGTGGCTGGGGGACCACTTCGGTCTGCGGGCAGCCCTGTGCGTCGTCCTGCTATGCCTTTTCTATATCTTTAGCATTGGCATATGGGCCCGGCCACTGATCAATAACAAAACCATCCTCACCCCTAATTCCTGAACCGTTATGCAAAACCCCAACCCATCCCCCAAAAACCGAAACGAAAAACTATTCATGGGGATCGACCTCGGCGGCACCCGGGCCAGAGCAGGACTGGTTAGCAATGGCCAACTTACAAACAGCGTATCCACCCTCATCACCGGCCTCCATACCGAAAAAGAAGTGCTGGAACGTATCGGCGCGCTGATCGAAGAGGCAGGACTGAACGAAGTTGCCGGCATCGGCGTGGGTGTCCCTTCGATTGTAGACGCGCAGCAGGGCATCGTCTACGACACGGTTAACATTCCATCCTGGAAAGAGGTACACCTTAAAGACATCCTGGAAAATAAATATCATATACCCGTCTCCATTAACAATGATGCGAATTGTTTCGCCCTGGGCGAACAACGCTATGGCGCCGGCAGGGGCTACGCCAACCTCGCAGGCATCACGATCGGCACAGGCCTGGGCGCCGGGATCATCATTGAAGATCGCCTCCTCAACAGCAAACACTGCGGCGTTGGGGAAATCGGCAATATCGGTTACCTCGACAGTACCGTCGAGGCCTATGCGAGCGGACAGTTCTTTACGCGGGTTCATGGCATCTCCGGCGAACTCTTGCTGAGCCAAGCCCTGGCCGGAGATGGAGAGGCGATAGCCATCTTCCACGAATTCGGCCTGCACCTGGGCCGCGCCATGCTCGTCACCCTATATGCCTATGATCCGGAAATCATCGTGCTCGGTGGATCAGTCAGCCAGTCTTTTCAATTTTTCGAAAAGGGGATGTGGGAATCCCTGCGGGAATGCGTATTTCCACATGCGCTGAAGACACTGCGCATCGAATGCTCACAGCTCAGGGATATCGCCGTCATCGGCGCATCCTGTCTCCCATCAACATAAATCATTTGAAATAGCACTTTTATGACCAATCAGCCTCACCGCCTTATTTCCCTCGATGCCCTCCGCGGCTTCACCATCGCCGCCATGATCATCGTTAACTACCCCGGCAGCGAAGACCATGTCTTTTTCACCCTGCGGCATACGATCTGGAACGGCCTTTCCTTCACGGACCAGGTCGCTCCTTTCTTCCTGTTCATCATAGGAGTATCCATCTCGCTGGCCTATTCCCGGCGATTGAAAGAAAAGATCCCCCCATCGGCTATGTACCGCAAGATCGTGTGGCGCGCCCTGAAGATATACGCCATAGGCATGTTCCTTAACCTGCAGCCGCATTTCGACTTCCATACTATCCGCTGGACCGGCACCCTGCAGCGGATCGCTTTCGTCTTCCTGATCTGCTCGCTCATCTATCTGCACACCACCTGGCGGCAACAGGCCTGGCTGGCCGCCATCCTGCTGGTGGGCTATTGGCTGATGCTGACCCTGATCCCGATGCCGGGCGTGGGCAAGGTCATGCTGGAACCGGGAGTGAATATCGTGGCATGGTTTGACAATCTATACCTGCCAGGAAGGATGTGGCGGGTCACGTGGGACCCTGAAAGCATACTCACGACCATTACCTCCGTTGTATCCGGCCTCACCGGCATGCTGGCCGGCACATGGATGCTCAGCGATCGCTCGCCCAATGAAAAGGCTAACGGTCTTATGACCGCAGGCGCCTTCTCCGCCATTCTGGGTTATTTCTGGGGACTCACCTTCCCGGTCAACGAGAATCTATGGACCAGTTCCTTCGTACTGGTCACCTCCGGTTTCGCCGCCATCCTGTTCGGCGCCTTCTATTTTCTGGTGGATATCAAAGGTTATACCCGCGGCACTCTCCCAGGGATCGTATTCGGCGCCAACGCCATTTTTATTTATTTCTTTGCCGACATATGGGCTCTAATCTTCTATGATGAATGGAAACCTGGCGGCATGGCCCTCAACGACCGCTTCATGCTTGCCCTCACGCATGCCGGGATAAGTGCAGAACTGGCCAGCCTCCTTTATGTGCTGATCTTCCTCGTCGTCAATTTCATTCCGGCCTGGTTCCTCTACAAGAAACGCATCTTTATTAAAGTGTAACCCTAATTCAACCCCCTGAAATCCACCGGCACCAGTTTGCTCACGCCCGGTTCCTGCATCGTCACCCCATAGATCACATCCACCGTACTCATCGTCATCTTATTGTGCGTGACGATAATGAACTGCGAATTCTCACTGAACTGCCGGATCATATTGGTGAACTTACCGACATTCGCGTCATCCAGCGGTGCATCCACTTCATCCAGGATACAAAAAGGCGCTGGCTTGATTAGGTATATAGAAAATAACAAGGCCGTAGCTGTCAACGTCTTCTCTCCACCACTCAGCTGGCTGATGGAAGAAGGCCTTTTGCCCTTCGGCTTGGCCACGATATCGATGCCCGTCTCGGCAAGATTCTCCGGATTCTCCAGCACCATATCGGCCGTATCCTCCTCTGTAAAGAGAGATTTGAATACCCGTTGAAAATTCTCCCTAACCTTGTTGAAAGTATCCAGGAATTGCTGATTGGCCGTCGCCTCGACCTCCTGGATGGTCTGTAACAGGCTATCCTTGGCGCCCACCAGATCATTTTTCTGCTCGAGGATAAATTCGTACCGTTTCTTCATCTCCTGGAAAGCCTCGATCGCCGTGGGATTGACCTCACCCAGGTTCTCCAGTCGTTTTTTCATCCTGTCTGCCTTCTCCTGCAACTCTTCTACCGGCGTCTCACCAGTCCTTGCCTGATCGATGATGTCATCCAGATTAATTCTGAATTCTACGCTCAGCCGTTCTTTCATTCCTGCCAGCTGAAGCTTCAATTCGTTCAGCCTGTCCTTTATACTGCTCAACAGATGCTCCACCTGTTCCTTTTCCTTGACTTTATGCCGTAGCTCACTTTCCTTTTCTCCCAACGCATTACGGAGATTATAATAGGCCTGATCCTTTTCATTAAGGATCCGCTCTTCTTCCTCCTTTTTCCGCAGCAGTTCCACCAATACGCCTTCCGAGTCGACCAGCAGCGCGGAACTTTCCGCGATGCTTTCGTTGGTCTGCTTTAATTGCGACGCATTGACTTCAATCTGTGTATGCAGATCGACTAATTGCTTGCTCTTGAAATCCAGCTCCTGCTTCAGCGCATTGATCCGGCTATGTTGACGGGCAACCTGCAGGTTGAATTCGTTAAAACTTGCGGAAGCGTTATTGTACGCGACTTCTGCGCTCCTATATTCACCCTCTGCCTGCTGCCCTTTTTCCTTCAACTCCGCCACGATCCGCACCAGTTCGGCCCACGCATTGCGTGTATCCTCGATGCCCGCGATCGTCTCCTCCAGGTTCAGCTGCAACTCTTCCAGTCTTCCCTGCGAAGAATCCTGCTGCGCATGAAGATTCTCTATCTTATTCTGCAGCGAGAAAACGAAATTCGTCAGCCGGTTGCAGTCTTCCTGTGTCTGCCGGATAACCTGCTCCTTCAACTGATCATTATACCCGATCACTTCATCATGCTTCTCCTTGATCGCCGATTTCAGCTGGTCTACGACAGATTGCTGCCGCCGGATCTCTTCCTGCAATTTCTCCATATTCTTGGCCCGGCCGATCTTCTTTCCTTCGAACAGCCCGACGCTACCGCCCGTCAACGAATACTTTCCCTTGACGAATTTGCCGGTCTTTTCCAGTACGATGACGCCATTGCTGTTGGCCAGTGCCTCCTCGTTCTCCGCAATAAAAACATTCCCCAGCAGATGCTCGGCCAGCCGCCGGTAATTGTCGTCCACCTCGATCACCTGCATCGCCGGTATCATTCCTTCGCGGCTGTTTTCACCAGCCTCATGGCCGTCAGCCCCATGTCCGTCAGCCTCCTGCCCCACAATCCTGTCCAGCAGGAAAAAATTCGCTTTACCCTTTTTATTGTCATCCAGCAGGTGAACGGCCTGCATTCCTTCCTGCAGATCGTTCACGACGTAATAGTTGAGATAAGGCTCCAATACATTTTCCACTGCTGCCCTGAATTCTTCCTTTACATAAATGATATCCGAAAGGATAGGCGCCCGATGGTTCCAGGAAGGATTCTTGTGCAGGAACTTGATACTTTCCGGATAGCCTTCCATCGAATCGACGAGGCTCTTCAGCAAATCATGCTCGTTATTTTTCGCGTCCAGCTTCCGGCTTTGATCCGCCAATTGCTGCCGCAATACCTCCATCTGGCCCTGGGCCTGAAGAATATTTTCTTTGGCGCGCTCATGTTGTTCCTGTAACTGCCGCAACGTTCCCTGCCTGGATTCCAATTCCTGTTCTTTCAGGAGCCGCTCTTCCTCCAGTTGCTTCAACTGGCTTTGACGGACCGTCCTTTCCTCTTCCAACTGCCGGATTCCCCTTTGATGGTTCTGGATAGACGTATCGGCCACCGCCACCTTCTTTTCCGCCTCGAACTGGTCACGCTGGATCTGCGCATTTTCCCTGCGCAATGCATCCACCGCCACTCTTTTTCCGTCAAACGTCTTCCGTGTCTCATCTACCGAATCCTTAAAGGATTCCAGTTGCTCCTGTAGCCCGGACAATTTATTCTCCTCTTCCCCAATCTGTTGCCGGGTGAAAACAATGCTCTCTTCCAGCCCGTTCAACTGCCCCTCCCCTTTTGAAAGGAAGGCCGTAAGGTTTTCTTCTTTTTCTTTCAGAAAATTCAACCGCTGGGAGGCCAGGTTCTTTTCATTTTCTTTGGTCCGCAGGTTCTGCAGCAGATCGTTGAACGAATGCTGCATGGACTGCAACGCACGTTCCTTCTCGATGAATCCCAGTTTCTCCTGCTCTACCGCAGCTTCTTCAGTAGCAATCACCGCTTCCAGCCTTATTTTCCGGTTCGTCTCCGTCTCCGACTGCTCGTTCAGTTCCCGGTAGGTCAGGTTAAACCCTTCCAATGCCGCTTTGGCCAGTTCGATGCTCAGTTCCCGGTATTCTTTCCGGATCTCGAAGTATTTTTCGGCTTTCTTCGCCTGATTTTCCAGGCTTTTCAGCTGGTTATTGATCTCAAATAACAGGTCCTCGATCCGGGCTAAATCCTGCTCGGTGGCATCCAGTTTCTGCCGGGCTTCCTTTTTCCGGGTCTTGTAGATGGTCACACCAGCCGCCTGCTCCAGCATCCGGCGACGGCTATTCTCCTTATCCTTGATAATATCGTCCACCATTCCTAACTCGATGATGGCATAACTATCGGTGCTCACACCCGTATCCATGAAAAGGTTCTGGATATCTTTCAGCCTGCAGGAGACATCATTTAGCCGATATTCGCTCTCCCCACTTTTATAAAATTTGCGCGTGACGGTGACCGTACTGAACTCCGTCGGCAGCAGATTCTTGGTATTTTCAAACGTCAGGCTCACTTCCGCCAGGCCGGAAGCCGATCGTGTCTTACTCCCGTTGAATACCAGGCTCTCCAGATTTTCGCTCCGGAGATGACTGATCTTCTGCTCGCCGATCACCCAACGAATACTGTCGATAATATTACTCTTCCCGCAGCCATTTGGCCCGATGATACCCGTAATACCCTCGTCAAAGCTGATAAGGGTCTTATCGGCAAAGCTCTTGAACCCCTTTATTTCCAGACTCTTTAATCGCACTCTATAAATATTATTTATTTTCCTTAATTCACGTCAGGCGACAAACCTACATTTAAAATAGGGAACTTTGCCGAAAATCATCCCGGCCCGAAATAGCTTGTTGAAAACTGGTTAATAACAAATGTTGAAATATTTTTCTACGGGCACGGTCACGGATAAAAAGAAGAATTGTATATATTTACC
>JAMFSL010000219.1 GCA_026225275.1 Puia dinghuensis
CATCCATGCGATCGACAACCTTGAAATGGATTGTGCTGTCGGCCACTTTGTTGGCAGCTATCGTCGTGACGGTCCAGCTCTACTGGTTGAAAAAGGTCTATTCTTTCGAGCAAAGGCAGTTCAATATCAACGTCGTCAAAAGCATCCGGGGACTCTTTGAAGACCTCGAAATGAATGATGCCCCGGGTACCCACCTGCAGCCGCTGATCATCAACCCGGACGAGAATGGCGACTACATCATATTCAAGGCCGATACCATTCCGCTGAAGGACTCCCTGGTCTTTTATATCCAGGATGAATTTGCGGATTTCGGGGTGCTGACCGATTGCAAGCTGGGCGCCTATAGCGCCGTGGAAAAGAAATATGTCTACGAAGAATTTATCCCGGCCCCAGCCTCGCGGTATGCTGCGGTCAAGCCTCCCTTGCCTGTCTTTAACAACTCTTACGACCATATCCTGCTCTATTTTCCGCACCGGCATGAATATATTTTGGAGCAGATGGACTTTTGGATCGTCAGTTCGATCGTATTGTGCATTGCGCTGATCGGGCTGGCCGCGAGTCTGTTTTATTTCTACCGGCAGAAATTCCTGGCGGAGATCCAAAAGGACTTTGTCAATAATTTCACCCATGAGTTCAAGACCCCGCTGGCCGTGATGAAGATCGCCAGCGACGTGCTGTCGCAGGAATCCATTGCCCGGCAGCCGGACAGGCTCGAACGATATGTGGCTATCATTGGGAACCAGACCGAGCACCTGCAGGCGCAGGTTGAGCGGCTGCTGCGGACGGCTTCGATCGAGACCAAAGACCTTCCGATCCGCAAGGAAGAGATTGACGCGCACCAACTGATCGAAGAGGCCCTTAACAAGGTACAGCCCCTTATCGATCAGAAAAAAGCCAAGGTGGAAGTCAGGATGGACGAGGGAGACAGCCATCTGCAGGCAGACAGGGCCCACCTCGAACTGGCCGTGGTCAATTTGCTGGAGAATGCACTTAAATATTCAGCAGAGCCGCACATCGTCGTACAGGCCGGCCACGACGAAGACGACTTCTACATTTCCGTGAAGGACAACGGGGTCGGCATCGAGAAGCAGTACCTGAAGAACATTTTCAAAAAATTCTACCGCGTACCCACCGGTGATATTCATAACGTCAAAGGATTCGGTCTTGGCCTCAATTTTGTCAAACGTATCATTGACGCGCATAAAGGCAGGATCAAAGTGAACAGCTTGCCCGGTATCGGAACAGAATTCAGATTATTCATTCCCCTCAACTAATCAAATAACTATGCAACCAGTCTCGAAAATAAAAGTACTGTTGGCGGAAGATGACCTCTCGCTGGGATATGTCATCAAAGACAACCTGGTAGATGCCGGTTATGATGTGGTCTTATGTCCCGACGGCCAGGCGGCGATTGACAAATTCGATAAGAATGAAATTAGTATCTGTTTGCTGGACGTCATGATGCCGAATAAAGACGGTTTCGCCGTTGCCAAAAAGATCCGCCAGCAAAGTGATATGGTCCCCATTCTTTTTTTGACCGCCCGTTCGATGGAAGAAGACAAGCTGAAGGGGTTTCAAAGCGGGGCCGACGACTACATTACCAAGCCTTTTTCTATACAGGAATTGCTGATGCGCATGGAGGTGTTTCTTCGGCGGACCCGTAAAATGCATTCCGATAAAACCGTCTCCTTCGTCATTGGCCAATTGAATTTCTCCTATACTGATCTCAAGCTGACGATCGGTCAGGAAGTCTTCAATCTGACGCAAAAAGAAGCCGATCTGCTCAAATTCCTGTGCGAGCACTCCAACAGGATCCTGAAAAGAGAAGAAGTGCTGTTGAATGTCTGGGGTAAAGACGACTATTTCCTCGGCCGGAGCATGGATGTCTTTATCACCAAACTGAGGAAGTATTTCAAAGCCGATCCCCAGGTCAACCTGGAGACCATCCATGGTGTGGGATTCCGCTTTAACACCCCTCCCGCCTCCTGACGATCCCTGTCTGCCATTTTGAAAAAGGATTTTCATTCCGGTAGGCTGGTTGGCTGCCCGGAGGATGACACATATAACTAAAGAAATTTATATTTAATAAATTTCTCTGAATGGCGTTTATAGAAGAGTTAACCCGGGATTAACATTAAAATATGATACTTTTGCACACTAAAAATTAACCGTAATTACGTATGCGAATAAGAAGGTTGGCTCTATTCCCTGCTTTGTTGACGGCTCTTTCTTTCTGGGGTTTTTCCGCCTCTGCACAGCCGCATCAGGATACGCTGAGGTTAGCATTGCCCGAAGCGGAGAAGATGTTCCTGGACAGTAACCTGCAGCTCCTGGCGCAGCGATACAATATAGACGCCAACCAGGCGCTCGTTATTCAGGCCCGGCTCTGGCCCAATCCTACTTTCGGCATCAGCCATGGGTTATATTCCGCGCAGCTGCACCAGTTCTTTCCCACCGGTATCAATGACGAAACCACCATGGAGCTGGATCAGGTGATCCTGCTGGCCGGGAAGCGCAACAAACAGATCAAACTGGCCCAGGCGAATGTTGAGCTGACACAAAACCAGTTCTTCGATTTGTTGCGGACCTTGAAATATACTTTGCGGACGGATTTTTACCAGATCTACTTCCTGCAAGAGTCGGCGAAGGTCTATGATGCCGAGATCAAAGCGCTCAGCCATGTAGCGGATGCCTACACCCAGGCGCAGGAGAAGGGGTATATTTCCGAGAAGGATGTGATCAGGCTCAAAGCACAGTTGTACAGCTTTCAGGCTGAATACAGCGCACTGATCAACCAGATCAATGATACGGAGAGCGAATTGCGGCTAGTCCTCCAGGCGAAGCCGAATTTCTTCGTCGCCCCTCAGGTCGATTCCATTGCGCTGACGAAACTTGATCCGGGCCAATATACACTTGCTACCCTTATCGACTCTGCCTACCGCAACCGAACGGATCTGCAGATTGCAAGGACCAATACGAAGATCAACCAGCTGAATTATGATTATCAGAAAGCACTGGCGGTACCCGACCTCACTTTGTCGCTGGGGTATGACGAGGCAGGTGGTTTCCTGTATGGTTATTACGGAATCGGCGCTTCCATCGACCTTCCGGTCTTCAACCGCAACCAGGGCAATATCAAATCTGCCAGATCGCAGATCCTGAACACGGAAGCTACGCAACGCTTCACCCAGGCGACCGTGGAAGAGAATGTAGCCAATTCCCTGCAAAAAGCTTTTGCCCAGCAAAAGATGTTCGGGACGATCGACCCCAAATTTGCCGCGGACTTCCAACGGCTGAATGACGAAGTGCTGGCCCAATACATGAAAAGGAATCTCAGCATCCTGGAGTTCCTTGATTTTTACGATTCCTACAAGCAGAATATAGTGCAGATGAATACCATCCAGTTCAACCGGATCAGTGCCTTCGAGGATATCAATTATTACACGGGAACCAATTTCTTTAACTAACCGGGCCATTCGCACAGGCCGCTCAACTATCAATGATCAATCGTCTCAATATGCAAAAGATCTTTAATACCGGCAGACAGGTCCTCTACATTCTATTAACGGGCAGTTTCTTTCTATTGATACAGTCCTGTGAGACCCAGGAGAAAAAGCCCGAGGCGGACAAAGGCTATGTGATCCCCGACACGGTGATGAGGGCATTGAAGGTAGACACGGTCTCTATCAGCCAGCTGGTCACTGCCATCACCCTGACCGGTAAGGTAGGCACCAATGACGACAATGTTGTCCCCGTCTATTCCCTGGTCAGCGGTATCGTGAATGATATTAAGGTGAATTTGGGTGATTATGTATTGCCTGGTCAGACCCTGGCCGTCGTCAGGAGCCAGGAAATGGCGCAATACAGCAGTGACTTGCTGAATGCCCAGACCAACCTGACCATCGCGCAGAAGAATCTGGAAAAGTCCGTGGATCTCTTTCACGGTGGTTTGGCATCGGTCCCCGATACATTGGCCGCCCGCGTGGGTCTCCAGCAGGCACAGGCAGAGCTAAGCCGTGTCAACCGGGTGCTCAAGATCAATGGCGGTAACAGCGAGGGAGATTTTGTCGTCAGGGCGCCGATCAACGGGTTTATCGTTCAGAAGGGAGCCACCAATAATATGCTGATCCGCGGTGACAACAGCACCAGCCTGTTCACCATCTCCGACCTGAAGAATGTCTGGATCATGGCCAACGTGTATGAATCCAATATCAGTCTTATCCATCAGGGAGAAAATGTCGATGTGACCACCCTGGCCTATCCGGGAAGGATTTTCAAAGGCAAGGTCGACAAAGTCATGAATGTGCTGGATCCTACCAGTAAGGTCATGAAGGTCCGCGTCGTATTGCCTAACCCTGATTACGCATTGAAACCGGAAATGTATGCCAGCATAACGGTCAGTGACAAGGAGAACAAGCAGTGTCTTAGTGTTCCTTCCTCGGCCGTCATCTTCGACCACAGTCAGAATTATGTCCTCATTTTCCATAGCAAATCAGATGTGGTCATCACCCCTGTGACAGTGCTGAGCGCCGTAGGCGACAAGACCTTCATCGCATCGGGCGTGAATGAAGGCGATAAGATCGTTTCATCTCAGGCCATCCTTATTTACAATGCGCTGAACAGTTAAACTGATAACAAAAATTATTAAAATCGCCCGGAGATGAATAAATTTCTTAGAGGTATCATTTCCTTTTCTTTAAAGAACAGGTATTTTATCTTCTTTTGTGCCGCGCTCCTATTGATAACGGGTGTCATCACCTTCAAAAACATGCCGATCGAGGCATTCCCGGATGTCACCAATACGGAAATCAGTATTATCACCCAGTGGCCGGGACGCAGTGCGGAAGAGATAGAAAAGTTCGTGACGATCCCCGTCGAGATCGCCATGAATCCCGTTCAACAGAAGATCAGCCTCCGTTCCACCAGTATTTTCGGCCTTTCTTATGTCAAGCTTATTTTTGACGACGGTGTGGTCGACAGGGACGCCCGCATGCAGGTCAACGCCCTACTGCAAAGTGTCAACCTGCCTGATAATATCCAGCCCCAGGTACAACCGCCTACCGGTCCCACCGGTGAGATCTACCGTTATACGCTGAAGAGCAATATCCGGGATGACCGGGAATTGAAGACCATGCAGGACTGGGTCATCGACCGGCAATTACGCAGCGTTCCCGGTGTCGGCGATATCGTCAGTTTCGGCGGCAGGGTAAAGACATATGAGATCAAGGTAGATCCGGGTAAGTTGGTCAACTTAGGCATTTCTCCTCTCGATGTGTTCAATGCAGTCGGTAAGAGCAATATCAATATCGGCGGCGATTTCATCGTCAAAAACAACCAGGCCTATGTCGTACGCGGTATCGGTCTGCTGAACGATATCAGTGAAATAGACAATATCATCGTCACGACCAACAACGATATCCCCGTACTGGTAAAAGATGTGGCCGAAGTCGTGGTTTCCAATGTGCCCCGTCTGGGTCGTGTAGGCCGGGCCGACCCGGTGGTCGATTCCACCGGAACGCCGGTTCTGGATTCCGCCGGCCAGCGGAAGATCGTCGACCAGGACGACGTCGTGGAAGCCATCGTGATCATGCGCAAGGGAGAAAATGCCTCCACTGTCGTACAGGCCGTCAAGGCAAAGATCAACAAGCTGAATACTACCGTTCTGCCGCAGGATACCAAAATCGTCCCCTATTATGACCGGGAAGATCTGATTCACTATGCCACGCATACCGTACTCCATAACCTCGTAGAAGGTATCCTGCTGGTGACCCTGCTCGTGTCCCTGTTCATGTTCAACTGGCGCACGACGCTGATCGTCTCGATCATTATTCCGCTGGCCCTGCTGTTTGCCTTCATCTGTCTGCACCTGATGGGCATGTCGGCGAATCTTTTGTCGCTCGGCGCCGTGGACTTCGGGATCATCATCGATGGCGCGGTGGTGATGGTGGAAGGGTTGTTTGTGATCCTTGACCACCAGGCGCGGGAGGTCGGCATGGAACGGTTTAACAAAATGGCCAAGATGGGGCTGATCAAGAAGAATGGCGCCCAGTTGGGAAAAGCGGTCTTCTTTGCCAAGCTGATCATCATCACCGGTCTGATGCCCATCTTCGCCTTCCAGAAGGTCGAAGGCAAGCTGTTCTCGCCTCTCGCCTATACGCTGGGATTTGCCCTGCTGGGCGCCCTGATCTTTACGCTCACCCTGGTGCCGGCGCTGATCAACCTGCTGTTGCGCAAGAATGTCCATGAGAAGCACAACCCTATCGTCCATTTCCTCACGGGAATGATGATCAGGGGCTTTACGTTCCACTGGAAATATAAAAAGACTACCGTCTTCACCGCCTTTCTCATTATCGGCGTAGGTTTTTATGCCTTTACACTACTGGGCACGGAGTTCCTGCCGGAGCTCGATGAAGGGGCGATCTGGCTCAGAGCCCAACTGCCCTACAGCGTTTCACTTGACGAGTCCGTCAAAGTCGCCCGCGAGGTCAGGAAGATGATGATGACCTTCCCCGAAGTAAAAGTCATCGCCTCCCAGACGGGACGGCCCGATGACGGAACGGATGTCACCGGTTTTTATAATAACGAATTCGACGTGCTGCTCTATCCCGAAGAGCAATGGAAATCGCACTACACGAAGGATGAACTGATCGATACCATGAACCGTAAATTGAGCGTACTGCCGGGCATAGACCTCAATTTCTCGCAGCCGATCAGTGACAACATCGAAGAGGCTGTATCCGGGGTGAAAGGTTCGATCTGCGTCAAGGTATATGGCGACTCGCTGGATTATATGGAAAACAAAGTGACCCAGGTGTATGACATCCTGAAAAGCGTCCGCGGCATCTCGGATCTCGGTGTCATTAAGAATCTTGGCCAGCCGGAGCTGGATATCGACCTTAACCAGCAGCAAATGGCTTTATATGGCGTAGCTACAGCCGATGCCAATGCCGTCATCGAAATGGCCATCGGCGGCAAGGCGGCATCTACATTATACGAAGGGATCAAGACTTTCGATATCCGGATCCGGCTGCCCGAACAATACCGGGCATCGGTAGATGACATCGGCAATCTGATGGTGCCTACGCTAAGCGGCTCGAAAGTGCCCATCAGGGAAATCGCTTCCATTAAGATGAAGACCGGGCCCTGCCTGATCTTCCGGGATGACAATGAACGGTATGCCGCCCTGAAATTTTCCGTCCGCGGCCGGGATATGGGCAGCACCATCGCCGAGGCACAGCAAAAGGTAGACGCTTCTGTTAACCTTAAAAAAGGCTACAGCATGGTTTGGCAAGGTGATTTCGAGAACCAGCAGCGCGCTACCAAGCGGCTGGAGCAGGTGGTGCCTATCAGCCTGGCACTGATTTTCCTGCTGCTTTTCATCATGTTCGGCAATTTCAAGGATGCCGGGCTCGTGTTCCTCAACGTACCCTTCGCCATCGTCGGCGGGGTGGTCGCCCTGCATGTCACGGGCACCAATTTCAGCATCTCCGCGGGTATCGGTTTCATCGCCCTGTTCGGCATCTGTATACAGGACGGGGTGTTGCTGATCACCGTCTTCAAGCATAACCTGGAGCATATGCATAACCAGAGTCATTCGCTGTATACCGCCATCAAGCTGGGGGTCAATTCCCGGATCCGGCCCGTCATGATGACGGCGCTGATGGCGGCCATCGGTCTGTTCCCGGCGGCGATCTCGCATGGCATAGGCAGCGAAAGCAGCCGGCCCCTGGCCCGGGTGGTCATCGGTGGCATCCTGTGCGCTATGATCTTCTCCCTGCTGGTCTTCCCGCTGATCTTCGGCTGGGCCTACCGCAATGTGGATAGCAAGTACCGGGGCGAGATAGAATAAACGGGGCGACTGAAAGGGGCGATAAAATGATATGAACTTTAAAAAGATAAACAGCGTCTCCGGGTGGATTGTCTGCGCGATTGCTTGCACAGTCTATATCATCACCAGGCAACCGACAGTAAGTTTCTGGGATTGCGGGGAATTCACGCCCTGCGCCTATAAGTTGCAGATATCGCATGCACCCGGGGCGCCGCTGTTCATTTTGCTGGGGCGGCTTTTTATCATTTTGTTCAGCGGTAGCTGGGATGCTGTAACGGCTAACCCGCATGCCGCCATCCAGGTGAACCTGTTGTCCTCGATGAGCAGCGGATTTGCTATTCTCTTCCTGTTCTGGACCATTACTCATCTGGCCCGTAAGCTGATGACGACAAAAGGAGAAGTCATTACGACAGAAAAAATGATCGTCATCATCGGCGCCGGCGCTGTGGGCGCTCTGGCATTTGCCTTTTCCGACTCTTTCTGGTTCTCGGCTGTCGAAGCCATCGTATTCGGCGTATCCCCTTTGTTCATCGCCATGAGTTTTTGGTGTATTCTGAAATGGGAAGAGCATGCAGACGAACCCGGCGCCGACCGATGGATCGTCCTGCTGGCCTATATTATAGGGTTGTCCATTGGGGTGCACCTGCTCAGCCTGCTGAGTATCCCGGCCATCGTCATGACCTATTATTTCCGGCGGTTCAAATTTTCGCGCAAGGGCATGCTGCTGGCCTTTTTGGTCGCCTGTGTGCTCACCGGCGTCGTTCAGGTCCTGGTCATCCAGGATATTATCAAGGTCATGGGATGGTTCGAGCTGCAATTTGTCAATAGTCTCGGGCTGCCCTTCAATTCGGGGTGTTTCTTCTTCATTTTTTTGCTCGTGGTGCTGATCGTCTGGGGCATCCGCTGGGGAAGGAAGCATGCGAAATATTATTTACAGTTGGGGCTATACTGTTTTGCGTTTATCCTCGTCGGTTATTCCCCTTACGCCGTGGTACTGATCCGGGCGAATGCCGACCCGGCCGTCAACATGCAGAACGTCAACAATCCTATCGAACTGGTGGCTTACCTGGACCGCTCCCAGTATGGCGAGTGGCCCATTATTTCGGGCGCCGATTTCACGGCCAAACCGATCAATCAGGAAGAGACGGGGAATACCTATTTTAAGAATGAAACGACCGGCAAATATGAAGTGGTGGGCAAGAAGATCAAGCTGGAGTATGATCCTTCCGATACCCGTTACTTCCCCCGGTTATGGGATACCGATAATTCCCAGGGGCATGTCGATTACTATAAAGCCAGGCTGGGGCTGGGAGACGGAGATGTCCCTACCGGCGGGGATGACCTGCGCTGGCTGTTGGATTACCAGTTCAACTGGATGTACTGGCGGTATTTTATGTGGAACTTTGCCGGCCGCCAGAATGACTTACAGGGGACAGGCAATCCCCGGGATGGCAACTGGATAACAGGAATTCCTTTTTATGACAACCTCCGGCTGGGGGATCAGAGCAGAATGCCTGAATCGCTTCAGCAAAATAAGGCGCATACCACCTTGTTTTTATTACCGCTGTTGTTAGGTGTGCTGGGATTGGTCTACCAATGGCGGCGGGACAAGCCGGGCACCGTCGTGGTATTTCTGCTGTATTTCTTCACCGGGATCGCGATCGTCCTCTATCTCAACCAGGCAGGGCCGCAGCCAAGGGAAAGGGATTACTCTTATGTAGGTTCCTTTTATGCCTTTTCCATCTGGATAGGCCTCGGGGTATTGTTTGTATATGACTTGCTGAAACGCAGCAAACTGGCCGGACTCACCGCGGCCGGACTTGCCCTGGGCGCCTGTATGCTGGCAGTACCTGTGCTTATGATTGGCCAGGAGTGGAAGGCCCATGACCGTTCGCACAAGACCCTGGCCAAGGATGCGGCTGCCGACTACCTGAATTCCTGCGCCCCGCAGTCAGTACTTTTCACGGGCGGGGATAATGATACCTACCCCCTCTGGTATGACCAGGAAGTAGAGAATATCCGCCCCGACGTACGCGTCATCGTGACAAGTCTCCTGGGGACAGATTGGATGATCAATCAACTCCGCCGTAAGATCAACCAGAGTGACCCCATCCCCATGAGCTGGTCGCCGGACAAGTATGTGGGTGATAACCGGAATTATATTCCTTTCTCCGATCAGGGGAAAATTCCAAAGGGGGGCTATATGGATCTCAATAACGCTATGGCGTTTATGGGCAGCGATAGTAACCAGTTGGAAACACAGGGTGGGGACAGGATCAATTATTTCCCTACGCATAATTTTTCTATCCCGGTGGATAAGCAGGCCGTCATTGCCGACGGTACGGTAGCAGCGAAGGACAGTGCGCGGATCCCTGCCCAACTGGATTTTACCTTTTCCGGTAATAATCTCTTCAAGAATGACCTGATAGAGCTCAATATCATTGCCGCCAATCAATGGCGGCGCCCCATTGCTTTTACCGAGCCCTATGCGCTGGGGTTGAATAACTACCTGCGGAATGACGGGATAACGTACCGGCTGATGCCACTGAATCCCGATGCTGATAAGAACAACGTCAACGTAGATACGATGTACCGAAACCTGATGTCCCGGTTTAAGTTCGGGGGAGCGGAGAATCCCGATATGTATTTTGATGAGAACGGTCGCCGGATATTGTTGTCCATCCGTAACGCCTATTCTATGCTGGGGCAAACATTAGCCACCAGGGGAAGTAAAGACAGCGCCTTACGGGTGCTGAACTATGGCTATACCATGCTGAACCGGACCACGCTGGCTTACGGAGCGACGTCTGCGTACAATCAGCAGGATGGATCCGCGTTGCAATATGCCTTTGCCTTTTACCTGGCGGGAGACCCCGTCAAAGGCCGGCAGATAGCGGATGCCGTGTTGCGGGATGCTCATCAGCAGGTGGATTATTACAATTCTTTATCGGATACGCAGGCGGCGGATTTCAGACAGGACCTTCAGACGGCGCGGCAGATCGTCGCTCAGGCAGAGGGGTTAGAGGCGCAGTTCGCCAAGCCGGCGGGGATGGCGGCGCCCAGGCCATAGGGGGCGCAGTTCAAAATAAAGTAAGTATATTCGCTTTTTATTATATGAATATCCGATCGGGCTATCGCTTACCATTTTTACTCACCCTCAACCTGCTCCTCTCGACCGTATCCCTGCCGGCCCAGAATTTCTTTAAGGCGTCCATCCGGTACAATCCTGGTCGCGTCAATGGGATGGTCATTACCGAGTCCGCGATCGGGACCGCGGTTACCATCGGCCTGCAATTTCTTTGGTATAAAAAATTCCCACATAGTAAGTTCCACTTCTTCAATGACAACGCCGAGTGGCTGCAAGTCGACAAGGTCGGTCATGCCACAACCGCCTATAATATCGCTGCTTTCCAAAGCAACCTGATGCGCTGGGGTGGTATCCGCAGCGGAACCGCCGCGCTGATCGGCACGCTCACGGCACTGGGGTTTATGACCATGATCGAGGTCATGGATGGTCATTCTGACAAATGGGGCTTTTCCAAAGGAGATATGTTGGCCAATATCGCCGGCTGTGTGCTGTTCGAGGGTCAGCAGCTGTTATGGCATGAGCAACGCATCAGTCTCAAATACTCCTATCATGGCACCCTCTTCCCCCAGTATTATCCGGCCGAACTGGGGGACAATCTGCCGGAGCGGATGCTGAAGGACTATAATGGGCAAAGCTATTGGCTGTCCTTCAATATCGCCAGTTTCCTGCCCGCTTCCAGTCATTTTCCGCGTTGGCTGAATGCGACCGTAGGATATGGGGCCGAAGGGATGGTCGGGGCAATGAAAAATCCCGATGAAGTAGATGGCAAGCCTATTCCTTCTTTCAAACGCTACCGGCAGTTCTATTTCTCCTTCGATACCGACTTGTACCGGGTCAATGGCCTGTCGCCGCTGGCTTCTTCCCTGCTGGAAATCAACAGGGTCATCAAGACCCCCGCCCCTGCCCTGGAATGGAGTGAGGTCGGGGGAATTAAATTTCATCCTTTTTACTATTAGCAATAACATGTAATTAACTAATGCTTAACTTGGGGTACTCTTAACAGTGCGCCCATATGAACAAGATCATGAAGGGGATCCTCGCGTTTTCCCTAAAGAATAAGTACTTTATATTTTTCGCTACCCTATTACTGGTGATCTACGGGGTCATCACCTTCAAGAACATGCCCATCGAGGCCTTTCCGGACGTCACCAACACCGAAATTACCATCATCACCCAGTGGCCGGGCCGTAGCGCCGAAGAAGTGGAGAAATTTGTGACCATTCCCATCGAGCTGGCGATGAATCCGGTGCAGCGGAAGACCAGTCTTCGTTCGACCACCATCTTCGGGCTTTCCGTCGTCAAGCTGATCTTCGATGACGATGTCCAGGACACCTACGCGCGGCAGCAGGTCAATAACCTATTGCACGATGCGGATCTGCCGGACAATGTGGACCCGGATGTCCAGCCGCCCACTGGGCCGACGGGTGAAGTCTACCGGTACACGCTGGAAAGTACCTTTCGTGATGCCCGCGAGCTGAAGACCATGCAGGATTGGGTCGTCGAACGTAACCTGCGTGCCATTCCAGGCGTTGCCGACGTCGTCAGTTTCGGCGGATTGGTCAAGACCTACGAAGTGCGTGTCAACCCCCAGATCCTGACCAATCTGGACATTACTCCGCTGGATGTCTATACCGCTATCGGCAAGAGCAATATCAACATCGGCGGCGATATCATTAAAAAGAATTCGCAGGCCTACGTCGTCAGAGGCATCGGTCTGATCAACAATATCAATGAGATCGGCAATATCATCGTGGAGATCAACAACGGGACGCCGGTACTGGTGAAAAATCTGGCGGATGTAAGCATATCCAACCAGCCACGGCTGGGCGAAGTGGGCAGAACGGACGCCATCGACTCCGGTGGTCATCGGCGGCTCGTCGACAATCCCGATGCGGTGGAGGGGATCGTGCTGATGCGCAAGGGGGAGAATCCGGATCATGTGATCAAGGGATTGAAAGAGGCCGTCGAAAAGCTGAACACCCGGGTGCTGCCTGCGGATACCAAACTGGTGCCTTTTTACAACCGCGAAGACCTGATCCATTATGCGACCCACACCGTGCTGCATAACCTGGTGGAAGGTATTTTGCTGGTGACGCTGATCGTCTCCCTGTTCATGTTCAACTGGCGTACGACCCTGATCGTGTCCATCATCATTCCGCTGTCACTGCTCTTCTCCTTTATTTGTCTCCATCTGATGGGAATGTCCGCCAACCTGTTGTCGCTGGGGGCCATCGACTTCGGCATCATCATCGACGGCGCCGTGGTCATGGTGGAAGGGCTGTTTGTGCAGATGGATCACAAGGTGCATGACGTGGGGATGGAACGGTTCAACAAGTTATCCAAGCTGGGTATGATCCGGAAAAGAGGCGCCGAACTGGGAAAAGCGATCTTTTTTACCAAGTTGATCATCATCACTGCCCTGCTGCCGATCTTCTCCTTTCAGAAAGTGGAAGGAAAGATGTTCTCTCCATTGGCGTATACACTGGGCTTCGCCCTGCTGGGCGCGCTGATCTTTACGCTGACGCTGGTCCCGGTACTGGCCAGTGTGCTGCTGAGGAAGAATGTCAAGGAGAAGCGAAATCCCATCGTGCATGTCATAACGGGAGGAATCATGCGCGGTTTCCGCTGGGTATTCCGTCACAAGCGGCTTTCCCTGGCCGTGGCACTGGTCGGCGTGGTGGGTGGTTTTTATTGTTTCCGTTTTCTCGGGTCAGAATTTTTGCCAGAGCTCAATGAAGGTTCCATCTGGGTGCGGGCCACACTACCCTACAGCATTTCACTGGATACGTCGGTAGCCAAGGCACGCGAAATGCAGGCCATCATGATGCAATTCCCGCAGGTACGCCGGATCATGTGCCAGACCGGCCGGCCGGATGACGGGACGGATGTGGCTGGTTTTTACAACAATGAATTCGGGGTCACACTGTATCCCGAGGAAGAATGGTCGCCGAAGATCACCAAGGACGAGCTGATCGATGAGATGAGCAAGGCATTGTCCATCATTCCGGGGGTGGACTATAATTTCTCGCAACCGATCATGGACAATGTGGAAGAAGCTGTTTCGGGTGTAAAGGGGTCCATCTGCGTCAAGATCTATGGGGATTCGCTGAACTATATGGAGGACCAGTCCGTGAAGGTGTACAATATCCTAAAGAAGGTGGCGGGCATCGAAGATCTGGGGGTCATCCGGAACCTGGGTCAGCCAGAGCTGGATATCGATCTCGACCAGGAAAAGATGGGTCTCTACGGCGTCTCGACGGCGGATGCCAATGCCGTGATTGAAATGGCCATCGGCGGCAAGGCCGTCAGCCAGCTCTATGAGGGAATCCGCAAATTCGATATCAGGATCCGATTTCCCGAGCAATTCCGGGCCACCCAGGACGATATTGGCAACCTGCTGGTGCCGACACAAAGCGGGTCCAAAGTACCCATTAAGGAGATCGCCGGGATCACGCAGTCTACCGGTCCCTGCCTGATCTTCAGGGACGACAATCAGCGCTATTCAGCCGTCAAGTTCTCCATTCGCGGCCGGGACATGGGCAGCGCTATCGCGGAGGCGCAAATAAAAGTCGACCAGGCCGTACAGTTGAAGAAGGGCTACTCCATGGTGTGGCAGGGCGATTTTGAAAACCAGCAGCGGGCCTCCAAAAGGCTGGCAGAGGTCGTTCCGATCAGTCTGTTGCTGATCTTTCTCCTGCTCTTCGTGATGTTCGGCAATCTGAAGGATGCGGGGTTGGTGTTCCTGAATGTGCCCTTTGCGGTGGTCGGAGGTATCCTGGCGTTACTGATCACGGGGACTAATTTTAGTATTTCGGCAGGAATAGGATTCATCGCATTGTTCGGCATTTGTATCCTCGAAGGCGTATTGCTGATCACGGCCTTTAAGCGAAACCTCGACCACATTACTCATAGCGAGAGTCCGTTGTATACTTCCATCCGATTGGGCGTGAACGAGCTTATCAGACCCGTGATGATGACAGCGCTGATGGCGACCATCGGATTGCTGCCGGCTGCCATTTCCAGCGGCATCGGGTCGGAAAGTTCGCGTCCTTTGGCGCGGGTGGTGATCGGCGGGCTGATCTGCGCTACGCTGTTCTCGCTGCTGATCTTTCCGTTGGTTTTCTTTCTGTCGTATCGCAAGATGGATACACGGCATCAGCAGGAAGAGGAGAAAGGTTAATAATATTGTTGCGGTTCATTCGTTAGATTTGCGGACCGCTAAAAAGGTCTTCTGGCTATGGAAATAAGTTCTACGTTGTTTATTGTCGCGATCGTCTTTGCCCTGTTGCTCGCCGGTATCCTGGCTTGGCTTTTCATCAAACAACGCCTGCAGATGAAAGAGGCGGAGAAGAAATTTGCCGCGGATCGCCAACAGCCGGTGGCTGACGGGCTTCCTTCGCGGCAGTTACAACTCCAGGCATATGAACGGCTCATTCTGCTGACCGATCGTATTGCGTTGCCCAACCTGATCCAACGGGCCAACCAGCCGGGGCTCAGCGCCCGCGAGATGCAATCTTTGCTGACCCTCAGTATCCGTCAGGAATTCGAACACAATATCACCCAGCAGTTGTATGTCAGTCCCGAAGCCTGGGATGCTGTCCGCAACTATAAGGACCAGAATCTGCTGATCGTTAACCAGGTGGGTTCGTTCCTCCCTGAAGGGGCTGGAGGCAGCGACCTTAATCGTCAGTTGCTGGATCTGCTGATGCAGAATCCCAAGGCTTCGTTACAATCCGTGGTATCGGAAGCGTTGAGCTATGAAGCGAAGAAATTGCTTTAGTAAATGAATTCGCGGCTGGTCCTGACGCCTGCACCTGACAGGGTCAATATATAGATGCCATGCGCATGTGTTCCGAAAGACAGGTCCTGCGTCAGATCTCCGGCCTGTTCCTGAACTACCTGCCGATATATCATCTTTCCATCTGTCGACCAGATATTCAGCTGATAAGTGCCGGTTGCGGCGAAGTGCAACAGTGTCCTGAGGTCTCCGCCTTCCGCTGCAACACTGCGAATTCCTGTCTCACCGCCGGTTGAGGACAGATTGACGACTATCGTAGGCGACCAGTTGCTGTTGCCATTCGGCTGTTGCGCCATGATCCGGTAATAGACTGCAGAAACCGCAGGCGGCGATGCATCCTTGTACTGGAAGGCTGTCTGGCCGGAACCGGTCAGTTGATCGATTTCCGAGAAATTCGTTGCGTCTATGGAGCGCTCTACAACATAATTTGTCCCATCGGCAAAGCCTGAGGCTTGCCATTGCAGGTCGACCGCGCCAGCAGTGGGGGTTCCGATAAGCTCCAGGGTTTGAAGAGCCAGCGTAGTGGGAGGCGTCTGGCCCTGGATATTGATAGCATCCGTCACTACGCGACTTGAGCCACCGGTTGAAACCTGTGCATTATAACCATACAACCGGAAGGTCACGGTTGAAGCAATAGATTGAAAAGCTGTGGGGAGTGTCACCGGGACCGTCTGATAGCTCGTTGTGAGGGTGCCGGTTTCCAGATCGGTGGAATAGCCATCCAGACTGGATCGGAGGCTCCAGCTTTGGGGGCCGGCTCCTGAGGTACCCGTCGTGCTGCGCCGGATGGTCAGGGTGACCGTATTCAGTTGCAGGAAATAGCCTGCACCGGCGGTGATGACAAATTGAAAATAGGCGTTGGGATCGATGGTAGTGGTGGTAGGCCAGCCGCTCTGACCGAAAAATTCAACGGCGCCATTATATTCAGTGGTGTCGATATCCGGGCCGATGGTAATGTTGCTGGCGGTGAGTTTTGCTCCGCCGGCATAGGTAATGATCTGGTCATTGTTGAATGTCCAGCCGACAATGGTCTGTGCCCACGTTCCGGAAACCGGCAGGAGGCAAACGATCAACAGGGTTAGGGGCGACAGGGTGGACGTTTTCATAACATTAGATTATCACCTGCCAAGGGGCAAAAGCACTGCCACTTGTGCAATACTTTGACAATCAAATATTTGAACGATAGGTGCTTGTACTTGTTTTTCCCAAATCCGGATGGGCATTCCCGGTACGGGGATTTTTCCCGATCGATAATACTTCTTTGGGAATATTCTATAGTGCTTCTTTGGGAATATTCATAGATCGTTCTATGCGCAATTGTTCTTCCAGGTCATCGATGATCAGCTGGCGGGCATCGAGTTGCTGGCGGGCCTGGTCATAGAGCATTTCCAGTGTTGCGAGTGCGGCTTTATCCGGGGCAGCCTCCAGCAGCTCCTGGTAGCGGCGTTCTAACCGATTGAGCTCTTCTTTCAGCAGCGCGTATCGTTGATCGGCCTGGTCTCTGTATTGCTCATATTTCGCTTTCATCCAAAGGATTCCCTGGTAAATATCGTCTCTGCCTTTCCATTCGGTGACACTGTCGGTGATACGCTCTTTCGCCCATTGGTCATTATCGGCAGGAATACGCTGAGCTGGAGGTGTGTCAGGATTATCTATCGGGTGTTCATCAGGAACTCCTTCCCGGTACGATAGTGAATCACCCGCTCCGGAGGATATCGGTCCGGGGGATATCGGTTCGGGTTCCATGGCATTGTTCCGGGCGTCGTCCAGGCCTTCGATGGACAGCTGCCAGCCGGCAGGGTCCAGCATTCTTCGCCGGTAATGGAGCCAGGTCGTGACGAGGAGTGAAATAATGATCAATGGAACGCAAATCCACAGTATGATGCGGAGATATTGTCCTAGTTCATACAGGTCGATGGTCGATAAATGCATGGCAGAGAGATTTTAGGTAGAAATGCTCCCGATTGACTGATAAGGATTTAGATTAGAAAAATGATGTCTGGCGGTAGTAAGGCGCGGATAATAAAAAAGCAATATTCACGCCAAAAAAGCTGTTGTTGACCGACTCCCGGAAAGAGGGATTGCCGCCTACGTAAAAGCCCCCGGTGGCACAGGTTTTTAGCACAAATTTGGTATACCTAATTATTAAAACGTCTAATCATGAATCTATTTAAAAAAACGATCGCTTGCGCTACATTGGTCATAGCGCTTTTTTCCTTCTCGTCCAGCTACGCTCAGGGTGGTGGAATGAGAGGTGATACCGCTGCCATGCGTCAGCGGCAGGAGGCAATGCTTGCAAAGATGAAGACCGATTTGAATCTCACACAGGTTCAGGCCGACTCTATGAAAGCCATCACAATGGAATTTAATCAGAAACGGCGTGATATCTTCATGGATCCCGCCAATCAGGGCCTGAGCCGGGAAGATCGGATGGCCAAGATGCAGCCCCTGACGGATGCGATGAATGCTCGCGTCCAGGCCGTTCTGGGATCCGATCTCTTTAAGAAGTACCAGGATTGGCAACAGGCGAATCGTCCGCAACGTGGCGGCGGTGGTGGCGGTGGAAATCGGTAAAAAAGGAAGAGGCCGCCCTGAGGAAATGGGGCGGCCTCTTTTTTATCGTTGCTTTTTATTATTCTCTTTTGTTATTGCTTTTTTTGTTCCTTGACCCAGTTATCGCGAAGTGTGGAGGTCCGGTTAAAGATCAGCCGGTCTTCCGAGCTATCCTTATCGAGGTAAAAATATCCTTTCCGCAGAAACTGATAATGTTCGTTGAATTTAACCTTTCGTAAGGCCGGTTCGGCATAGGCCACCGCTACGTTCAGCGAGTCCGGGTTGATATACTCCTTGAAATCGCCATCTTCACTCGCCGGATCTTCGACCCGGAACAAGCGGTCATACAACCTTACTTCCGCGGTGATGGCATGGACGATACTGACCCAATGGATGGTAGCCTGCACTTTGATATTGGACTCGGTCCCGCCGCTCTTGCTTTCGGGCAAGTAGGAACATTTCAACTCCGTTATTTTTCCTGTCTCATCTTTGACGACCTCTTCGCATTGGATGATATAGGCGCTCTTGAGCCGCACCTTCTGCCCCGGGGACAGGCGGAAGAATTTTTTCGGCGGATTTTCCATAAAGTCTTCCCGTTCGATATACAATTCCCGGCTGAAAGGCACCTGCCGGTGCGTAGTTGCAGGGTCTTCCGGGTTGTCTTCCACCGGCAACATTTCTTCTTCCCGGCCATAATTCGTCAGTACGATCTTCAGCGGATCGAAGACGACCATGCGGCGGGCGGCAATTTTATTCAGGTGTTCACGCACACAGAATTCCAGCAGCGATACGTCGATCAGATTCTCCCGTTTCGCCACGCCGATCTTGTCGGCAAACATCCTGATACTTTCAGGAGTATACCCCCGCCGACGCAGGCCGGAGATAGTAGGCATGCGGGGATCGTCCCAGCCGGTCACGTATCCCTCGTTGACCAATTGCAACAGCTTCCGTTTGCTCATCACTGTGTAGGTCATATTCAAGCGGGCGAATTCATATTGATGAGAAGGGAAAATAGCCAGCTTCTCTATGAACCAGTCGTACAGCGGGCGATGGGGAACGAACTCCAGCGTGCAGACAGAATGAGTAATGTGCTCGATCGAGTCGCTCTGGCCGTGGGCAAAGTCGTACATCGGGTAGATACACCAGGAATCGCCGGTGCGGTGATGGTGGGCATGTTTGATGCGGTACATGATCGGGTCGCGGAGCTGCATATTCGGGGCGCTCATATCCACCCTGGCCCGCAGCACTTTTTCGCCGTCGCGGTATTTCCCGGCCCGCATGTCGCGGAAGAGCTGCAAATTTTCTTCCATGTTCCGGCTGCGGTATGGGCTGTCCGTCCCCGGCTCCGTTGGTGTCCCTTTCATCCGGGCTATCTCTTCGGCGCTGCTGTCGTCGACATAGGCCAGCCCCTTGCGGATAAGGTCTTCCGCAAAAGTGTATAGTTGTTCGAAATAATCGGATGCATAGAATTCATTCGCCCATTCGAAGCCGAGCCAGCGGATATCCTCTTTGATACCCTCTACGTATTCAGTATCTTCTGTGACGGGATTGGTATCGTCGAACCGGAGATTGGTTTTACCGCCATATTTCTGCGCAAGGCCAAAGTTCAGTACGATGGATTTGGAGTGACCTATGTGCAGGTAGCCGTTGGGTTCGGGGGGGAATCGCGTCAGAATCGACTTGTATTTGCCGGCGGCCAGATCTTCTTCGACGATCTCTTCCAGGAAGTTAAGGGACTTTTCTTCTTCTTTTTTGATGTCCGTCATATGGTGGCAAAAATACGCTTTTGGGGGATGTCGGCCAAAGTCCCCTGGTTGCGGAGGATGCCTTTTACCGGACTGAGGAGTCTCGTTTGCCGAACAGGAGGCTGCCGATGCGTACCATATTACTGCCTTCTTCGATGGCGATGGGGTAATCGGCGCTCATGCCCATGGAGAGACGTGGGGGGTTGCCGGGAGCGATCATGGGGGTGCGGGGATCGGGGCGTGCGATGGGGAAATATTGGTCGAAAAGCTTTTTTAGCTCCTTGAATTCGGCCCGCACGGCTGCGGGGTCTTCTGTAAAGGAGGCCATTCCCATCAAGCCATGGACTCTAACATGGGAAAACGCGGCGGGGGTGCTGCGCACCATGCTCATTATGTCCGCCAGTTCGGCGGGGTCGAAGCCGAATTTTGTTTCTTCCCGGGCGATATGGACCTGCAACAGTACATCCACTACCCTACCCTTCGCGCCGGCTTGTTTATCAATCTCTTTCAGCAGGCGGAGACTGTCTACCCCATGAATAAGATGGACAAAAGAAATGATTTGTTTGACTTTATTGGACTGAAGGTGCCCGATGAAATGCCAACGGATATCGTTTGGCAACTGCCGCTGCTTTTCTGTCAGTTCCTGTACATAGTTCTCGCCGAAATCCCGCTGGCCCAGGTCATATAAGGCCTCGATATCGGCTGGCGGTTTGGTTTTGGAGACTGCCACCAACCGTATCCCAGGTCCTAGTTCCCTTAATACCCTATTATATATATCGACTTCTATTGCCATGTGTTATAATCCTGTGAAAATGGTCCAGCGCGAATATAGTTATACGGGCGGTAATCGTTACTATTTGATCGCAAGCTAAATCGATTTAACTTTGTATCCGACTTATCCCCAACTTAAAATCTCGTAGACAATGCCCCCAAAGACAAGTCGTCATCTCGAAGGTGTGAAAAAATCTCTTTATTTTCTCTTGCTGGTATTCCCTTTTGCTGGTATGGCGCAAAGCAAGCCGGGTCCGGTTGGTCCAATTCTGATGGGCAAGATCATTGACGGCGAGACCAAACAGCCTATCCCGTCTGCGACGATCATTGTGTTGCATAGAGACTCTTCCGTTGCTACGCAAACCATCAGCCAGGCCGGCGGGGATTTTACGCTTAAAAATATGCCCGAAGATCCCTATATCCTGGAGATCAGTGTCGTCGGATACCAAACCTTTTCGAAAATGGTGCCTGGCAGCCATCGGGTAGCCGGCGGCGCCCCGCTCAATACAGGGACGATCAGGCTGACGCCCGTCGCCGCCCAGATGCAGACGGCTGTCGTAGTAGCCAGCAGGCCCGTTTTCAAGACGGAGATAGACAAGAAAGTATTTAATGTGACCAATAGTCTGGCCAGTAAGGGCGGCACCGCGCAGGACGCGCTGCGGCAAGTGCCTACGCTGCAGGTCGACGCGTCGGGGAATGTGTCGTTGCGTAACGGCGCACCGACCATCCTGCTGGATGGCAAACCGACACAGCTGACACTGGACCAGATCCCTGCCGATCAGATCGAGAGCATCGAGGTCATGCCTAATCCTTCTGCGAAATACGACGCGCAGGGCAACCATGGCATTGTGAATATCGTGCTGAAGAGGAACCGGAAGCCCGGCCTCAATGGTAACTTCACTGGTGTATGGAATTCTCTGCACGAGACGTATGCCTTCGCCAACCTGAACATTTACAAGGGCAAATGGAATTTCTCCATGAACTATATGGCTCACGGCCACCGGTCGGTTTCCAACACCACCACCATCCTCAATGATCTTTCTTCGAATTCCTCGGTCGTCCAGCAGGGGCATGCGGTGACCACCGGGCCTTTCCAGCAAGTGAGGGCCGGGCTGGACTTTAATATGGATGCATTAAACACTTTCAGCCTGAACGGCAATGTCGGGTTCGGTCATCATCCCACCACCGGCGCGCAGGTGACCGATTACGAGCAGACGGGCGGGTTGCCGGATTCCACCAGTAACAGAACCTCGTACACCACCAACAGTTTTGTCTTCACCCATTTCAATTTCGATTACGCGCATACTTTCGCAAAGCATGACGAGAAGCTCACGGCCGACGCTGCACTGGAGACCTATTCGGGTCCCGATAACGGCCGGTACGCGATGCAATACCTGGACAAAGGCGGCAATTCTATGGGCAGCCCCTATCTGCAGCAATACACCGGCACGGGCAGCGCACATAATGTCTCTCTCCGATCTGACTATACCGATCCTCTGCTGAACGGGAATGCCAAGATAGATGCGGGGATCAAGGCCAATCTGAATGGCAGCCACAGCTTTAACGATTTCCAGGATCTCCTCCCGCCGCAGGGATATGTCGTGGATACGAACGCCAGCTATAATTACAGCTATACCGATAATACCTATGCGGCTTACGGCAGCTTTACGGACAAGCTGGGGGCATTCAGCTATATGGCCGGACTACGATTTGAGCAATATGAATACACCGGCCACCTGCTGGATGATAACAGCAGTTTCGGCTACCATACCACGGGGTTCTACCCCAGCCTGTTCCTCACCGAGAAACTGGGCGAGAACAGCGATGTGCACCTGAACTATTCCCGCCGGGTGAACAGGCCGCAGTGGTGGCAGATCACGCCGCAGACGAACTATTCCAATCCGCAGAACCCGCAAGTCGGCAACCCGGACATCCGGCCGGAAAATACCAATCTCGCAGAGCTGGCCTATAACACCCAGATGGGGCATATCGGGCTGAACACTACTCTGTACCTGAAGAACACGCTGAACCCGATGATGGCGTACAATATTCCACTGGACAAGGATACGCTGCTCAGTACCTACGAGAACGGCAACTACACGAATATTTACGGTGCGGAGATCATCCTCCGGACGCCGGTGACGCCCTGGTGGAATGCGACGACCAATTTCAACTTTTTCCAAACGGACATCAATGCGAATAATTTGTCGCAAGGACTGTCGAATAATGGCTTTAGCTGGTTTGCCAAGCTCAATTCCGACATGAAGCTGATGAAGATCTATACCTTTCAGCTGACGGGTAATTACAATGCGGCCAATGTGGTGGCGCAGGGAAAGGTACTGGCTGCGGGTGGGATGGATGCCGCCATCAAACGGGAATTCATGAAGAACAATGCGGGTACGCTGGTCCTCAGCCTTTCGGATATCTTTAATACCGAAGAGTCAAGGGTTCAAACCTATTCACAGGGTGTCTTCTTTCAGGATGCCATTACGAAGCCCGAAACAAGGGTGTTCAAAATAAGCTTTACGTATAGCTTCGGCAAGGAACTGACTGGTGAACGCCACAAGGTTACTTCAGAATCGAACGGCTGATAACGATACGCTGGACCTCGCTGGTGCCTTCATAGATCTGCGTGATCTTGGCGTCGCGCATCATTCTTTCGACGTGGTATTCTTTTACATATCCGTATCCGCCATGGATCTGTACAGCTTCAGTCGCAGTCCACATGGCGGTTTCAGAGGCGAAGACCTTGGCCATGGAAGAGCTTAGCCCAAAATCGAGATGCTGGTCTTTTTCCCAGGCGGCACGAAGACAGAGCAGCCGGGAGGCTTCGATACGAGTGGCCATATCCGCCAGTTTGAACTGAATGGCCTGGTGCTGCATGATCTCCTTACCGAACGCCTTGCGTTGTTTGGAATAGTCCAATGCCAATTCATACGATCCCGAAGCGATGCCCAACGCCTGGGAGGCGATGCCGATCCTTCCGCCCGACAATGTCCGCATCGCAAATTTAAAACCGAAGCCATCTTCTCCGATGCGATTTTCTTTCGGCACTATGACGTCGCTAAATGAAATGCTGTGGGTGTCGCTGCCGCGGATACCTAATTTATTTTCCTTCGGACCCACAACAATCCCCTTCGAATTTTTTTCTACGATGAACACATTGATCCCATGACTGCCTTTCGAAGCATCCGTCTGCGCGATGACGAGGTAGACGGAGGCCGAGTTGCCGTTGGTGATCCAGTTCTTGACGCCATTGATCACGTAATGATCACCTTTGTCTTCGGCTGTCGTATGTTGGGAGGTCGCGTCGCTGCCGGCCTCGGGTTCACTGAGCAGGAAGGCGCCGATGTACAGTTCCCCATCTTTTTGCCCCCGGGCCAGCGGGGTGAGGTATTTTTGCTTTTGAGCGTCTGTGCCGAACTGATCGAGACCCCAGCAGACGAGGCTGTTATTGACGCTCATGCAAACGCTGACGCTGGCGTCGATCTTACTGATCTCTTCCATAGCCAGTACATAGCTGACGGTATCCATGCCTGCGCCGCCATAATCCGGGCTGACCATCATCCCCATAAAGCCCAGTTCGCCGAGCTTGAGGACCTGTTCCTTTGGAAATTTCTGGTGTTCATCCCTTTCGATCACCCCCGGCAGGCATTCGGTACGGGCGAAGTCCCTGGCGGCCTTCTGGATCATCAAATGCTCTTCTGACAATTGGAAATGCATATGGGCAACTGTTTTATGGTTTGTTACCCAAAAATAATTGAAAGTTGTTTAGGAAACTAACAGTTGGTAGTATTTTTAATAGGGAACTATATACGAGTTGGGACAGACAAAGAAAATGTTCTTATTTTCCCTGAAAGTACTTTGAAGGGATTTGGAATTCCCCGTTGACATGGCGAAATCCCTCGAGTTTTCTGATAGCCTCTATTAATTCATGCCGGGGAATGGTCGCCAGCATTTGAGACAATCCCACGGATGAAATGGTCTGATAGGGCTCAGATAATTCGGGCTCCAACAGCCTAAACATTACATCTATAACTTTTTCCTGTATTTCCCTTTCTCTTTCTGGTGCCATTTATGTTCCTAAAATTAGCCAAATGCCGCCGATAAAAAACCGCCCCATTGCGGGCAGTTGTACCTTTACAATTCACTTGCTTTTTAAAAGGATGAAAAAGCCTGCGACTAAGGCAATCGCGCCGAAAACTGTGTTGATGAATCTTTCATAGTCGCGCCCAAAAATCTTTTTGCCGAGGCCAGTACTCTTCCAAGAAGTCCAAATCATGGGCCCTTTGTTGGCAATTCCCATAAAAAGACTTATAGCACCAAGCAAAATCAAAACTATTGCATCAACTAAATTCATTTATCGTGGGATAACTATATATCAGATGAGATTAGTAGGAATTTTGCTGCTGTTTCTTGTCCGATGCTTTTTTAGAAATCCGATCTAATAGTTTAAAGAATAGAACTATTCCGAATGCTATAATGAAGGGAGATAAGAGGACAACTACGGCAAATTCGTAAAAATCCTTTGCAGGCATACCTACTGCATCCAAAAGAGTTATGGCGGTCATTTCTACTTTTTAGCTGCTTTCTTAGCTTTTACAATGATATAAAGTTAAACAAAAAACCGTTCGAAGACCAAAGCGGTTCAATAGTGTTCATAACCAATCCGCGGCAGTCTGCAAACAGCATCGCATTTCAGTTCGACGGAATACCATTGGCGCCAGTGTTTACGTAAGCGAACGTCATGATCTGCGGTTCAGCAGGCGTCTGATAGGGACCCGTGGCACCGGGAATGATAAAGTTCTTGGACAACTGCAAGCCGTTTGGAGCGAGCTGCACGAAATATTCCGAAGGATTGGTTGAATTGAAGAAGACCGACTGGGCATAATCCGCAGTGTTGAGAGCGGCGGACGAGGTAACGACTAAAATAGTGTCCTGCCATTTCAAGGTTCCGGTGGCCCTTTCCTCGCCATTGAGCGAAAGAATGAAGGTATCATTCGCGGAAAAAGTAATGACAACAGAAGAGTCGCGCGGAGTGTAAAAGGTATCCGGATCCGGGTTGGTAGTATATTGCCATTCCCATTCCCCGGTTATCGAGGGATGAGGGGCCGATAAAGAAGTTGAATGATCCTTTTTGCAGGACACCGACAGGAAAAGGGCTGACAGGATAAAGGCCGGGAGGCCTATTCGCAGGTTCATACTCAATGTATTTCCCGAATTGACAAGCAGCCTGTCCATAACGTTGCATCGGGTCGTTTGGTCCAGGAAGACCCAACGCGCGGCGGTCTTAGATGATGCGCCCCGCCTTTTTATCCAGCAGTCCTATCGCGGTCTTGAAAATAATGATGAAAAGCCCGGCTTCTTCCTCCGTAAAATTGCTTTCTTCCTCCTCCTCGTCGTCGTCGCTGTAAATCGTTGCGGCGGCAAATTGAAGCAATTGCGGCTGACAAAAGGAGTCAATGACGGCCATGGCGTTCGTCTCATCGAATCCGTCGTGAAAGACTTTCTCCATTTCATCGAACTCCTTGTTGAAGGCGGCCTCGAATTCCTTCTCCGAGATCGGAGCAACACCCTCGCCCAACTCCCGAAAGCTAAGCAGGATAACGGTCAGGACGTAGGCGACATCTTCCCTGGCGTCGGGCACCTGCAGTTCTCTGCTCTCCCCCAAAACATATCCCACCAGGGCAGGCTGCTCCCTCGCGAATTCATCCCATACCTTTCCGATCCCGTCCTCATCCATCTGCTGGATCCGGTCATTTACCAAATCGATCGTCTCGTCGGTAATCTGGCGCATCACATTTTTTTTTCAAACCTACGCATAATTGTGTAATGGACAATCGGTCACCCGCTTGATTAATTTATGGACTATATGGCAAAAGCCTTACCTTTATCGGCCTTTTTCGCGCCGCGCCATCCCGGCGTGGCAACTCAGTTATGATGAAGAACAATCCACGCACATGATGGCCAACAGCCTACATGAAGACAAACAGCCGCCATTATGACAAACAACCGTAAGGTTAAGATAGCCGTTGCAGTTTCCTCCGAAGTGGGGCGGCTCAGGCGTGTCCTCGTCCACAGTCCCGACAGCGGGCTCGGCAAAGTGGTGCCTTCCAAAGCGCAGGACTGGCTTTTTGAAGACATCGTTCACCTGGATACTATCCGCCGCAAGGAGTATGACTTCTATACCAAGATCCTGTTGTATTTTCTGGACCCGGAAAAGATCCGTGGCCGCCTGGCAGAGATAGACCACGAACAGCAGCGGCGGGCCTTTTACAAACCGGGCGATGAACAATTCTACCGCTCGGAAAAGGTGGTGGAACTGCAATGGTTGCTGGCCGATATCCTGACCAGCCATGAAATCAAGCTGAAACTGGTGGCTTCGGTCTGCGCCATCGAAGGCTGCTCCTACGACACGCAAAGGCAGCTGCAAGAATTGGACTCCGTCCAGCTGGCCAAGACCTTTATCAGCGGCTCGATGAATGACGACCGGATGCTGTTCGCCCCGATCCCGAATTTCATTTTTACCCGCGACATCGGCATTGTCATCAATCACCATGTACTGCTGAATAAACCGGCCAAGAAGGCCCGCACCCGGGAAGCCCTGCTGGCAAAATATATCTTTTTCAATCATCCTTTGTTTGAGGAATATCACGACAAGATCATCGAACTGGCCGACACCCACCATCATTTCCTGCTGCCCAGGGAAGGTGATGACCACAAGGTCACCCTGGAAGGCGGAGATGTCATGGTCGTCAGCAAGGACCACCTGCTGATCGGTGTCAGCGAACGCACCTCCCTGGAAGCGGCCCACCAGGCTATCAAGGTGCTGTTCGAGAAGAATGTGGTCAAGAAGATCACGATCATCCGAATTCCTAAGAAGCGGGATTTTATGCATATAGACACGATCTTCACCCAGATCAAGCGGAATGTCTGGATACTGCTGGGTACCTTCTCTAAAAAAGCCAACAAGCGGGAAGATGAAGACGAAGTGCAACGGATACTGGAAAATAATAAGAAAGAAGACAAGCTCCATATCATCCAGTTCAGGAAGAAGGACCCCGGTAATCCCGAATATTTCGACAACCTCGAAGACCTCCTGACCGATATCAGCAAGAACGACCTGGAATGTACCGAAAAGGTAAAATTCATCTATTCGGGAAATAATGAATTCCCCTTCGATGCCCGCGAACAATGGACCGATTCCTGCAACCTGCTTGCGCTGAAAGAAGGCGTCGTGCTGGGATATGACCGCAACGATAAAACGGTGGAGGCCTTCAGAGCAGGTGGTTTCGACATCATTCATGTGGAAGAACTGATCGGTCGCCTGGAAAGAGGTGAGGCCAACCCCGACAACATGGAGAACACCCTCATCCTGATGCCTTCGGCAGAACTGTCCCGGGCCCGCGGCGGGTTTCATTGCATGAGTATGCCTTTGCATCGGGACAATCTTTGAGCCAATTATGCAAACAACTTCCCACATCCTGATGATACGGCCGGTGAATTTCAGCTTCAACGCTGAGACGGCGGTTAATAATGCTTTTCAGCGAGACCCCGGTGGCGCTGGTGACACCGACGCTCAAAGAGAGGCGCTTGATGAATTCAACCACTTCGTGACCCTGCTGCGCGACAATGGTGTGGACGTAACCGTTATTGACGATACCCCTAAGCCTTATACCCCCGACAGCATTTTTCCCAATAACTGGGTCTCCTTTCATGAGCAGGGGCTGGTATGCCTTTATCCAATGTTTGCCGTCAACCGCCGGCTGGAGCGGAAGCCTGTCGTCCTGGAACAGTTGGGACGCGCCTTTCGCATCGGGGAGACCCTGGATTTCAGCCACTATGAACAGGAAGGTATTTTCCTGGAAGGAACGGGAAGCATGGTGCTCGACAGGGATAACAAAATAGCGTATGCCTGCCTGTCTCCCCGGACAGACAAGAGCGTCCTGCTGGACTTTTGCGGGAAGACGGGTTATACGCCGGAAGTGTTTGCGGCTACGGACAGCGCGCACCAGGCGATTTACCATACCAATGTCATGATGTGTGTCGCTGACCGTTATGTTGTGGTCTGCCTGGATTCATTGCCGGTCCCGGCCGAACGACAGCATCTGTCCGATACCATCCGATCTTCCGGGAAGGAGCTCATTACTATCAGTCTTCAGCAGATGGACCGGTTTGCCGGCAATATGCTGCAGGTGCATAACCGGCAGGGCGAACGGCTGTTGGTCATGTCTTCACAGGCCTATCACTCCCTCAGCCCGCAGCAGATCGGGCAGCTTTCTTCTTATAACCAAATCTTGCATTCTTCCCTTACCACTATCGAAACCAATGGCGGCGGAAGCGCGCGGTGTATGATGGCGGAGATCCATCTGGAGACGTATTGATTAGTTTCCGGCTTTTTGGACTATAGATATTTATTTTAAAGTTAATTTTGCGCGATAATTTTGGAGGAGTAATGAATAAATTAACTTTAAAGTGCATAACTTTGCTACGGTTCAGGAATTTGCTCGCTTTAGGACGGTGACATATTACACGTTGAAGGGCGAAGATGCAGCCTTGTCAGAAACGGATGATTTTCTTGCCAGAGTAAAACAAGTACCCCAATACGATAACCAAAGAAAACAATTGGTAAAGTCAATAGAGTATCTGGGGAATCATAAAGAAGGGGCAGCTTATGAAGTATTCAGACATGAAAGAATTTGTGTGGCATTGCCACCCAAGGCGAAATACTCTGGACACGGACATTGACCTTCGTCTTTATTGTCATTGGGTGAATAATCGGATTATGATACTCTATAATGGAGGAATCAAAACGACCCATCGCGCCCAGGATTGTCCAAATGTATCGCGTCATTTTTATAATGCGCAAAGTTGGACGAAACAATTGATCGAAATAAGGATTGAAACAAGAGGACAAGACATAACGAATTTAGAAGAATTATACATTAAAAAATAATAGTCATGGCATCCAAAATCTTTGAAGAAATGCTGAAGGAGGTCGATCCTGAAAACAGTCAATTCGTCGAAAAGAACATGGCAATTAGTTTTCAGGTCAGGCATATTCTCGCTGTCCACCCGACGATCAATTCCCAGAAGGCTTTGGCACAGGCTTTGGGTAAAGAGCCCAGCGAGATCAGCAAATGGCTGAGCGGCCTGCACAACATCGGGCTGGAAAACATCACCAAAATGGAGGTCGCTTTGGGACGCGACATCATCCTGACGGATGAACAGGCCAGGGAAAGGTATGACAGGCCGGCCGGAGGCTACCAGGTTTTCGAGGTCTCCCGTTATGCAGAAAAGGTGAACAACCAGGTACATCATCCCGGCTGGAGCGGCAAGAGAAATATTACCTATACCGCTATAGAGGGAAAAAATTCCGGTTTACCACATTAATCTGAGTCATGGCGAAAAAGAAGTTCAACACCGGCACAATGGATTATCTCCATATACGGGATATTGTCTTTACCTATTCGATGCCCGATGAGACCACTGTCCCGGAAAAAGAAGGCCATCCTACCCGGTATAGCATGGAAACCGTGAAAATGTTCAATATGGAACAGGAAGTCATCCGGATGGTCTTTACGATCGAGTTGGAAACTCAATTGGAATCCGCGAAAAAAATAAAGGCCATCTATACTACCGAACATCTATTCCAGGTGAAAGGTCTTTCCGATTGGGTCAGCAAGGCAGAAGAGAAATTTGTAGTGGATCATGAACTGAATGAGGCCTTGACCTTACAGGTCTATTCGACGGCCAGGGGAATGATCCATCAAAAATTCAATGGCACATGGTTCTCGGATTTCGTCCTTCCCGTCGCAAAGTCAGCGGCATTGGATTAGGTTCATGGTCGCTCAGAATAAAGTCGGATGGGCCGAGGGAGGTTCTTCACTGAATAAATGAGGTGGTTTTAATGAAATGCCCAATACGGCGTTGAAACGCTCTACTGCATACAGGCAAAGCTCGGGGGAGTATAGCTCATCATGGTCATGAACAAAAAAATAGATCTCCCGTAATCCTTTCCCGACCCAGGCGCTTAGCCGGTCCGCCCACTCGTCGATACGTTGAAAATCGGTCGGATGCAGCTGGTTGGCTACGAAACGGATGAAGGCGAAGGGAGCTGTCAGCCGCATATGCAGCACATCGCGGCGGCCCGGCGTATCGGTGATGACGGCGCAGACGCCCAGTTCGCGGAATAATTCCCAGGTTGCCCGCACGGCGGCCGTTCCAAACCAGCCCTCATGCCGTAACTCTACAGCCAGCCGGAAATTACGGGGCAGGCGGCGGAGGTAGTCTTCCAGTGTAGCAGCCCGGGTGGGTGCAAAGGTTTCCGCCAGCTGAAGAAATGACGGTCCCAGTGTACCGCCAAAACATTGCATATGGTCGATAAACAACTGCGTGTCATGATCTGCATTCACGAGTTGTAATTCGTGACTGATCGTATTGGAGACCTTTGGACAGAACCGGAAGGACGGTTCCACGAGCGATGCCCATTTTTCAATCACCGGTTTGGGCTGAAGATTATACCAGAGCGCATTGAGCTCGATCGAATTGAACTGGCGCCCATATTGCTGCAAAAAATCCTTTGGCTTCGTTCCTCTGGGATATACCTTACCGATCCAATTGGGTTGGCCCCAGCCCGTTCCGCCGACATAGCAACGAAGAGAGCCCGGATCCGTCCCGGTGTCCTGCGCCAATACCTGCCCCGTCATGACAGCATCCCCAGGTAGAGAAAAATTAATTTTTTCTATATGTTGTATTCTGCCGAATTCCATCGGGTTCTTTTTCTGCTTAACAATAAATTGATCTGTCAGAAAGGAGGGATCGGCACAGATCCTTCCCATCTGTTGTTCGGGATTCAATTCAAATCCTTACTTTTGGGACTTCGATTGGATTAAGATAGAAAAAATTCAACAATTGATCGTATTAGTTAAAACTTATTAAAAATCAACGTTTAGAACAGACTGTAGATGGAAAACAAAGTCACTAAAATTGGCGTACTCACTTCCGGCGGCGACGCCCCGGGAATGAATGCAGCCATCCGTGCCGTTGTTCGTACCGGTATATATAATGGAATGGAAGTATTTGGTATTATGCGGGGTTATGCCGGAATGATCGAAAATGACATCGTTCCTATGCATTCGAGGAGTGTGGCCAATATTATTCAAAGGGGGGGTACGATCCTCAAAACCGCCCGGTGCAAGGAGTTCTTCGAACATGAGGGTCGCAAAAAGGCGTATGCCAACCTGAAAAAGCTGGGCATTAACGGGCTGGTCATCATCGGCGGGGACGGTTCCTTCCGCGGCGCCCACAAGCTGAGCCTTGAATTCGACATCCCCTGTATCGGGTTGCCCGGTACCATCGATAAAGATATTGCGGGGACAGATTTTACCATCGGTTTCGACACGGCGGTCAATACGGCAGTAGAAGCCATCGACAAGATCCGGGATACGGCCGACGCTCACGACCGGCTTTTCATCATCGAGGTCATGGGCCGGGACGCCGGCTATATCGCGCTGCATAGCGGTATCGCCACCGGGGCGGAGAATATCCTTATCCCCGAGCGCAAGACGGATATCGAGGAACTGATCGCCTCCTTACTGGAAAAAGAAAGACGTAAAAAGCTCGTTAACCTCATCGTCGTAGCCGAAGGTGATAATATTGGCGGCGCCGACGACGTGGCAAAAGTGGTGAAGGAAAGGGTTCCGACAGTAGATACCCGGGTCTGCGTGCTGGGCCATATCCAGCGCGGCGGAGCACCTAGCTGCCTCGACAGAGTGATCGCCAGCCGGATGGGCTATTCGGCCGTCGAATGCCTGATGGAAGGACGGCATAATGTGATGGTCGGCATCGTGAACAACAAAATGCACTTCACGCCACTGGAAAAAGCCGTCAAGGCCAAACAAAAGATCAGCGAAGACTGGCTCAAAATCGTCAAAATATTAGCATCCTGAGGCCCTGAAGGGGCCTCGTCCAGAATCGAGCGAAAGCGAAGATTCCGGCCGAGGAAGAGCGTGCGAAGCAGCTCTGACGAAGGTCTCAAACATTAGCGCAAGTATCGGAGATGCGCTAGTTTTTTGGAAAAGCGAATCTCCGGTACTAAAAAAATTGCCTTTCAATGTCAAAAAATCTATCGAAGTATCTGTACCAGGATATGGACAAGCAAGCAGGTCTGCAGCATACTTTCCATAAAACAAAGATCGTTGCAACTGTCGGACCGGCGTGCGACACCTACGATAAACTGCTGGAACTCGTCAAGGCCGGCGTGAATGTCTTCCGGTTGAATTTTTCCCATGGCAACCATGAAGACAAGCTAAAAATCATCGAACATATCAGGAATATCAACCTTACGGAACCGTATAATATTTCCATTCTTGGCGACCTGCAGGGGCCTAAACTCCGGGTCGGGGAAATTAAAGACGGTGGTCTGACGATCGTGCCCGGCGATATCCTGACCTTTACGTCCCGGGAAAAAGTCATCGGCACGAAGGAGAAGATCTATCTCTCCTATCCCAATCTGCATCACGACGTTGAAGTCGGCAATAAGATCATGATCGACGACGGTAAACTGGAAGTGGTCGTCGTCAATGTCGATCCCAACGGCGATGTCAAGGTTGCCGTCACCTACGGCGGGGTATTGCTGCCGAAAAAGGGAGTCAACCTCCCCGATACGAAGATCTCGCTGCCCGCCATTACAGATAAGGATGTCATCGATCTCGCCTTTATCATCGAACATAAACTGGACTGGGTCGCGTTATCGTTTGTCCGCAAGGCAGAAGATATCATCGACCTCAAAGCCCGGCTGGCAGAGAAAAAGAGCCAGACCAAGGTAATCGCTAAAATAGAAATGCCTTCGGCGTTGGAAGACCTACGCAATATCATCAATCAATCCGACGCGGTCATGGTCGCCCGTGGCGATCTTGGCGTGGAATTACCCGTAGAAAAGATACCGATGGCCCAGCGGGAGATCATTCGCAAGAGCATCCACCGGGCCAAGCCTGTCATCGTCGCCACCCAGATGATGGAAAGCATGATCGACAGGGTCAAGCCCAACCGCAGCGAGATCACCGACGTCGCCAATGCCGTGCTGGAAGGTGCAGATGCGGTCATGTTGAGCGCGGAAACCGCCACCGGTCAGCATCCTGCCCTGGTCGTCGAGACGATGCGCAAGATCATCCTGGAAGTAGAAAGGACGGAATATCCTTACAACCGGGAAGACGATCTGGTTCCCCAGCCCCATTCGCCCTCCTTCCTGAGCGATGCGGTCTGTTACAATGCCTGTAAACTGGCGCAAGACGTGAATGCGGATGCGTTGATTGGCATGACCCAGAGCGGTTATACAGCGTTCGTCTTGTCCAGCTACCGCCCCAAAGCACCCCTCTATATTTTCTCCAAGGAAAAGACGCTTATCAATCAGCTCAGCCTGAGCTGGGGAGTAAGAGCCTTCCATTATGCCGAAGAGGAAAGTCTTGACGATATCATTCATGACCAGCATGCGATCCTGAAAGAAAGAGGTTTTATCAAGACGGGTGATGTAGTGGTCAATACGGGCAGTCTGCCTATTGAGCAGCATCTGCCGACCAACCTGCTGAAGATTACGAAAATAAAATAGCGGGACGAGAGCCGGAACCGGATGATGCTTGATGTTCGCGAGTGTACGCGGGGGCGTTACGGGGTGATGGCGTTCAGCTGTTCCCTTACCTGGCGGATCTCTTCTTCGCCGGCCATCACAAATGACTGATCCTCGTTCATCGGGCCATTGACAAATTCCATCTTGCTGGCCTGGCGGATACGCGCCGAGGTGTGAAACTCGACGGCGCCGGTCTTCTGGGCGAGCGCAACAATATTATCATGCCGGACTCCCGAGCCGGGCATGATCACCAACCGGTCGGCAGCGAGTCTTACTAACTGATCGAGCAGAACCGATCCTTCCATGGCGGTTGGCCGCTGGCCTGATGTAAGAATCCGTTCGCAGCCTATGGCAATAATATCTTCCAATGCTTCGAACGGATTGGCCGCCCTGTCGAAAGCACGGTGGAAAGTAACTCCTAAAGGGTAAGCGGCCTCTACCAGTCGGGCACAATGCGCCGTGTCGACGCTGCCATCCGGCAGCAACATGCCGATCACCACACCATTACAGCCTAACTGCTTGCAATAATCCACATCCATGAGCATGATGCGGAACTCTTCTTCCGAGTACAAAAAGTCTCCCTCCCGTGGCCGGATGATCGGGTATAGCGCTATATGCAGCTTTTCGCGGGCTGTCCGGATCATGCCGACTGATGGGGTGACACCACCTTCTTCGGGTCCGGAACATAACTCTATGCGGTCGGCGCCGGCACGCTGTGCCAGTAGCGCCGAGGGAAGGTTAAAACAACATATTTCCAGTTGATAGGGCATATCAGAAATAACTTTTTACTTCTACCATTCTCTCCTCTGTGTTATTTTTCAGGGCGTAGGTGAAGCCTTTTTGGAGGGCATACGCCCCCGCCTCGCCTTTCTTATTCAAAGCAATAAAGGCTACCTGGATATCCTTCGCCTTTTCCTTTTTTATCCGGGCGATCTTTTCCACTGCCGCCTTACAGGCCTGTTCGGGAGACATCCCCTGGCGCATGAACTCCACCACCGAATGGCTGCCGCATATCCTGATCACGTCCTCACCCTGTCCCGTAGCTGTCACTGCACCGACCTCATTGTCGACGAACAGTCCAGCGCCGATGATCGGCGAATCCCCCAGCCGTCCCCTCATCTTGAATCCCATGCCGCTGGTGGTACAGCTGCCGCTGAGGTTACCGGCCGCGTCCATGGCGACCATGCCGATGGTGTCGTGGTTCTCTACGTTGATAACGGGCTTGTATTCCGCCTTCTTCAACCATTTCTCATAGTTCTTTTTGGCATCATTTGATAAAGTAGCCGGTTCCAGCGGAAAGCCCTCGGCGATGGCGAATTGCTGGGCCCCCACCCCTACCAGCATGACGTGCGGCGTCTTTTCCATGACCCGCCGGGCTACCGATATAGGATGTTTGATCCGTTCGAGAAAACCGACCGCGCCACAATTCCACTCATGATCCATGATACTGGCGTCTAATGTCACATAACCATCCCTGTCAGGATTGGCCCCCAGCCCGACACAACAATTCTGGGAGGCTTCGGTAATTTTTACGCCAGCTTCGACGGCATCCAGCGCAGCCCCGTTGCGGCTCAATACTTCCCAGGCCCCTTTATTGGCGGCCAGTCCCGCATCCCAGGTAGAGATGACGATAGGCTGACCGGGGATCGGTTCGACGGCGGGGAGGGGCATGGGGACGAGTTGATCGGCGGCGGCGGGGACGAGTTGATCGGTGACGGCGGCCCGTTGTGCCGGAGAAGGGGTTGAGGCTGGTTTTTGCGTTGGTGATGAAGTCGCGGCAGATACCTTGCTTGCGGTCAGCCAGCCTAAAGAACTTAGAAGGGAAGATTGCAAAAAATAACGTCGGTTGAACATATGAATCAAGTGATATATTTGACTAAGGATGTGATGTCGATTTACGACTGATGAATTTTTCCAGGTTGGTGCGTGCCTTTTCCCTGACCTTATTCCGCAGTACAGATGTCCAGCCGAACAGGAGGCCGCGCCATCCGAGCGCTTGTGCGCTCCATTCCCAGAGGCTGAAATCGTCCTGGTGCTCGATGATCTTTCCGTCGCTGAATTTGAAAAGGGCTTTGCCTTTGTTGACGACTTTTCTTCCTGTCGAGCTAAAAAGATAGGTCGCTGTCCAATAGCAGCTGCCGTAGCCTTCGCTGGTGCTGGTGCGGCCGAATTGCAGGTCCAGTCCCTTTGCCGAGCTCAGCAGCATTTCCCACATCGCCGCTACCCGCGGACCTTCCAGGTTGCCGAACACCGGGTCATAGAAGAAAATGTCAGGATGATAAACTGTCAGCATGCCTTTCCAGTCGCCTTGCTGAAAACTCGTATAAAAAGCGTCTATTAACTGTTCTTCAGCGCTTCGCTCCATTATGTAAAAAATTAGCTGGTGTTTTAGGGGAGTTTATCATAAGTTTGGGATTCCCGACTTCGCCAAACTAAAATTAACGGATAAAATGAGAAAACTACTCTTAATGACGCTGCTTTTTTCCTTGGGCAGCATATTCGCCCGCAGCCAGGGTACCGCACAGGACAGCGCCTGGATCCGGCAGAATTATTACAAAATGGAAACCTATATCCCGATGCGCGATGGGATAAAGCTGTTCACCTCTGTCTATCTGCCAAAAGATTCGACCTCCAAACATCCGATCCTGATGACCCGTAGTCCTTACTCCTGTGCGCCATACGGTGCGGATAAGTGGAGGAATTTCGCGACGAGCTATGTCCGCTATTACCTGCGGGCAGGCTATATCATCGTCACCCAGGATGTACGCGGCCGCTGGATGAGCGAAGGTCAGTTCGAAGACGTCCGCCCCTTCAACAAAGACAAGAAGTCCAACACAGATATCGATGAAGCCAGCGATACCTATGACGCCATCGACTGGCTGGTGAAGAACCTGCCAGGCAACAACGGCCGTGTCGGGATCTTCGGCATTTCCTATCCGGGCTTTTATTCCACCATGGCTGCCGCCAGCGCTCACCCGGCCCTCAAGGCGGTCAGCCCGCAGGCGCCTGTGACGGACTGGTTCATGGGCGATGATTTCCATCACAATGGCGCTTTTTTCCAGATGGACGGGTGGGCATTTTATTCCAGCTTCGGCAAGCCCCGTCCCACCCCTACTACTGTCGGGCCATCCGGTTTCAGCTATTCTACCCATGATAATTACAAATGGTACCTGGAGACAGGCGCCTTAAAGAATATCCTCAGACTGACCGGCGATTCGATTGCCTTCTGGAAAGACTTGTATCAACATCCCAACTACGACTCCTGGTGGCAGGCCCGCAATGCCCGTGTGGCCTTGCATGATATCAAACCGGCCATGATGGTGGTAGGCGGACTTTACGATGCAGAAGACTGCTTTGGCGCGTGGCATGTCTATAAAGCGCTGAAAGAGCAGAGTCCGGCAACCAACAGCCATATCGTGATGGGTCCCTGGTATCATGGTGAATGGGCTTCCAATGACGGAACGCATCTCGGCAATGTCCAGTGGGGCTCTAATACGTCCTGGTGGTACCAGAACAATATTGAAATGCCCTTCTTTAACTACTATCTGAAGGGAGAAGGCACCGAGCCGAAACTGGCCGCCGCCACGGTCTTCTTCAGTGGGGCCAACGAATGGCATCAATTCGATCAGTGGCCGCCCAAACAAAGCCAGGATCAGCCGATCTACCTGCAGTCAGATACTGCATTGTCCTGGACTGCGCCAACGAAAAAGAGTGATTTCAGCGAATACATCAGCGATCCGGCACATCCCGTTCCTTACACGGAAGATGTGCACTTTTTCAGGACGCGTGAGTACATGACCGACGATCAGCGCTTTGCTTCGCGGCGGCCTGATGTGCTGAGTTTCCAGACGCCGGTCCTGCAGGAAGACCTGACACTGGCCGGCCCGGTCGTCGCCGACCTGCTGGTTAGCCTCAGCAGCACCGATGCGGATTTCATCGTCAAGGTCATCGACGTATTCCCTGATGACTTCAGCTATACACCTGAAGCGCCGGTACCGGCGCGCGGACATGATAACCCGCCGACCTACCCGATGGGGGGCTACCAGATGCTGGTCCATGCAGAGGTGATGCGTGGCAGATTCCGCCAAAGTTTTGAAAATCCCGTCGCCTTCAAACCTGGAAAAATAGAGGAAGTGAAATGGGCTGTTCCCGATGTGGCGCATACCTTCAAGAAAGGGCACCGGCTGATGATCCAGATCCAGAGCTCATGGTTCCCGCTCGTCGACCGCAATCCGCAAAAATTTGTCAACATCTATACGGCCGACGACAGCGATTTCACGAAGGAAACGATCAAAGTCTGGCATGATGCCGATCATCCTTCGAAGATCATTCTGCCGGTATATAAAAACTAATGGCATGCGAACACTCCTCGCCTTTATCCTGCTGCTTCCCCTGCTGAGCTGTGGCCAGAACCGCCGGGGCGGTGAACCCGACTTCGTCAAACAGCATTTCGACAAGGTGGAAGCCATGATACCCATGCGGGATGGAATAAAGCTGTACACGGCTATTTATATCCCCAAGGATCAGGGTCATTCCTGGCCTTTTCTGATGGAAAGGACGCCTTACTCTGCGGGTCCTTATGGAGATACGCTGTACCGCGGATCGCTGGGACCTAACCGTACGCTGATGCATGAGATGGCCATCTTCGTCTACCAGGATGTCCGAGGCCGGTATATGAGCGAAGGTCAGTTCCAGGAGATGACGCCGGCGAGGAAGGATGCGCATAATGCGCTGGCGGCAAAAAAACGAAAAGGCGGCGCGAGGGTTGCAGGCGCTGCAGGGAGTTCGGGTGCGGCCAATCAGGCTACCGACGAAAGCTCCGATACCTGGGACACCGTGGACTGGCTGCTGAAGAATATCAAGAATAACAGCGGACGCGTTGGGATCTGGGGCATTTCTTATCCGGGGTTCTATGCGTCGGCCTCTCTGCCCGATGCGCATCCGGCCATCAAAGCCGTTTCGCCCCAGGCGCCCGTTACCGACGAGTTCATCGGGGATGACGCCAACCATAACGGCGCTTTTTTCCTGTTGGATAATTTCGATTTCGATAATTTCTTCGACGTCAAAAGACCGTTCCCCGTTAAAAATTACGGCGGCAATATCTTTCACGCCGAATATTCTGACGCGTATCGGTTTTTCCTGGATCTTGGTCCCTTGAAGAATTCCAATAAACCGGAATATTTCAATAACCAGGGTAAGATATGGAACGAATACCTGGCAGGTTCTACCTATGGCGATTACTGGCAGGCGCGAAATATCCGGCCGCACCTGACGAATATCCGGCCGGCGGTATTAGTCGTAGGTGGCTGGTTCGATGCGGAGGATATGTTCGGTTCGCTGCGGACCTATGAGGCGATCGAGCAGCAGTCACCTAATAATGATAATCATATCATCATGGGGCCGTGGACGCATGGCGGCTGGGCCGGTGGCAGCTGGACGAAATTCGGTGCGCTGGATTTCGGGGGGAATGTTAATGATTACTACCATGTGGTCGAAACGAATTTCTTCAACCATTATCTTAAGGATTCGGCTACGCCCGCATTGCCCGAGGCCACGGTCTTCGAGACGGGGACCAATCAATGGAAGGAGTATGCGACCTGGCCGCCGGCCGAGGCGAAGGCGGTGAAGTTTTTTCTACAGGAGAAAGGCGGCCTCGCGACGGGATCTCCGGCGGCGGTTGGGGGTGCGGCATCGGGGTCGGCGGGAGCAAGCGCGGGGGAAAAGGCCGGCTTCGACGAATACGTGAGCGACCCGGCACATCCGGTTCCCTATATCGACGGCATTCATGCCTCCAGGGATAATCAATACATCGTGACAGACCAACGCTTTGCCGCGGAGCGGCCCGATGTGTTGTCTTACGAGACCGACCCTCTGACCGATTCGGTGATCGTCACGGGCAGGCTGAAAGCCGATATCTTCCTTTCTTCCACCGGCACCGACGCCGATCTCATCGTCAAGCTGATCGATGTGCTGCCCGGAACAGAGGTCGGTATCACAGCCACCTCACCCGCCGGCTATCAGCGCCTGGTCAGGGCCGAGGTGTTCCGATGTAAGTTCCGCAACAGCTATGAGCGACCGGAACCTTTGGTACCGGGGCAGCCGGCGGAGGTCGCGTTCAAAATGAACGAGATCGCCCACACTTTTAAGAAAGGCCACCGAATCATGGTACAGATACAAAGCAGCTGGTTTCCGCTGGTCGATATCAATCCCCAGACTTTTGTCAATATTCCGACCGCGGGCGAAGGGGATTTTCAGAAGGCGACCATCCGGATCTGGCATGATCCGGCGCATCCTTCGGGGATCACGTTACCGGTACTACAATAAATGAGAAAACTTTTATGAACACACACCTACGACTTATTACTGTACTGACTCTGGTTTGTTTTAGCTGCTGCACGCAGGTCCAGGCACAGCCCGTCGCTATTATTCCCGAGCCCGTCAGTACCCAATGGCATGATGGTCATTTTATGATCGACGCGAACACGGTGATAGTCGCCGATGAAGGGGACAAGCCATCCGTACAATTTTTCAATGATTATCTCCAACGCCTCTATGGGTTGCGGTTGAAAGTAGTGGGATCCGGGCAACAGCCGGCGTCAGGTTATATCCGGTTGATGCGGGGAGCCGCCGGAGGATCTGCGGCGGGATCTGGGGCGGGTGGGACATCGCCGGAAGGAGCTTATGCTATGGAGGTAAGGCCAGAGAACGTCACCATCGGCGCGAGTAGTGGGCCGGGTATTTTTTACGGCATGCAGACGCTGATCCAACTCCTACCGCTAAGTCCGTTTGTTATGACTGAGCACGGGCCGGCTATCAGCGCAACAGCCGGATTTGCCATTCCTACCGTGACGATCACTGACTATCCCCGCTTCGAATGGCGTGGGCTGCACCTCGACGTCGGCCGGCATTTTTTTCCTGTCGACTTCGTCAAGCGTTTTATCGATTATATTGCCTTACATAAAATGAACTATTTCCACTGGCACCTGACGGAAGATCAGGGCTGGCGGATCGAGATCAAAAAATATCCGCTGCTGACGGAGGTCGGATCCTGCCGCAGCGGCACGATCATCGGGCATGCACCGGGAACCGGCGATGACAGCATCGAATACTGTGGTTATTATACGCAGGACCAGATTCGGGACGTCGTCAAATATGCCGCCGACCGTTATATCACCATCATCCCCGAAATCGAGCTGCCGGGTCACTCTTCCGCGGCGCTGACGGCCTACCCATGGCTGGGTTGTACAGGTGGCCCCTATCATGTCGAGCACAACTTCGGTGTTTTCAAGGATGTCTATTGCGCAGGGAACGACAGTGTTTTCCAATTCCTGCAGGACGTGCTGGATGAAGTCATTACGCTCTTCCCATCGAAGTATATCCATATCGGGGGCGACGAGTGCCCGAAAGACAGCTGGAAGGTCTGTCCCAAATGTCAAAAGAGGATAAAAGATCTCGGACTGAAAGATGAAGAGGGGCTGCAAAGTTATTTTGTCCAGCGGATTGAAAAATACATCAACTCCAAAGGGCGCCAGATCATCGGCTGGGACGAGATCCTGGAAGGGGGCATCGCACCGAATGCCACGATCATGAGCTGGCGCGGCGAAAAGGGAGGCATCGCTGCGGCCAAGCAGCATCACGATGTGATCATGACGCCGGGAGACTATGTCTATTTCGATCATTCGCAGATCCACAATGACGACTCGCTGACCATCGGCAACTATCTGCCGTTGCAAAAAGTATATTCCTACGAGCCGATACCCAAAGAACTCAGTGCTGATGAGGCTCACTATGTGCTGGGAGCGCAGGCTAATCTCTGGACAGAATATATGAGTAATCCGCGCAAAGTGGAATACATGCTGTTCCCGCGACTGAGCGCCTTATCGGAAGTGCTCTGGAGCCCGAAAGGAGCCCGCAACTGGAAGGACTTTACCAAACGGCTGCCTACACAGTTTAAGCGATACGCTTTGTGGGGGGTCAACGCCTACCACGCTTATATCCCTACGAGTGACAGCCTGGTGCAGGCTAAGCTGGACCGCTGGCAGGATAATAAATTCGGGCTGCTGATGCATTGGGGTACTTATAGCCAATGGGGCATCGTGGAGAGCTGGAGCATCTGTCCGGAAGACGAAGGCTGGACACAACGGCGGGGGCCTTACGGGGCGAACTATAACGATTACGTACAGGCTTATCAGCATTTGCAGACGACATTCAATCCGACGAAATTCGATCCGGACAAATGGGCCGCCGCCGCAAAAGCTGCAGGCATGAAGTATGTCGTCTTTACCACCAAGCACCATGACGGGTTCTGTATGTTCGACACCAAACAAACGGATTATAAGATCACTTCCACCACGTGTCCATATTCATCCAATCCCCGGAGTAATGTCGCCAAAGAGATCTTCAATGCTTTCCGGGCGGATGATTTCATGATCGGCGCCTACTTTTCCAAACCGGACTGGCATAGCCAGGATTACTGGTGGTCTTATTTTCCGCCGAAGGACCGGAATGTCGATTATGATCCCGCGAAATATCCGGCGCGCTGGGACGCCTTTAAGAAGTATACCTACAACCAGATCGAGGAGTTGATGACGGGCTACGGTAAAATGGACCTGCTGTGGCTGGACGGCGGCTGGGTACGGCCTTTGTCCACTGTCGATGCCGGTGTCGACTGGCAGCGGGGCATCCGCTATGACCAGGACGTCGATATGTCGGGAATTGCCGCCATGGCGCGCAGGCATCAGCCCGGGCTGATCGTCGTCGATCGCAGCGTGCCGGGAGAGTTTGAAAATTATCGGACGCCTGAACAGACAGTGCCTGCATTGCCCATGGATGATCCCTGGGAATCCTGTATCACCATGGGTAATTCGTGGAGCTACGTCCCGCACGATCATTATAAATCCGCGACGGAACTGGTGCAGCTGCTCATCAGGGTTGTATCGCGGGGCGGCAACCTGCTGCTGAATATCGGCCCTTCACCTGAGGGTGACTGGGATGATACGGCATACGCCAGGTTAAAGGATATTGGTGCGTGGATGAGCATTAACGGCGAAGGCATTTATGGGAGCCGGCCGATCCGACCTTATGTATCGGGCAATGTGTATTTGACGCAATCGAAGGATAGCTCGCAGGTGTACGCCTATTACGAAAGTGAGGGCACCGATGTTATCCTGCCGGCCACCGTGACCATCGACCGATTTACCCCGCGGCCCGGCAGCAAGATCAGCATCCTCGGGGTCAAGGGAAAGGTCAAATGGCATGAGGAGGGGAAGAAGATGGTCATCGACATCCCGCCTGCTTTGCAGGGTAAGGTGGTCGGAAAGCATGCGGTGGTGTTCAAGCTGAGCTGACGAATCGGATGAGCGGATGGGATGAGCGGATGGGGTGAGTAGAAGGGCGTGACGATGAGCAGGGATGAGCGGGGATGAGCTAATGACCAAAGTAACTTTGAGCCGCTGACCAAAACGAGGGACCTGACGAATGACGACCTTTGTTTCATAAACAAGTACAATGAAACACGACAAACAAGTCATCCTCATCACCGGCGCTTCTGCCGGAATGGGCAAGGAATTCGCCAAACAGCTCTTACAGGACGGTCATATCGTCTATGGCGCCGCCCGGCGGTTAGATAAAATGAACGATATCAAGCAATTGGGTATCAGGGTGCTGTCGATGGACGTCACCGACGATGTATCCATGGTGCAGGGCGTAGACGACATCATCCGGGCTGAAGGCCGGATAGACGTACTGATCAACAATGCGGGTTTCGGTTCGTACGGAGCCGTAGAGGACGTCTCCCTGGAGGATGCCCGGTATCAGCTGGAGGTGAATGTCTTCGGGGCGGCCCGGCTGATGCAGTTGGTACTGCCTTCCATGCGCCGGCAGCATTATGGCCGGATCATCAATATTTCTTCTATAGGGGGAAAAATCGCTTTGCCGTTCGGTGGCTGGTATCATGCCAGTAAATTTGCACTGGAAGCGCTCAGCGACAGCCTGCGGGCAGAGGTTGAACCTTTTGGCATCGACGTCGTCGTCATCGAACCCGGCGGGATCGAGTCCGAATGGGGCGGTATCGCCATGGAGAACCTGATCAAGGTTTCCGGCGGGACCGAATACGGGCTGATGGCGAAAAAGCTGGCCGCCATGCTGGGCTCCTTAGAGGGCAAGATACCCGGTCCCGGGGTCATCGCGCAACTCGTCAAAAAGGCTATCGACGCCCGAAAGCCGAAGACGAGGTATGCCGGCGGATATATGGCCAAGGCCGCCCTGCTGATGAGAAAGTTATTGTCGGACCGGCAGTTCAGCAAGATGATGCTGAGCCAGATCAAATAAACAAACAGGATCATGAATGACACATGCGTCTCACAGGTGAACAACCTGATGTATTCCTGCTACCAGCAGAGCACGAGAGGGTATGAGCAATTCGCTCCCGAACATACGCTGGGCTATTTCATGGCAGGCGAAACTCATATTTTCGCCAACGGGCGTACGGAGATCGTCAAAGCCCCGATGATCGGGATGGTTAGGCGCCATACCCTGATGAAAACCGTCAAAATCCCGCCGCCCGGCGGCGAGTTCAGGTCCGTCAATATCTTTTTCGACCAGGCATTTTTGCGGCGGTATAGTATGGAGAATGAGATCGGACCGGTAGAGAAATATACGGGTGCGCCGATGCTGGAACTACGTTTCGACCCTTTCCTCAAAGGCTATTTCGATTCGCTGCTCCCCTACTTCAGCCATCCGGCGCCATTGAGCGAGAGCATGGCGGAGATCAAGACCCGCGAGGCCGTTGAATTGCTGCTGCGGCACGATCCGGCGCTGAAAGAATTCCTGTTCGATTTTTCCGATCCTTATAAGATCGACCTGGAAGCGTTCATGAATCAAAATTATATGTACAATGTGACGTCGCAGCAATTCGCTAAGCTGACGGGTCGCAGCCTGGCGGCATTCAAGCGGGATTTCCAAAAGATCTTCGGGCAGCCGCCGAGTCAGTGGCTGCTGAAGAAAAGACTGACGGAAGCGTATTACCAGATCAGGGATAAAGGGCATAAGCCCGTCGATGTATATCTCACTGTAGGTTTTGAGAACCTGTCGCACTTCTCTTATAGTTTTAAAAAAGAATTCGGGGTGGCGCCATCGATGGTATAGATCCGATGAGATAAAAAAAGCCCCCGACGATGTATCGGGGGCCAGTGAAATTCATAGGTGCTTATTATATTATTGCACGTCCCACCATACGGGGGAGGTCATCTTGTCTCCATTCTTGAGATCGCTGACGGCTGCTGCATAATTCGTGGCATTCGTCGCGGCTTCAACCGTCGAATAGGTATACCTGCGGGGAATCGTTCCATTAGTGGCATTTCCGGTATAGACGACAGGGATAAGTGTCGGGTAATTGCTCCGCCGCCAATTGGCCCACGATTCTGTCTCATCCATGAAAGAGGCGACCCAGTACTGGTCATTGATCATCTCGAGTTCAGAACCGGACACCAGCGGGTTAGCCGTTACATAGGCAGTGACCTGGGCAGTCGAAGGACCGGCGCCAACCTGGGTGCCGAGCATTTCCATGGCTGCCGTCACACCGTTCGAATAAAAAGTCGCTGCGTTCCCTGTGATCCAGCCGCGCTGAGCCGCTTCCGCGAGTAACAATTGCGTCTCGGCGTATGTCAGAAAGAGAGTTGGGGCATTGTTGCGGGCAAACGTATAGCGGTTGACATAAGAATAGAGATTCTGGTTGCCGGGATAGTTGGGAGCATTGGCAATATTCGTAGGGTCGCTACTCACATCATAGCCATTAGGCTGACCCAGCTGATGGGCATAAGTCGTATCGCCCAATTCCGAGGTTAAGGGAGTGACATCATCGGAAATGACGGTGCCGAGATAGGACAACCGGGGGTCATTGGTCGATTTGAGAAAATTGACGAAGGTCTCGCTGAGGTGTGCAGCTGCGGGATCGTTATACACCAATACCAGACCGGACCCGTTGGCTACCTGGCTACCCGCGCCATTCGGTGGAGCGGCCTGGTGGAGCAGGATGGCATTGTCAGTGTTAGACGTGAAAGTGCCGCCGGCGAAAGCCTTGGCTACCCAGGTCTGCGCTGTCGCCGGATCGACCTTGCTCAACCGCATGGCGATACGGACCATTTCGGAGTAAGCGAATTTCTGCCATTCGGCGACATTGCCACCATAGACCAGATCAGCGACACCGGGTGTAGCAGCCGAGGGGTCGAGTGCCGCAGCTGCTGAATCCAGCTGAGCCAGCATATCCATATAAATAGCCTGTTGTTTGTCGTACACCGGTTCAGTAATACCGGAGATATAACCCAGGCCGGCCTGACTGTAGGGAATATCCCCGTACATATCCGTCAGACGCTGGAACAGGTAGACCTTGAATATCCTCGCCTCGTTATACAGATTGACCTGCGTAGCATCGTTCCTGAGGTTATAGGTAATATCCACCAGGTTCGTCACCGGGGCCGAGTTGACATTCTCATTGTTGGGGCCTCCGCCTATGGGGCCGAAATCCTGGTCCCAGTATGCCGACAAATAGCCCGGGTCGTCTGTATACTTGTCGCCATCCCAATAGCCCGTGGTCGAGGACAGGTGTTGGATCATACAGGCAGCATATATGAGGTTACCGCGCCAATCTTCGTACGCATTACCGTCACTATTGCCGGACGTGATCAACTCGGCATTAGTGAAAAGGGAAGAATACTGTTCCTGCGTTGCGGAGATCGCATTGGGATTCGTATTGATAGCGACGAAATCTTTTTTGCAGCCGCCGCCCAACAGGGCTATCGAAACTGATGCTGCTAAAAATATCTTCTTTTTCATTGTTGTCAATTTAATTTGCTGTCGAATTAAAATTTCACGTTCACGTTGAAGCCCAGACTCCGGGTAGACGGATAACCGGATAATTCCAATCCCTGACCATTGCCGGTGGAATAATTTCCTTCCGGATCTTCGTTCGGGGTATGTTTCATTAAAATGAGCAGATTACGTCCTACCAGCGAGAAATTCACGCCCTTGATTGGGGAACCTTTGATGACAGAAGAAGGCAGGGAATAGCTCAGGCTGAGCGACCGCAATTTGATAAAACTGGCATCGTATACAAATTCCTGCGCAATCTGATCGTCGCCGGTAGACAGGGCCTGGAAATAAACCTGCGAATTCACGGATGCCGTGTTGGTTGCGCCGCTGTTGAGGACTACGCCCTTGCCGACATAACCGCCCTCGGCTCTGCCCTGCAGGGTTGCCTTCGAAAGGCCATATTCGTACAGCAGCAAGTTCGTACCCGAGTAGATCTTCGCGCCATATTTGAAATCAAGGAGAAAGGAAAGACCAAAATCCTTATAGTGAAACTCATTAGTCAGACCGCCTGTTTGTTTGTAGATACCGGAACCAAGAGGAATCTGGTTAGCCGTCGGCTCAGGCTGGCCAGCCAGCAGGCCGTCGCTACCGTCGCTATAGATCTTGTTACCATGGGCATCTTTTTTGTAACCAAACCCGGTGATCTGGGCATATGGCAATCCGGTCCAATGGCTGATGTTGACGCCATTACCCCAACGTGCGTTGGCACCGGCCACGACGATCGAGTTAACGCCGGGTGCGAGATACAATACCTTGTTGTTGTTGATGCCGATATTGAAGGAGAGATTCCAGGCGAAGTCGCGGGTGCGTACCGGTGTTCCGGTCAGCAGCAGTTCTACCCCTTTGTTGCTAATCTTGCCGATATTCTCGACGATGCCATCATAACCGGCAGTGGGGCTGGTGGTCACACTGACCAGATCCTTTGTCGTAGTCTTGTCATACACGGCCACGTCGAAGCCAACGCGGTTATCCAGAAACTGCATGTTGGCGCCGGCTTCTCTTTCAGCAATGTGCACCGGTCCGAGGTTGGCATTGGGAATGACATTTTGGAGAATGAAGCTCTGAGCCTGGTTGTCGATAGAATAACCCAGAAAGCCATAAGTCTGTGCATTCAGATAAGGATTGGTTCCATTGGAGGCTGCCGCATCCGACACGCGCAGTTTACCAAAGCTGATCCAATTGGGCAGTTTGAATGCGTCAGAGAACACAAAGCTCAGGCTGGCCGAAGGATACAGATAGCGGTCATTATTGATCGCCAGGGTAGAGAACCAGTCATTTCGGCCAGACACATTCAGGAACAACCAATTCTTAAAGCCAAGGTCGGCCGAAGCGTAGACGGAATTGACATGCAGCCGGGAATAACCAACAGAAATAGGGCGGCTGGTCACATTGGTAAGCGAATATAAATAGGGCACATTGAAGGGACCGGCGCCGGTGACACCACTGGACGAAGTGACATTGTCTTCGGAGTTGCCGCCCGCATTGGCGTTGAAGCTGAAATCGTTGCCGAACTTCGTATGGACACCGATGAGATAATTCCAGTTCAGCTCGTGAAAGTTGAGGTCATTTGTCGTGATCTGTCCGCCCGCATCATAACCGGTACCGGTAGGAACGACATTCTGCTGGTCGAAGATATAACCATCCCGGGTGACGCCGCCCTGTGCGTACAGCCAATTGGTAATATCGTACTTCACATTCAGGCCACCGGTGAGCCGTTGACGGTTGGTGCTGTTCTGAAACTTATAGGCAACGAAATAGGCGTTGTCGAAGTAAATGTCCTGGCCAGGCAGTTGTTCAGCGCCGGCAGCATTGGTGCCCTGGTTCGGCTGTTCCCATTTGATATGGAAGGTGTTCGGCAGGTAGAGCTCGCTGGCCACTACGTTGCCGGGTGCATCGCCGAAGGAGACACGATTCTTTACTTCTTCGAAAATATAATTGGCCGACAGGTTAATCGTCAGCTTAGGAAGAACATGGTACTCCGTATTGAAATTCACCCCCTGCTGTTGCATATTGGCATTGGGGACCACGTTGCCATTGTACAGATCAGACAAGCCCAGCCGGAAATGGCCCTGGTCATTCGATCCGTATAGCGCGATCGAGGACTGGTTGTTCGGACCGTCCTTGTAAAAATCTTTGATATTGTTCTTATAGGGACTATAGGTGAAATTATTGCCGAGGAAGTTCACGGCCTGGGACCCATCCATCGGGGCGCCATAGCTATAATATTCCGTCGCCTGCGCGGCGGCCGCCGTTGTAGGTTTATCGCCCAGGCTTCCCTGCCCGTACTGGTACTGGAAATCCGTCAGGTTATGGACCATGACGTCAGTAAAGTTATTGTTCAGCTCCACACCGACCCCTTTCGATTTGGCGCCCGACTTCGTCGTGATGAGGATGGCGCCGTTACCGCCGCGATAACCGTACAATACAGATGCGGCCACGCCTTTCAATACCTGGATGCTTTCGATATCATCGGGGTTGATGTTGCTGAGGCCGTCGCCATAATCCACGCCGCCGTATTGTCCCGGCGAGCCCTGGTTGGTATTATCATAAGGAACACCGTCGATGACATAGAGCGGCTGGTTGTTGCCCGAGAGTGAAGCGTTACCGCGGATCGTTACGCGGCTGCTACCCGAAGGGCCTGTCGCCGTACCTGCGACGCTGACGCCCGCTACCTGGCCGGTGAGGGCATTGCCGATATTCGATTCACGAGATTGTGTGAATTTAGACCCATCCACTTCCGTAGTGGAATAGCCCAGAGACCGGGCCTGTTTCTTGATCCCGAGGGCAGTAACGACGACGCTGGACAGCTGGGTGTTGGATTCCGTCAGCGCGATGCTCATCTGACCCGTGCCGGCCTTCATTTGCTGCGAGTCAAATCCAACCGAGGAAAAGACCAGTACGTCGCCCGGCTGGGCTTCGATCGTGAAGAAGCCGGCAGCATCGGTCGTCGTCGCCTTTTTGCTACCTTTCACTACTACTGTAACGCCCTCCAGCGGTTTGCCGTCGGAAGATGTCACCAGCCCTTTGATCGGGCCTGCCGCGACAGCACGATACCCTGCACCGGCAGCAACTGCTGGTGAGGGATAAAAGACGCGGCCTTTTTCGTTTGCAAAGCCGTCCCGCGAATACGCCGTGACGGAACTAAGGAGCTGTAGACCCAGGCAGACACCGGGCCAACAGAAAAGCTGAGATTTTCTCATTTTTTTGCAGCGTTTGTTTTGATAAAATAAATTATCCCAGGCGGGATACTTTATCATGTGCTGCGGGAGAAGCCGGTGTAATGTTGTTTTAGTAAATTTTTTTTGGAGCGGTTTTCGGGTCGCGGGGAGCGCCTATTGATCCCACCAAACCCGGGAGGTCATTTTATCGCCATTAGCCAGGCGGGAGACGGCGGCATTATAGTTCGTCGTATTCGTAGAAGCCTCAGTCTGGGGATAGGTGAAGCGGCGGGGAATCGTGCTGCCGGTGACATTTCCGGGGTAGACGACGGGGGTCAGTACCGGAAAACCGCTGCGCCGCCAATTGGCAAAACATTCGGATTCGTCCATAAAGCCAGCCACCCAATATTGCTCATTTATCTGCTGCAACCCTTCCGACGGGTTATAGGGATGGGATTGCAGCCAGCCCAGGATCGGGGTATCACCGGGGCCAGCCCCTGCCTGTGCGGCCAATTGCTGCATGGCGCCCTGTACACCGGCCGTATAATAAGTCGCCGGGTTGCCGGTGACCCAGCCCCGGGCGGCAGCTTCTGCCAGCAGCAGCTCCGTCTCGCCGTAGGTGAGGAAGAAGGTGGGGGCATTCAGCCGGGCGAACGTATAGCGGTTGACGAGAGAATAGCTATTTTGGTTACCGGGCCAGCTCGGGGCGGTGATGAGATCGTAGGCGGTGCCGCTGTAGGGCGGGTCATAGCCATTGGGCTGTCCCAGCTGAAGGGCGCCTGCTGTGTCGCCCATATCCGCCGCTGAATCGGGATTCGTGCAAACCGTGGCCAGGTAGGGCAGCCGCGGGTCGTTCGTATTCCGGAGGAAATTGACGAAGGTCTGGCTGAGACGGTAGCCATTCGGATCGTTGCCGATCAGGGTGAGGCCCGTACCATTGACCGCCGAGGTGCCGGTGACGTTCTGGTGCGGTACGATTGCATTGTCGGCATTGCTGCGCATGACGCCCGGCGCCGCGAGGGCTACCCATTGCTGGGCCATCGATGGATCGACCTTCACGAGCCGCATGGCGAGTCTTGTCATTTCAGAATAGGCGAAACGCTGCCACGACAGAACGTCGCCGCCATAGAGCAGATCTGCGGCCCCGACCGTGTTAGCCGCCTGGGTGTTGAGCTTGCTCGCGGCGTCCAGCAATTCTGCGAGCATATCCGTATAGATGGCCTGCTGCTGGTCATAGACGGGAGTGGTAATGCCCGCAATCGCTCCCAATCCGGCTTGGAAATACGGACAGTCTCCGTACATGTCCGTCATCCGTTGGAACATGAATACCCGGAATATCCTGCAGATCTGGTAGAGGTTCGCCTGTGCACTGTCATTCATGGTGTTCTGCATGACCTCCGCCATATTCGCGATGGCATTGGGGTAATTCTCATCCCAATAGGCCGAATTGTAGACGGCGCTGTACAAATATTTATCTCCATCCCAATAGGACTCCGTGGAGGACAGATGCTGGATCATGCAGGAAGAATAGATCAGGTTGTTGCGCCAGTCTTCATAGCCGTTGCCATCCGTATTACCGGAGGTTTGCAGCTCCACGTTGGTGAACAAGTAATTGAAGTTGATCTGCGACGCAGTGATAACATCGGGGTTGGTATTGATCGACACAAAATCTTTGCGGCAGCCGGCGGCTGTCAAAAGTATCAGGCCGATGAGGGCCCCACTCGTCATCTTTTTTATTCCTGGCATCCTTTTTTTATTCTTTGCATCCTTTTCTGATCAAAATTTTATATTCATATTCAAACCCAGGCTTCGTGCGCTGGGATAGCCCGATAGTTCCAGCCCCTGGCCGTTGGTGTTGTTGATACTGGACTCGGGGTCAATGTTCGGAATACGCTTCATTAGTATTGCCAAATTCCTGCCCACCAGCGATACACTGATACCCTTTATATACTTATGTGTTAACATAGCGGCGGGAAACGCATACGTCAGCGATGCCGACCGCCATTTGATAAAACTGGCATCGTAGACAAATTCCTCCGCGATATGATCAGTGCCACCTGCAGAAATATCCTGGAAATATTGCTGGGCCGGAACGGCAAAATTGTTCGGCTGACCATTTTCCAGCACGCCTTTGCCGGTATAGCCCTCTGCCCTACCCTGCAGGGTGGTCTTCTGCAATCCGTAGTAATAGAGCAGCAGGTTAGTGCCCGAGTATATTTTGGCGCCGTATTTAAAGTCGATCAGCACGTTGAAGGAAAAATTCCTGTACTGAAAGTCATTGCTGAATCCGCCGGTCGTCTTGTAAACTGTGGAGCCGAGGGGTATAAGACCCGTCTCTAGCGGCTCCCCTGCCGGAGTAGGATTGGTGACGCCGTCGCTGTAAATGATATTACCCTTCCTATCCCGTTGGTAGGCATAGCCCATAATCTGGCCATAGGGCAATCCCACGACGTTGCTGATGCTCACCTCGCTGCCCCAGCGGGGGTAAGCGCCACTGATCACAATGCTGTTAGGGCCGCCGACATACAGTACCTTATTATTATTGACCGCGAGATTAAAGGAAGTATGCCAGGAGAAGGCCCGCCATTTGACAGGGGTGGCTGTCAACAGCAGTTCAACTCCGCGGTTGCGGATGCGGCCGAGATTTTCGATCGCCTGGTCATACCCCGAGGTTGGGCTGACCGTAGCGCTGACGATATCATCTGTTGTGATCTTGTTGTATACCGTGGCATCGAGTCCCAGGCGGTCGTCGAGGAAATGTAAATATAGGCCGAACTCCTGTTCGCGGATACTGACCGGCCGCAAATTGGCATCCGGTATCGTAGGTGTACCGTAATTGGTAGCGATAGTACCCAGTGGCTGACCGTTGATCGTATAGGGCTCGACTGCGAAGCCGAGTAAATTTTGGTAGGGCTCCGTCCCGTCCGAAGCTGCCGCGTAGGACGCCCTGAACTTGCCCAGGCTAATCCAAAGAGGGAGATGCCAGCAGTCCGTGAATACGAAGCTACCCGACAGCGAAGGATAGAGATAATGATCCGAATGAATATTCAGGGTAGAGAACCAGTCATTCCTTGCCGTGAGGTCCAGGAACAGGTAATTGCGGTATCCCGATTCCACGCTGCCGTAAATGGAATTGACCCGGTAGTGCTGATCCGAAGAACTGTAAGGGGGACTGACGGCGATGTTGTCGGGGTTGTAATTGCCGGCCACTACAAAGGGGCCTGCTGCCCGGTTACCGGAATTCGGTACGGCGCCAATGCCGTTGACCGTCGTGACATTGTCCTGTTCATTAGCGCCCAGGTTGGCATCCAGGCTGAGCCGGGAAGCGTATTTCTTATGCGCCACCAGCATGACATTGGTATTGACCTCATGAAAGTCCAGTTCGTATTGGGTAAGGTTGCCGCCATGAACGCCGTCGCTGCGGGTGTATTCCACTCCGGAAGGGACTATTTCGGTGACATTGAAAGTGTAACCGTCCCGGGTAGCCTGTGCCTGAACCGACAGCCAGTCCAGCAGATTATATTTTAGCGTAAGACCGCCGGTCAGCCGGTTGCGGTCCGAGGTGTTGAGATAGTCGTAGGCGATATAATAAGGGTTCTCGAAATAGGTGTCATTGCCCGGAAGCCATTCCGTCCCATTGGGGTTGACCGTATGATCTTTCATCCAGCGGATGTCGAAACTGTTCGCGAGGTAGAGCGGCGCGGCCATGACATTACCGGGATCGTCCGAGATGCTGGCGCGGTTCTGGACATGTTCGAAGACATAGTCCGCGGTGAGCACCATCTGCAGTTTGTCCGTCACCGAGTAGGTGGAATTAAGATTGATCCCCTGCTGTTGCATCGAGGAATTCGGAACGATGGCGTCGAGCGAGAGGTCGCTGAGGCCGAGGCGGAAATGTCCTTTGTTGTTAGCGCCGGTGAGGGCTACCGAGCTTTGTTCGGTAGCCCCTGTCCTGAAAAAGTTTTCGAAGTTGTGTTTGAAGGGACTATAGGCATAGGTATCGCCGAGATAGTTGACCGCGTGAGTTCCGTCCAGCGGGGCGCCCCAGCTGTAGTAGGGAGCGGCCTGTGCCACTTCGGCACTGACAGGCTTGACGCCGGACAGGCCCTGGCCATAAACGTACTGATAATGCCGTTCGTCTATCACCTGTTGCAGCGTCGTATTATTATTCACCTGCACGCCTATCCCATGCGTATTCAGGCCCGACTTCGTCGTGATCAGGATGGCGCCGTTGCCGCCGCGGTAGCCGTACAGGGAAGAAGCGGCAACGCCTTTCAGGATCAGTACAGTGGCAATATCGTCGGGACTGATATTCGACAAACCATCACCGAGATCGAATCCGCCGTATTGTCCGGCAAACCCCTGGGCGGTATTATCATAGGGAACGCCGTCGATGACATACAGCGGCTGGTTGTTACCGCTGAGAGAGGCATTGCCCCGGATGAGCACCCGGCTGCTGCCGAAAGGGCCCGTGGCATTCTGATCCACGCTGACGCCGGCGGCCTGGCCGATCAGGGCATTACCGAGGTTCACCTCCCTCGACTGGGTGAAACCCGAGCCATCCAGTTCTGTGGCCGAATAGCCCAGCGCCCGTTCCTGCTTACGGATTCCCATAGCCGTAACCAGCACTTCGACCAGCGGTTCGTTGGATGGTTCCAGCACGATGCCATCCCGGTCAATTTTTCCGGCTTTCACCTTCAGCAGCTTATAGCCGACGAAGGAAAATTGCAGGGTATCCTCTTTATCGGCCGTGAGCGAAAAGATACCGGCCGGGTCCGTTGCCGTACCCTTTTGCGTCCGCCGGACCGTGACACTGACTCCCTGAAGGGCCTTTCCATCGGCGGCCATCACCTTTCCGGCGACAAGACGGGCATCGGCATCCGCCATGGGGATCGCCATTCCGACCGCCGAGGTATCGTCCGGCTGCGCGGTGTCCTCGTTATGGTCCTGCCGGCTCCGGCTCTTCTTATCGAGAATGACAAAGGTCTGGTCGTCAACTTTTCTGAAGGTCAGGCCGGTATTGCGAAGAAGCTGGCTGAGCATTCTTTCAACGCTGGCGCCGGGTGACGGGACGAGAGGTGTTACGGGTATCTTGCCGAAAGCCGGCTGCGTAAAAAGGAAATAGACGCCTCTGGCTTTATTGAGGGTGATGAGGGCCTCCAACAGGGTGGTCTTTGATGGGGAGGGAGAGGCGGGATGTGAGGGTGAAGATTGCGGTAGCACGGGTAGGGTCAAGCCAATAAGGAAAGCAAGCAATATGCAGTATAGGCTTGATTTTCTCAATTATGCAGCGTTTTGGTTCAATGACTTATTGACGAGCGCTTACTTCTGCGACTTCTTATTTCTGCGACGGTCGGGCGGCGATAGTGATCGCACCGCCTTCCTGTCTGGTCACCTTCAGATTCCCCATCACTTCGACGTCTTTCAGCAGTTCGTCGAGGTTATTATTAGGAATAATGCCGGAGAGGGTCGTCGATTTAAGGGAGTCGTCTGCCAGATGGATAGAGACGCCATACTGATCATAGATCGTATTGACAATGTCCTGCAGACAGGTGTTGTCGAGGAATATCGTCTTCTTCTTCCAGGCCAGCAAGCTATCCGGTCTTGCCGTTCCTTGTTGCAGCCGATCCTCGCCCAGGGCGATAAAGTCGCCTGGTTTCATATTGATCACTTTCCCATTGGCAGCACGGAGGCTGACGGCTCCTTCTTCCAACATAATATTTTCTTTCCCCGGCCGGTTGACCACATTGAAGCTGGTGCCCAGCACGATGACATCACAATGATCGAGATGTACGATGAACGGGGTTTTTTCGGGGGTATGGCTGACATGGAAGAAAGCTTCCCCTGTGACCCAGACCTCCCTGTCCGTCCCTTTCTTCCAGCCGGACGCCAGTTCGAGCCGGCTATTGGCGTTCATGGTCACTTCTGTACCGTCCGGCAATACCTGCTGTCCCAATTCTCCGTATTCCGTCCTGAGCTGAGAACGGCGGGAATGCTCAACTGCGTACAACAGTACACCGCCTGTCAGCAACAGGCAACAGGCGGCGGCTATCCAGCGTGCGGCTCCCTTTAAAGGCAATATCCGCGCTGTCTTTGCTGCCCCGGTCCCGGAATTCTTTTCGTGAACGTCGTATTGACGGATGTCTTCCTGCAGCCGGCTGATCCCTGCGAGCATTTTGTCTGCAGCGCGGTTAATTTGTTCCTGCGGCATCATCCGCTGGGGCATGCGGGTCAGTTCAAGCAGTTCCACGGCCTGCCGCACCAGTTCCTGGTGTCCGTCACCAGCGTTTATCCAATCCTCCCATACCCGATCCTTTTCGCCCCCGGTCTTAAAATACCAGTGAAGAAAGGATTCATCGGCCAAAAGGTCTTCGGGTTGGCTGTATTGGTCTAACATCATGAGAGTGACGATTCTGCAAGTAAGTGCGTGTAAAGATAAATTTGTAATACGCTTTTCTGAAGTTTTTTGGGCTTTTTTTTAATCCGCTGAAAAAAGTTGGACTTTTTATAGGGCCGGAATAACGTTTTTCGTTCAATTGAATTAGTTTCACGACCCTGACCAAGACCAGCCATTCAAGACAATCGAAGTTAAACCATTGAATACTGCCCACTCCGACATAGTGCTTTGGGAGTCTTTCCGCAAAGGGGATAAAGATGCCTTTGCAGCCCTTTTCCGGCAGCATTATGAGACGTTATTCCGGTATGGCAACCGGATGACTGCCGACACAGAGATACTCGAGGACAGTATCCAGGAACTCTTCATCGAACTTTGGCAGGCCAAGTCTGGCGCTCCGGTGCTTTCCGTCAAGGCATACCTCCTCAAATCACTCAAATACAAGCTCTTAAAAGTTTTTCGTCAGCGGGGCCGGGTGCAGCCGTTATCGGACGGCGACGATATTTCCTTCGAGTGGAGTCATTAAAACTGGCTGATCGTCCAACAGGAAAATAAGGAAAAAAGAGAGCGGGTGCTCGATGCGCTTGGCCGCCTGTCGAATCGTCAAAGGGAGATCATCTATCTGAAATATTACCAGAACCTGAGCTATGAGGAGGTCAGTGAGATCATGAATATTAATTACCAGGTTGCCCGGAATCTGCTGTACCAGGCTATCAAGTCCCTGAAATCATTGCTGGCGGGGGCCATGATATTTTTTATCTTACCGCTGACATTACATTTATTTCCTTTTTGACACCTACGGTTGTAAATTCGCCCCGCTTTGATTACCTACACAAACAATTTGAGCTATGAGCATGGTAGACTCGTTCGAGAAAATTCCGGTAAAGATCTTTGGTTCATTGGAAGAAGGCAGCCGCTTTATCGGCAAAGAAATTGCCCATCTGATCAGGGAAAAAGAGTCCAAAGGTGAAAAGGCCGTACTGGGTCTGGCGACCGGTTCCTCACCCAAATCCCTGTATACGGAGCTGGTCAGGCTGCATCGGGAAGAACGACTGAGCTTCAGGAACGTGATCACCTTTAACCTCGATGAATACTACCCTATCGATAATGATGCCCTGCAGAGCTACAACCGTTTCATGAAGGAGCAGTTGTTCGACAAGATAGACATCGATCCCAAAAACTGTCATATTCCCAACGGGCAGTGGCAGAAAGAAAATATCAAGCAGCACTGTATCGAATATGAGCAGCTGATCGAAGATGCAGGCGGTATCGACCTGCAGATCCTGGGCATCGGCAACAACGGGCATATCGGCTTCAACGAGCCTGGTTCCAGCATTTATTCCCGGACGAGGCTCGTGCCGCTGGACAACTCCACCCGGATTGCCAATTCACATGATTTTCAGAATATCTCGCAGGTGCCGCGGCTGGCGGTCACCATGGGTATCAGCACCATCCTGAAGGCCAGGCGGATCATTTTGATGGCCTGGGGTCAGATCAAGGCGCCAGTCCTTCAGAAGGCGGTAGAAGGCAACGTGACAGAGCAGATCCCGGCATCGCTGCTGCAGCAGCACAACGACAGCACTTTTGTGATCGATGAGATGGCAGCCAACGAGCTGACCCGATTCAAGTCCCCATGGCTGACAGGCGACACTGCGTGGACGCCAGCCCTGATCCGCAAGGCCGTCGTCAATATGGCGCTGAAGTTGGGTAAGCCCATCCTGAGCCTTACCAACAACGATTATAATGACAATGGTCTCAGCGACCTGTTAGTGGAAAAAGGAGATGCCTACGAAGTCAATCTGCAGGTATTCTATTTATTACGAGACAGTATTACCGGCTGGCCCGGGGGCAAGCCCGGCGCGCATCTACCTACTCATCCTGAACGTTCCGAGCCTTTTCCCAAGCGGACGATGATCTTCTCGCCCCACCCTGATGACGATATCATTTCCATGGGCGGCACTTTTATGCGGCTGCATGACCAGGGGCATGACGTACATGTCGCTTACCAGACGTCGGGAAATATTGCGGTCACGGATGAATTTGTCACCCGATTCCTGGATTTCGCCGTCGGCTTTGAAATCCTTGCCGGTATCGATGCGAAGAAGTCTTCGCAGATCCTGGAGCAGGCCACCAGTTACCTTAAGACTAAAAAACCGAGCGATATAGATACGCAGGAGATCCGGAGCATCAAGGGGCTCATCCGGCGTTGCGAGGCCAAGGCAACCTGTCGTTATGTAGGCATTCCCGACGAAAATATCCATTTCATGAACCTTCCTTTTTATGAGACGGGGACCATCGAGAAAAAGCCGATGGGGGAAGAAGATGTGCAGCTGACCATCGAGCTGTTGCGAAAGGTCAAGCCGCACCAGATCTATTGTGCAGGGGATCTGGCCGATCCGCATGGTACGCACAAGGTCTGTCTGGATGTGGTGTTCGAGTCGCTGCGGCGGCTGAAGGCAGCCGGGGATAGCTGGTTGAATGACTGCTGGCTGTGGCTGTACAAGGGGGCCTGGCAGGAATGGGATATCAGCGAGATCGAAATGGCGATCCCTATGAGCCCGGACCAGGTGAGGAAGAAAAGGTTTGGCATCTTCATCCATCAGTCGCAGAAAGACATGGTGCCCTTCCAGGGGAATGATAGCCGGGAGTTCTGGCAGCGGGCGGAAGACCGCAATGCGAATACGGCTAATTTGTATGCGCAGCTGGGGTTCACCAAATACGCCGCGATGGAGGCGTTTGTGAGGTGGCATTATTAATTCGCCAACGTCGCAGGAATTCTGTATTAAATTTGTGTTAATACAGCTTTATTGTATTTTTGTGGCTTTACCTTATGCCACAGACTACAACCTTTATTACTATCAGACAGGAATGGCACGAAGCCTGGATCACCCCCAGTTTTCGACGAAAAGTGATCATCGGCATGGCGATATTGATCCCCATTCTGGGCTTTTTGCCATACTTTTTTCAGTCGATAGAGCTAAGGCACGGCATCGTACTCAATGATCTTATATTAAGGGTATTAACGCCCCATAATGTCTCGGTTCCTCTGTTTATCATCATCTGGGCGCTTTCTCTCTTATCCATCGTGAGGGCGGTGCAGCATCCCCGGATGTTCCTGACCTTTTTGTGGGCTTTCATCCCCCTGACGCTTTTCCGCATGCTGACGATCACCCTGGTGCCGCTGGACCCTCCGGTAGGATTGGTCGGGCTGGTGGATCCCCTCAGCAATTTCTTTTACGGACCGAAATTCGTCACCCATGACCTGTTCTTCTCAGGCCATACTTCCACGGTATTTCTGCTGTATCTCTGCCTGCCGGGTAAGGTTGACAAGAAACTGGCGATGATCGTTACGTTGAGCGTCGCTATCCTGCTGTTGGTGCAGCATGTGCATTATACATATGATGTATTGGGAGGATTCCTTTTTGGCTGGATCGCCTGGCGGATCAGTACCCGGCTGATGGTTAAGGAGCCGGTAGGCCGGAACTGGTAGTTTTGCCCGGCTGGTCGATCTCTTTAGAATGCCTCACCGAGCTGTAGGTATAATCCATTTGATCCGCCTTTTGCCAGCCCATAATCCAATCGAAGATTCAGTTTTTCCTTTTGATTCAGCGCAACGCGTAGTCCGCCGCCGTAGGAATATTTGAAGTGTTCCAGGTTGACATCTTTCAGTTCCGGTCCTACATTGCCTATATCCCCGAAACCCACCGCCCCAAAGCGCCAGAATAAGGGCACCCGGTATTCCGCCTGGATAACGCCGGCATTTTTGTCCCGATAGCGTCCTTCATAATAGCCGCGCATCAGGCTGGAACCGCCCAGATAAGCCAGGCTTCGGAGGGGGACCTCTCCATTATTGAACAGGCCGTATGCCTGCAGGGCCAGTACCTGGTCCTTATAGACCCTGATGAACCGGCGCAGGTCTAATATATAACTGGTATACAGGTAGTTACTACCGAAAATAGGCGCAAATTGATCAAAATAAAACTGCAGCATCGATCCGCGATCGGGGGAAAAAGCGTTATTACGGGTATCATAGGTCAGGCTCAATCCCAGGCCGGAGACATGGTATCCCTGTCTTCCCACTACATTTTCGATGACAAACAGTCCTCCCGAGTCATAATCGATATTAAATACACGTTGATACTGGTAGACGACGCCCAGGAACAGGCTTTTGGAGATCAGTAATTGGGGATGGAGGAACACAAAATATTGCTTAAAACTGTAGTTTTCCTCGTTGCTGTCAGGCGCCCTTTTGCCGAGGCCCCAGAATTCGTCGGGGAAGGAGCTATAGGACAGCTGTTCATTTAGGATGAACCGTTCGCCCGGGAAGTAGATGGAACCATTTATAGCCGACACAAACTGCTTACGGGTTGTATAGAGAGCGACCGCTTCCACGTTTGAGGTCCGCGAAACCGTATCCCGCAGCGTGGCCGCCGTATCGTGGCTTCTGAGGCGGAAAGTGGCTGCGCTGGCGCCCCCGAAGGACCAGCCGGTCTCGATGGACCGGGCGATGATTGGGAGTACAAGAACATGATGTATATTTGCCGGGCTTTTGATAGGCAATTTGAGCTTATCGACGGGCACGGTTTTTAAACTATCATTTTGGGCAGCCGCGTTGAACGGTACCAAAATAAAATAGGAAAGTCCAAGAAAATAGATAAATATTGCTTTTCTGATGAAAGGAGAAGGCAATGTTGTATTATATTTATTATTATGTCTATTGATAAAGTAAGGCAAATTAACGCGGAAAATCTAGATTTCTTATATTTGATGATTAATGAAGATTTCACAATTTGTTAAAATTCAATTAACCCAATATTTAAAAGCTCTGAAGCGGAAAGGGATGACCCTTCCTTTTCTTAAATAAAGCTCGCAGTTATGAAAAAATTCGAATGTCCCGATTTTGTTCTGGGAGAAAAAATAACAGAAGAACAGTATAGCTTTTTCGATAAGTATGGCGTGATCATATTCAAGAATTTTTTGAATTCGGAGAGTGTTAAATTATACATATCAGAGCTTAACAGGATTGAGAAGCAATGGCTGGATGAAGGCCGGGACAAGATCAATGGTATTCCCCTGAAATTCGGAAAGGACCAGTATGGCAATAAGATGATCCAGCGGATGTGTTTTCTTTCCCTTTTCAGCAATCCGCTGCATGAACTGCTGCAGGACTCCCGCGTTCAAGCCACGACCGGCCTGTTATATCCCTATGATGGGCGTATCGGGGAAAATGAAAAGGATGGATTGATCCTGAATCATTATGTCCGGATGCCCGAAAGCAATTTTACTCAAATGGGTTGGCATACAGATAGTCCGCGGGACCTTTTCATGGGCCAGAAGATTATGCCGATGTTGAATGTCGGCATTCACCTGGATGACACGCCGTTTGAAAATGGCGGGCTGCGGGTATTGCCGGGAACGCACAAACAAGGTATCCTCCGCCTCTTGTTCGGCAAAAAATATTTCATTGACAACAATCCCGATCGCCGCGAAATTGGCTTCGATCTAAAGGCCGGCGATCTGACCGTGCATGATGGCCGGATCTGGCATCGCGCGCAGCAGTCGCCGCTATATGGGGAAGCCAGCCGCCGCCGGGTCATGTATATTCCTATCATCACGGGGAAATATATGCCCAAAGACGAACACAGCAAGACGCCATTCTATCATCGTCTTGCGGGAAAAGTACAGAATTAACATCATCATTTGATAATGCCGTTTGGCTGCGATACCCGATGTAATGACATGCATCGGGTATCAAGTTTAAGTATCTTTATATTATGACGGAATACGCTCTTATTACAGGTGCCAGCAAAGGGATTGGCAAGGCCATCGCTCATGAGTTGGCGGCGCGGGGATTCAATCTGTTGCTGGTAGCCCGGTCAGAAGCATTGTTGGAGGAGACAGCTACCCGCATCACTACGCTGCATCCCGTGAAAGCCGACTGGATGGCCCTCGATCTGTCTACCGCAGAGGCGCCGCAGAATGTCTATGACTGGTGCCGGGCCAAGGGATATACGGTGTCCGTGCTGGTCAACAATGCCGGTTACGGGCTGAGCGGTCCTTTTGAAAAATACAGTACTGACCAGAATCTGAACATGATGCAGCTGAATATGCTGACACTGGTCGCGCTGACACGGCTATTCGTGCCGGACTTTCATCAGCTACCGAAGGCCTATATCATGAATATCGCCAGCTCTGCCGCCTACCAGGCCATTCCCAATCTCAGTCTCTATGCGGCTACCAAGGCGTTCGTGCTGGCCTTCAGCCGCGGTCTGCACCAGGAACTGCATAACAGTCCCATTACCGTCACCTGTATCAGTCCCGGCGCCACGGACACCGATTTCGTCAACCGGGCTCAGCTGGGCGAAAAAGGGCTCAAAGCAGCGGATAAATTCAACATGACACCGGACGCCGTCGCTTCGATAGCGGTACGCGCGATGCTGGCCGGCAAGGCCGAGGTCATCACCGGTTTCGTGAATAAGGTCGGCGCGGCGATGGCGTGGCTGCTGCCCAAGACATTGGTGGAGCGTACTACGATGAAGATCTATGAATAAGTTTTTTCGTTCCCGATTTTGTAATATATTTGCAGCCCCTTAGCGCGTAAAGCATTCCTCCCTCAGCGCTTAAGAACTGGCCTTGTAGCTCAATTGAATAGAGCATCTGACTACGGATCAGAAGGTTTCAGGTTTGAATCCTGACAGGGTCACAAGCGCCCCCGACGATAGTCGGGGGTTTTTGCATTTCAGGAGCGGGGCGAACTTGTTCGCCAGAGCGGATGAATGCAAAAACCAGGCGCCTCCAGGCGCCGAGGGGCGTTTGGGTTTGGATGTCCAATCATTTTTATAACATACATGCCTACTCATTCTTTGGCTGTCTTAACAGATACGATAGTTCACCTATTCCACCAGATGATATGGTTATTGTGCAATGACCATACAGTTCTTGGAATCTACGGCATGAGTTTTAGAAAACCTGGTGAAATTTTGTTCAATCTGTAAAGAGACAACAAGAGAACGCGGATTTTACAAATGCCTCCGCATACCCCTGCCGATGCTCGTTCCTGCACGGTTACTGTATCGAAACCGAACATCATCGTCTCGCTCAGGCCTTCACAGAAGAATGGTTTTAAAGACTTTATAAACCCGGCACTCTTTTGGGATCACCCTAATGATTTGGCCGCCTTACTCGTCACAAAAACCGACCAACCCATGTTCCGCAACTATCTCAAGATTGCCTTCCGCAGCCTCAGGAAAAGCAAGGGCTTTACCGCCCTCAACGTCATCGGCCTCGCTGCCGGCCTCGGTGTCTGTCTGCTGATCGTCCTGTACGTCACTGACGAGCTCAGTTACGATCGCTACAACGTCAACGCCGACCGCATCTATCGGATCGATGAGGATCTCTACTTCAATAACACCCAGTACGACGCTACCACCACCTCCAAATTTTTCGGCCCCGCTCTGGTCGCTTCCTATCCGAAGATCCAGCAGATGGTCCGATTCCGCAACCCGGGCGCCGAGCTGGTGAGGAAGGGCAACGACCACGTCCTCGACCATCATTTCACCTTCGCCGACTCGACGATCTTCAAGGTCTTCACTTTGCCCATGATCGCCGGCGACCCCAATACCGCCCTCAACAACCCTCATTCCATCGTGATCGATGAAAGTGCCGCCCGCCGCTATTTCAACAGCACCGACGTCATCGGCCGCACCCTGGAGGTAGGTGGTAACAATACACCCCTCAAGATCACCGGGCTCATCCGGGACATGCCGGAACAGTCTCAGTTCCATTTCAGCTTCATCCGCCCCCTCCGCGAAGCCTACAACTTTAATGACCCCAACGACAACAACTGGATAAGCAATGGTTATTATACCTATATCCTTGCCCAACCCGGCACCACGCGAGCCGAGGTCCAGAAGGATGTAGACGAAGTCGTCAACCTCAATATCAGCCCGGCCCTCCAGGGAATGTTCCACACTTCGGGCGCCGACCTCGAGAAAGCGGGTAATCATTTCCGGTGCCGCATCTTCCCCCTCGCCGATGTGCACCTCCATTCCAATAAGTCTGGTGAGCTCGAAGCCAACAGCAATATCCAGTTCGTATACATCTTCTCCGTAATCGCCGTGCTCATCCTCCTGATCGCCTGCGTCAATTTCATGAATCTCAGCACCGCCCGCTCCGCCAACCGCGCCAAGGAAGTGGGCATCCGCAAGGTCGCCGGCTCGACAAAAGGACACCTCATCCTCCAGTTCCTCACCGAGTCCATCCTGCTCAGCCTCTTCTCCCTCGTCCTCGCCCTTGGCATCGCTGTCCTGCTGCTACCGATGTTCAATCAGCTTGCCGGCAAATCGCTCCATCCCGACGCGCTCTTCAGCGGCCGGTTCCTGCCCATCCTCATCCTCCTGGTGCTGGTGGTCGGCTGTCTCGCAGGCAGCTACCCCGCCTTCTACCTTTCCTCCTTTCAGCCGATCGATGTATTGAAAGGGAAGATATCCGCGGGCTTCAAGAGCAGCTGGCTCCGAAGCAGCCTGGTGGTCTTTCAATTTTTTATTTCTATTGGCCTCATCGTCAGCACCCTCGTCATCTATCGCCAGCTGCACTATATTCGAAATAAGGAAGTCGGCTTTAACCGGGATCAGGTACTCGTCATCCATGATACCTGGTCGCTCGGCCAGGAGGGTACGACCAATCTTCGCAAGAACCTGCTCACCCTTGCCGGGGTCACCGACGCAACCGCCACCCCCGACATGCCCACCGTCGATGGCCAGTACTGGCAGGAGGGCTGGTTCCCGGATGCCTCGCTCGACGCCAGGAAGGCGATCCTCATGACCACGCTCAGGGTCGACGACCATTATATTCCCACCCTCGGCATGCAGATGATCAAAGGCCGCAACTTCGACCTCGCGCAATTTCC